>JAABSH010000022.1 GCA_011390465.1 Desulfobacteraceae bacterium
CGGTTTTCAAGGCAATTGGGTCAATGCCGGGTTGTGAAACCCGGTTTTCAAGGCGATGGGTCAATGCCGGGTTGTGAAACCCGGCCTACAAGTGCCGGGAAGTCGTAGGTCGGGATTCATATCCCGACATCGATCCGTTCCTTTTGTGTTTGTCTGATTTTCTTATCCGGTTTTTCCTCAATTTTTTTCGCATTAATCTCAAACCCTTCATGGATGTTGCTGCAAGACGGCATCCCTGCCGTCACGTGTGTCAAATTCAACCTTCAGTGTGGCGGCGGTGTGATTCAATTGTCGGGATATGAATCCCGACCTGCCGGCTTTGCCGGAAGGTTTGCTTGACAAAGACCCCGGGGGTGGATAATTTGCCGCAAAACCATTAAAAAGGAAAGCATATGACCATATCGGAAATGAACCCGCTGTTTATTTCGAAAATCGCCCATGAGCAGAACATAGATGCCCGCCAGATAAAGGCCGTGGCCGATCTGCTGGCCGACGGGTCGACCATCCCGTTTATTGCCCGGTACCGGAAAGAGGCCACCGGAAGTCTCGATGAAGTGGTTGTCATGACGGTGCGGGACCGCCTGCAACAGCTTCGCGAGCTGGAAGACATGCGGGCGATGATTTTAAATTCCCTTGAAAAGCACGGGCATCTCACCGACGCGCTCCGGGAAAAAGTCATGGCCGCGGATACGGCCACCGCGCTTTCAGATATCTATCTGCCCTATAAACCCAAGCGCCGGACCCGTGCCACCATGGCCCGGGAAAAAGGCCTGGAACCCCTGGCGCTCGCTGTTTTTGAGCAGACCGGCAACGATCCGGAGATCCTGGCTGCCGATTATGTGGATGCGGAAAAAGGAGTTGCGTCCATTGAAGAAGCCCTTGCCGGGGCCCGGGATATTATTGCGGAAATCATCAATGAAAATGAAGATGTCCGGGCCCGGATGCGGGAGCTTTTTTTCACAAAGGCGGTGATATCCTGCCGGGTGATTCCGGGCATGGAGGAGCCGGGCGCGAAATTCCGGGATTATTTTGACTGGCAGGAACCCGTGATCGCGGTCCCGTCCCACCGCATGCTGGCCATGCGCCGGGGCGAATCCGAGGAAATCCTGATATTGCGGATTTTGCCAGATGAAGATGCGGCCATGGAATTGATTGAAAACCTGTTTGTAACCAATGACGGAACGGATGGGGACCAGGTGCGGCTGGCGGCAAAAGATGCTTACAAGCGGCTTTTGTCCCGGTCCATGGAAACCGAAGTCCGGCTCCATGCCAAGGAAAAAGCTGATCAGGCGGCCATTGCCGTGTTTGCGGACAACCTGCGCCAGCTGCTGCTGGCCCCGCCTTTGGGGGCGCGTCGGGTCATGGGCATTGATCCGGGATTCCGCACCGGATGCAAGGTGGTGTGTCTGGACCGGCAGGGCAAGCTGATTCACCATGATACGGTATTTCTGCATATGTCCGAAACCCGGCAGCATGAAGAAATCCGAAAGATTAAAACATTATGCAAGGAATTTGACATGGACGCCATTGCCGTGGGAAACGGCACGGCCGGCCGGGAAACCGAAGCCGCGGTCAAAGCCATTGCCTTTGACCGGCCGGTGCAGGTGGTGATGGTCAATGAAAGCGGGGCCTCCATTTATTCCGCGTCTGAAGTGGCCCGGGAGGAATTTCCAGACCTTGATCTCACGGTACGCGGGGCCGTGTCCATTGGCCGGCGGCTCATGGATCCCCTGGCCGAGCTGGTGAAAATCGATGCCAAATCCATTGGGGTGGGCCAGTACCAGCATGATGTGGATCAGGCGGCGCTCAAGCAATCGTTAGATGACGTGGTGATGAGCTGTGTGAACCGCGTGGGGGTGGATCTCAACCGGGCCAGTGCCCAGTTGTTGACCTATGTGTCCGGGTTGAACGCCGGTGTGGCAAAAAATATTGTGGCGCATCGGGAACAGAACGGATCGTTTGCGTCCAGGCGCCAGCTTCTGGACGTGCCCCGGCTGGGACCGAAAGCCTTTGAACAGTGCGCCGGGTTTTTACGGATTCCTGACGGGGAAAATCCCCTGGATGCCAGTGCGGTGCATCCGGAGAGCTACCATATTGTGGCTGCCATGGCAAACGATCTGGGGGCTGCGGTGGAAGATCTGATAAAAAGCGCGGAAATCCGGAGCAAAATTGATGTGGCAGCATATGTTTCCGATGCCGTGGGATTGCCGACGTTAAAAGATATTATGGATGAACTGGCCCGGCCGGGCCGGGACCCCCGGGAAAAGTTTGAGGAATTTGCCTTTGCCGACGGTATTGAAAAGATAACCGATGTGCTGCCGGGCATGAAACTCCCCGGCATCGTCACCAATATCACGGCATTTGGCGCGTTTGTGGATGTCGGCGTGCATCAGGACGGCCTGGTGCACATCAGCCAGATGGCGGACCGGTTTGTAAAGAATCCGGCGGATGTGGTCAAGGTGGGCCAGCGAGTGCGGGTCACGGTGCTGGCGGTGGATATGGACCGGCGCCGGATTTCTCTTTCCATGCGGGCGGATGCGGTTTCGAGTCCGTCCGGGCCGGACGGACTTGCAGACCGGAATCAGTCCAAAACAAACAAGGAAAAAACCGGAAAAAAGCCTGGAAAATCCGCCAGGCAGGCGCCGGCCAGATCCGCTCCGGCCAGATCCGCTCCGGCCAGATCCGCTTCGGCCAAACCCGCTGCCACGGGCGCGCTGGCCGAGGCGTTGCGCAAAAGCGGTTTGCAATAGCCATGCCGCTCAATTAATGGCCGAAGCTTCCGTGTTTGTCAGGGAACGCTTCGCGCACCCTGACCTACGCTGCGAGAAAGGTTTCTTTTGTAGGTCAGGGTGTTCCGTCTGTTTGGAACTCCCTGACGAATAGACGAATCTGTGCAAAACTCTGACGGTACCTGAGTCCTTTGAAAAATTTTCTGCGTCCCTGCAGGATGAAGCATATTACAATTCATTAACATTTCATAAAATCCTCGCGATTTTCTTTGTTTTCTGGTATTTGTTGATTTTTACGCATAAAAAGCGGCATCCGTGCCACAAAACAAAAGGAGAATTTTTAAATAACCCCATGCCTATGAAAAACAAACCCACATCCGGCACGCCTGGAATAAGAAGCAATCCCTCAGGCGGGCGATCGGAAAAAGCCGCGGCATCCCAGGATGCGGTGGCGGCTGATGAAATGCTGCCAAAAGATGACAACTGGTCTGTCCGGCAGTTCAAAGTGCCAGAGACGGACGACAAAACCCGGTTTCATGATTTTGATTTGCCCGAGGCCTTGATGCACGGCATTTCAGATCTCTCGTTTGCGTATTGCACGCCGATTCAGGCGGAAATTCTGCCAAGTGCCTTGAGCGGCAAAGATGCTTTTGGCAAAGCCCAGACCGGCACCGGAAAAACCGCGGCATTTCTGATTGCGGTGATGACCCGGCTCCTCAGCCAGCCGCTTTCGGGCAAAAGAAGCGCGGGCACCCCCCGGGTGCTGATCATTGCCCCCACCCGGGAACTGATTCTTCAGATATCCGAAGAAGCCCGGCAGATCGGTAAATATTGCAATCTTAACATCATTTCCGTGTTTGGCGGCATGGATTATGAAAAGCAGCGAAAGCTGCTGGCCGGAAAACCCGTGGATATCATCGTGGCCACGCCGGGCCGGTTATTGGATTTCCAGCGCCGCCGGGATCTGAATTTGAAAAAAGTGGAAGTGCTGATTCTGGATGAGGCGGACCGCATGCTGGATATGGGGTTTATTCCGGATGTGCGGAAAATCATCTACAGCACCCCGCCCAAAGAAAAACGCCAGACCCTGCTTTTTTCCGCCACATTAAACGATACCATCATCCGCCTGGCCAACAGCTGGACCCGCAACCCCGTGACCGTGGACATTGAACCGGAGCAGATCGCTGTGGATACTGTGGACCAGGTGGTGTATATTGTCACGGCCAAACAGAAATTCGCCCTGCTGTATAATGTGATTGCCCGGCAGAACCTGGAGCGGGTGCTGATTTTCTGCAACCGCCGGGATGAAGTGAACCGGCTGGCCGAAATGCTGACCCGGTACGGCATCCGGTGTTCGATTCTGACCGGCGACGTGCCCCAGAAAAAACGGGTGGAACGGCTGGACGGATTTAAAAGTGGCAAAATCCGGGTGATTGTGGCAACGGATGTGGTGGCCCGGGGGATCCATATTGAAGGGATGGATCATGTGATCAATTTCAAACTGCCCCATGATCCTGAGGATTATGTTCACCGCATCGGCCGCACGGGCAGGGCAGGGGCCACCGGAACGTCCATCAGTTTTGCCGACGATGATGACGCGTTTTACCTGCCGGATATCGAAGCCTTTATGGATCGGAAGCTGGACTGCATTGTGCCCGAAGATGATTGGCTGATCATGCCGGAGGCGGTGATGCCCAGGAAAAAGAAAAGCCCGTCGCGCCGGCAAACCCGCTCGGCCGGGGATAGCGCCGGAAAGGCGCCCCAAAAGAACCGCCGTCGGCATCCTTCGTCCAGGGCAAAAAAGAAAACCGGCCCGCCGGAAAATAAAGCGTAAAGCCACTGCATAGCCGCATGCTTGGATAAAAATTCACTGCTTCCATTTCCCTCAGTTTGGTTATATACATCGGTATCGCTATCGGTATCGGTATCGAAATCGATCCCGATCCCGATCCCGATCCCGAAAAAACAGAGCGCCTGAACGAACCGGATTTAAAAATTCTATTTGATATCGACGAATTACGCATATTCAGGTATGGCAATTTTAAGCATTCGAAATATGAGCATGGGGTTTGGCGGTCAGCTGTTGTTCGACCAGGTCAGCCTTCATGTTGAAGCCGGGAACCGGGCCTGCCTGGTGGGCAGAAACGGGGAGGGCAAATCCACGCTGTTAAATATCATGCGCGGGGCGGTGACACCGGACCAGGGGGAGATTTTTCGCCAGCCCGGCCTGCGTGTGGCATATCTTCCCCAGGAGATTCCGTCGGATATGTGCGGAACGGTTTTTGACGCTGCTGCCACCGGTGCTGGAAGCCTGCCGGATGCCGGGGAGCTGACCGGGGAGTTGACCGAGGACTTAACCGGGAACCGGGCCGCCGATGGAAATCTGTGGCAGCAGCAGGCATATGTCAGCCAGATTCTGACGCGCCTGGAACTGGATCCTGAAGCAAAATGCGAAAATCTTTCCGCAGGTGTCCGGCGCCGGGTTTTGTTGGCCCGTGCCCTTTGCGCAAATCCGGATTTGCTGCTGCTGGACGAGCCCACCAACCATATGGACATCCCGTCCATTGATCTTCTGGAATCCATGCTCATAAAATTCAGCAAAACCCTCATATTTGTGACCCATGACCGGCGGTTTCTGGAAAAAATCGCCAACCGGATCATTGAAATCGATACGGCCCGCATCACGTCCTGGGCCTGCGGCTATCAGGCGTTTTTGCAGCGAAAGGCCGCATTGACGGATGCTGAAGCGGAACACCATCATCAGTTTGACAAAAAACTGGCAGTTGAAGAAGCCTGGATACGGCAGGGAGTGCAGGCCCGGCGCACCCGGAATGAAGGCCGGGTGCGGGCGCTTTTGAAAATGCGCGAAGAGCGGCGGAACCGGCGGATGCGGGCCGGGACCGCCAAAATGGTGCTCCAGGAAGCCGAGCGCACGGGCAAACTGGTTCTGGAGGCAGAAAATCTTTGTTTTGCCTACGATGAAAAACCCGTGGTCACGGATTTTTCCACCACCATCATGCGGGGGGACCGGGTGGGGATCATCGGTCCCAACGGCGCCGGAAAAACCACACTGATTGGCTTGCTGCTCGAGTCGTTCGCTCCGGACAGCGGCACGGTGAAGCACGGCGTAAATCTTGAAATCGCCTATTTTGATCAGACCCGGGAGCAACTGGATCCGGAAAAGACTGTGGCCGATAATGTGGCGGACGGCAAGGATTTCATTGATATCGGCGGCCGGCGGCGGCACATTATCGGGTATCTCAAGGATTTTCTGTTTTCCCCGGACCGGGCCAGAAGTCCGGTGAAAACCCTTTCCGGCGGGGAGCGCAACCGACTGCTCCTGGCCCGGCTGTTCACCCGGCCGTCCAATGTGCTGGTCATGGACGAACCCACCAATGACCTGGATATTGAAACTTTGGAGCTTCTGGAAGAGCTGCTTTTGGAATACAACGGCACCCTGCTGCTGGTGAGCCATGACCGGGCGTTTTTAAACAATGTGGTGACCAGCACCCTGGTGTTTTCCGAAAATGGCCGGGTGGAGGAATTTATCGGCGGTTATGACGACTGGCTGCGCCAGAAAAAAGACGTGCCGGTTCTTTCTAAAAAACCCGATAAATCGCCGGCCAGCAAAAAAATCGCTCCCAAGTCCTTAAACAGATCTTCCACCAGCAAACTCGGGTTTATGGAAAAGCGGGAGCTTGCGGATTTGCCCCATGAAATAGAAGAAATGGAAAAAGCGCAGGCTCAGATTTTTGAAAAAATGGCATCTCCTGATTTTTACAAAACAGACGGCGCGGAGATCGCCCGCATCAAGGCCCGTCACGATGAGCTGGAACATTTGCTGGAAAAAGCCTACTCCCGGTGGGAGGCGCTGGAGGCAAAAAATTTTTAATCGCCGGGGTTTGAGTCCCGGCCTGCGACTATCCGCTTCTCAAGTTCTGGTTTCGAAATCGAAATCGAAAATCGAAATCGGTATCGGTATCGCTATCGATTGCGAAAGTAGGTCGGGATTCCATTCCCGACAAAAATATCGTTCATTGCCGGGTAAGAAACCCGGCCTACGTTGCTGATAGCTTCCAAATAAGTGCATCTCAAAAAAAATGTATCCCGCTGAGCCGCAGAGCTCGCAGAGAAAAAATCTCTGCGCCTCAGCGTCTCTGCGGGATAAAAAATATTATAAACAGGAATTTTTTATTGGTTCATACGGCGGCAATAATGCCGTCAAACATTACAAAAATCCCCGTACAAACACGTCTTTAAATCCGCTACAATTTCATCCACGGATTCGTAAAACACATCCGCGCCCAGGGTGAAATGGGCAAGAATATTGTTGAGCCCGGCCGGAATATAGGGGTAGAGCTTTTGCAGGTTCATGAAGCGCCACTGGTGAACAATGGAAAAATCCTCAGGCACGACTTTTTTGATCAGCTCCCGGTACAGCAGATTGCCGCCCGCGTCTTCTTTTTCCTTTAAATTGTGGAATCCTTTGCCGATGGCATAGGTCAGGATATTGCCAAGGCCGATGAGATCCAGGCTGAAGGGATTTTCCACGGAATCAAAATCATAGTCAAAATCAATCCACACGTAATTGCCGGTGGTCGCTTCGATGATAATGTGGTCATTGCGGATATCGCCGTGTTTGAGCCCGTTTTGATGCAGCAGGCGCAGGGATTCAAAGGCAGCCATGAGATTTTTCAGAATGTTCGGCAGCATTTCTTTGAAATACCGGCGGTGGTCAAGATCAATGGAATTGATGTATCTGTAAAAATTTTTGCCGTTCACGATGTCCAGCACCCGCACACTATTGCCTTTTTCATCGTGAAAAGCCGTGCCGTGCATGAAATGGGGATGATCCTTCACCAGCGCCAGGACCCGGGCTTCCTTGTCCGGGTGCCGGAAGCAGGGAATCCGGACCTGGCCGATGCGGGTTTCAAAGGATTCAAAAAACGATAGCTTGATGATTTTGCGCTCACCGGTCTCTAGATCCACGGCTTTTTTCACCCAGAATTTGGGCTCATCCAGGCCGAAGCGTTCTTCCCGCTCATGGCCTTTGATGAGAAAGCGTTTTCCCCCCACATGAATGATATCGCCATAGTCGATGCCGAAAAAATTGGAGGTATCTGTAAATATTCGTTCTTTCATATATATACCGCAGACCGCGTCTTTGTTTAAAGGCATGAAATTTAATTGAAAGCGAATGGGACGAATATATCAAAAATTGGAAATCATTCATAATAAAATATTTGCATATCCAGTTCGATCAAGTTCTGTCATTGCGAGCCAGCTGAAGCCGCGGCAAGGACGGTACGACCGAAGCAATCTCCTGAAAACAGGAAGATTAATTCGTCGTTCGTTCCTCACTTCTCGTAATGACTGCTGGTTTTATGCAGATTACAGCATCAACTTAACTCAAGCTATCCATTTGGCCTTGCTTCATGGCCATTTGTGCCCGTGAGAGCATACAATGTAACGCCTTACGGCGTCACTACGAACCAGAGTATCCGATCTTGAGGGAAGTGAATAGCCAGATTGATAAAATTAAGTTGCGCTTTATCTTCTGATTCCGCTAAAATAGTTTCATAATCAAAAATTTTTTGACCAATAACTGGTTTCCTGGTTTTAAAAATGAGTGTCCTGATTTTAGGTTCAATTTAATGGAGAGCGGGGAGTGTCATGAAAAGACTGACGCGTCCTTTAATGGTCATTTTTTTGGTTTTTATTTTTGCATGGCATCTCCCTTTTGCCCGGGGCGCGGATTCCATACCGCCAATATTCTCACCGACCCAGGCCGGTGCCGGCACTGCTGCCGTATCGGTCAGCGCGCCCATATCCGGGCTTAGCCCCGGCCAACCCTATCTTTTCCGGTCGGGATTCATATCCCGACATTCCGGTGTCGGGATATGAATCCCGACCTACAAAAAATAGCATCAAGGTATGTTGGCAAGTACGGCGTCCCTGGACCCTTGCGTAATGAACGACGCTCTTTTGCGGTTGACAGGGAGTGAGTGGATGCCATTCCAGGGCGAATGTCGTTCCAGGGCGAATACCATTCGCCCCTACTGGCACAATCATCAATCACCAATAATAATAAATGTTTATCCGGTTCGCTCAAGTTCAGCCATCGAAATCGGTATCGGTATCGAAATCGCTATCGAATCCGATCCCGATTTCGATCCCGATAAAAACACGGCAGCTTGAGAGAAGCAGATAACCATATAATAATAGATGAATGATGAAACCGATAAAGTGTTTCAGGGAGCTTATGTTTGATGCGATTCATACTATCAAAAAGGGTAAGGTAAAGGGAGGTAGCAAAATGAAAAATGTTTTTAGGTTGCTTTTATTTGCAATGGGGCTATGCATTTTTTTAGTTCCGGCTTTCTGTTTTGGCGCGGAACAAATTGTACTGTCGGATGATTTCAGCGGCAATTTATCCACTAACTGGATCACAGGCACCAATACCGCTCTGAACCCCGGCGGTCCCACCCTATCCATAATCAGCGGCATGGCAACAGCGACCCAGGCATATGACTACATTGAAACCAAAGCGTCTTACGCCGGCAGCACCATTCGCGTTGAAGTGGACCTGGAAAGGATTTCCGGAAGCAACCAGTGTCTTGATTTTGTCATTGAATTCACAGCGGCTCGCGATGCCGCCGGGATTGTAAGACTGCGTTACGGCCTCACTGCCAAAGACAGCATTAATGTGGGGATCGCCCCTTCATTGACCGAGCCATATGGTTCAACCACATGGTCCTGTATTAATGATGACGGCTATCTCTATGAACTTGATTCAACAGTGCTGCCATACAAAGGAACCGCGGTATTGACCTACAACAATGGCAATATCACGTTTGCTTTCACAAATGAAGAAAACCAGACAATAACCACTCCCGCCATTCCGGCAGGTACCTTTGATGCCACCAAAATACGCTTATGGGCCATGGGATCAAGTGGTTCACCCCGATATCTGGATAATGTTAAAATCTATACTGGCGGCGGCGGTCAGGCCGGCTGCAACTGCCCGGATACGGACAATGACGGAGTGCCGGATGACTGGGACAATTGTCCGGCCACACCTGCGGGTTCATTTGTGGACAGCACCGGCTGCCCGGGCGGCGGAACCGGCATTTACACCCAGGAAGATATGGATTTGATGGTGAACCAGATGCTGGAGTGGGATACCAATGATGATGGTAAAATCGGTTTGATTGAAGCCATCCGGGCCCTGCAAACCAGTGCGGGAATCGATAGTCATTAAATGATCTTGACCAGTTTTTTGTAGATCGGGATTCATATCCCGACACCGGACACCGGCATGTCGAAATATGAATCCCTGTCTGAAGATGATTTGAGGCACCCCTGCCTCATTCTCACATGCAGTTACTCGGATTACAGGGCAATATTATAAAACATTATTTGGATTGGTTTTTTGGGGAGAACAAAAAATGAAACGCTATTTCACTGTTGTTTTGGCGGCAATGGCAGTTGTGGCCGGTGTTTTTTCAAATGCCCTGGCAACCGATGTTTACGGCACAATTTCAACCAGCAGGACATGGACCGCGGCTGAAAGTCCCTATGTGGTGACGGATCAAATCACCGTGGCCGCGGGCGCGACGCTGACCCTTCAGCCGGGGGTGGTGGTGCAATTCAGAGACAATAAAGGACTTTGGGTGGACGGCACTTTATCCGCGCCCGGCACGTCGGCCAGTCCCATTACATTTACGGGCACGACGGAAAGATCTGACTGGTGGTGGGGAATCATCATCCGGAACAATGGAACAGCGACATTTGACTGGTGTGATATCGGGTATGCCGGGTATTCCGATAACGCTGGAATTTTAAAAAGCGGCACCGGTTCCCTGACCCTTAAAAATTCAACGCTTCATGATCATGGTGGTGACGGGCTGCGCATTGCCGCCGGTTACGGGACATTTGTTTCCTCTGGCAATACGTTTTCCAATAACAACTATGGGGTGCATTTGGGCATCAACACCTCGTTTGATGACAATACATCGGATTTTCAGAATAATAATGTGGATCTGCATGTGGACGGGGGAACCATTACCGGCGATACGGTCTGGCATTTGAAAAAGGATTATTCCGTTTATGTCAGTGGCGGCATTACCGTGGGCGAAACCGGCACGTTGACGATCAAGGCCGGCACGGTGGTCAAGCCGAAGCAGTATGTGGGATTCTGGGTCGACGGCGTGTTGGAGGTTGCCGGCACATCAACTGAACCGGTTTATTTTACGGACTGGCGGGATGATACCGTGGGCGGGGACGCCGATGGAAACGCGGATGCCAGCGTCCCGGTCCCGGGCTGGTGGAAAGCGATTTATGTTCAAAACAGCGGAAGTGCGGTTTTCGATTATTGTACTATCCGGTATGCCGGATACTCGGACAATGTAGGCGTTTATAAGACCGGCTCAGGTGATTTGGAAATGAACGATTCCACGGTTTCTCATACCCAGGGCAATGGTCTGAAAGTGGACAGCAGCACCGGCGAGGTAATGCTTCCCCGGTCAGTGTTTACCGAAAACACCTGGTCCGGGCTGTACATGAAATCGGGCCCCGCTTCCGCGACCGGCTGCACCTTTACCAATAACGGCACCTATGGAATCTTTCAGGAAATCAATGATTCCCTGATGTACACCGGCAACACCTTTAGCGGAAACGACGCGGGAGGTGTGGGGGTTGCCGGCGGCACCATCAATGCAAACCTTACCTGGCGCCCGGCAGGCAATCCGTTTGTGGTCACCGGCAACGTCACGGTGGCCGAGGGCGCCACCCTGACCCTCGAACCCGGGACGGTCGTGGAGTTCGGCCAATATACGGGGCTCTGGGTGGACGGGACCCTGTCCGCCGTGGGCACGTCGGTCAGCCCCATTACCTTTACCGGCACCACGGAAACACCGGGCTGGTGGCGGGCGATCGGTGTCCAGAACAGCGGCTCGGCCGACTTTGACTGGTGCGACATCGGTTATAGCGGGTATTCGGCGGGTGCCGGGATTTTGAAAACCGGGACCAGTGCGCTTTCCCTGAAAAACACCCGGATTCATCACACGAGCGGTGACGGCCTGCGCATTGCCGAAGGTTACAGTGATTTTATTTCCTCGGGCAATACGTTTTCCACTAACAACTATGGAGTGCGTCTGGGCATCAACACGTCTTTTGACGACAATACGTCGGATTTTCAGGACAACAACATTGATATGTTCGTGGATGGCGGGACTATTACCGGGGATACGGTCTGGCATTTGAAAAAGGATTATTCCGTTTATGTCAGCGGCAGCATTACCGTGGGCGAAACCGGCGCGTTGACGATCAAGGCCGGCACGGTGGTCAAGCCGAAGCAGTATGTGGGATTCTGGATCGACGGTGTGCTGGAGGTTGCCGGCACATCAACTGAACCGGTTTATTTTACGGACTGGCGCGATGATACCGTGGGCGGGGACGCCGATGGAAACGCGGATGCCAGCGCTCCGGCGCCCGACTGGTGGTGGAAGATCAATGTTCAGAATGCCGGCTCGGCAACCCTTTCCGGGTGCACGATACGCTATGCCGGATACTCGAGTGACGTGGGGGTTTACAAGACCGGCTCCGGTGATCTGTCAATGACCGGGTGTACCCTGTCCCATATTCACGGCAACGGCCTGGTGGTGGAAAACAGCACCGGTGCGACCACGGTATCGCAATCAAGTTTTATTGATAATATCTGGTCCGGGCTGTACATGAAATCGGGCCCCGTTTCCGCAACCGGCTGCACCTTTACCAATAACGGCACCTATGGAATCTTTCAGGAAATCAATGATTCCCTGATGTACACGGGCAACACCTTCAGCGGAAACGGCGCGGGAGGCGTGGGCGTTGCCGGCGGCACCATCAATGCAAACCTGACCTGGTGCCCGGCGGGCAATCCGTTTGTGGTGACCGGCAACGTCACGGTGGCCGAGGGCGCCACCCTGACCCTCGAACCCGGGACAGTCGTGAAGTTCGGCCAGTTTAAGGGGCTCTGGGTGGACGGGACCCTGTCCGCCGTGGGCACGTCGGCCAGTCCCATTACCTTTACCGGCACCACGGAAGCACCGGACTGGTGGTGGGTGATCGGTGTCCAGAACAGCGGCTCGGCCGACTTTGACTGGTGCGACATCGGCTATGGGGGGTATTCGGCCAATGCCGGGATTTTGAAAACCGGGACCGGCGCGCTTTCCCTGAAAAACACCCGGATTCATCACACAAGCGGCGACGGCCTGCGCATCGCATCGGGTTACAGCGAATTTATTTCCTCGGGCAATACCTTTTCCAACAACAACTATGGGGTGCGGCTCGGCATCAACACGTCTTTCGACGACAATACGTCGGATTTTCAGGACAACAACACTGATGTGTTCGTGGATGGGGGGACTATTACCGGGGATACGGTCTGGCATCTGAAAAAGGATTATTCCCTGTACGTCAGTGGCGGGGTGACTGTGGGCGAAACCGGCTCGTTGACGGTAAATCCGGGCACGGTGGTCAAACCGAAGCAGTATGTGGGGTTCTGGGTCGACGGTGTGCTGGCGGTTGCCGGCACATCGGCTGATCCGGTGGTGTTTACGGACTGGCGCGACGATACGGTGGGCGGGGATGCCAACCATGACGGGGATGCCAGCGCTCCGGCGCCTGACTGGTGGTGGATGATCCATGTTCGCAACAACGGCTCGGCGACCTTTGATGGATGTGATATCGCCTATAGCGGGTATTCGTCCAATGCCGGGATTTGGAAAACCGGGACTGGTGTCCTTTCCCTGAAAAGCACCCGGATTCATGATATCGGCGGTGATGGTCTGCGGATGGAGGACAGCATCGGGGACCATGAAATTTGCCGTTCGGAATTCAGCAATTGCAATAACGGGGTTTTGGCCAAGAACCAGGGGTTGCCGATTGTCATTAGCGAATCACGGTTCATCGAAAATACCGGTTATGGGGTGTTAAATCAGAATTCGGTCGAGGTGGATGCCCGGAACAACTGGTGGGGGGATGAGACCGGACCGCTGCATGATACCTTAAATCCCGATGCGTTGGGGGACCGCGTCAGTGACGGGGTCCTTTTTGATCCCTGGCGCACCACTGCGAGCGTGGCGGAAATTTTGTCTCCCAGACGTTCCGGGACCCTGGTTCAGGGAGATGCGCTGCGGCTGAGCGGTGCTGCAATGAATAATCCCGCTTACAGTTACGTTTGGAATTTCAGCGACGGCCGCCGTCTTTCAGAGCGCAATCCCGGGGTGGTGACGTTTCCCGATCCTGGAATGGTGCAGGTGGCATACAGTGCCGTTATCGATGGACAGGCGGACACCAGCCCGGATACCCGAGCCTTTAATGTGGTAGCAGATACCGGCATGAATCCGGATTTTCAAGCCGCGGGTCTGTTATTACCGGACGGCCTGGCAGTGGGACAGTCCGCGACCATCACTTATACTGTACGTAATGTGGGTAATGGCAACATTCTGGGGGAAACATGGACCGATGCACTGTATCTTTCCGCTGATCCCTTTCTGGATGCATCAGATACCGTACTGGGGTCTGTTTCCGTAGCAAAAGATCTTGTTGCGGGCGCATCATATCAAAATACCATGAATATCACCCTTCCTGTGTTTGAAGAAGGGGCCTGGTATGCGATTCTGTCTGTGAATGATGACTGGGATCTGCTGGAACAGCACCGGTTGAACAATGAACGTGCGGCTTCCGTGAATGTTCGGATTCCGGAACTGGAAAACGGGGTAAGTCAGGTCGTGGATTACGCGGCCGGTCCTGTGGAACAGTATTTCAGGATGACCGCAAACGATGGAAAGAATCTGGTGCTGGATTTTCAGCCGGATGCAACCGGCCTGGAAGTATATGTCCGATATGGGGGCCTGCCGGAGCGGGGCACATATGATTATCGGGCAACCAGCGGTAAACTGACCATCCCGTCCGCAACAGACGGTAACTGGTATGTCCTGGTATATGGAAATATGTCTCAACCCGGGCAATACGCAGTTGAATATGCCACTGCAAGTGTGGCCGTGACCGGGGTATCCCCGTCGCGTTTCAGCACCCTTGACGATGTGTCTTTGATTTTGACCGGTGCCGGATTTGCCGGTTCGTTAACCGTTGTGCTGGTGGATACCGACGGCACGGCTTTTGCCGCAGACACCGTTCAGGTGGATTCCTGGACCCAGGCGGCGGCATCTTTTTCCGCGGGATCGATTCCGGCAGGCAGTTATAATCTGCGGGTAACCTGTGGATCGGATACGGATGAATTGTCCAATACAGTTGAAATTGTCGCCGGGGGCAAGCCGAAATTCGAGACCAACCTGATTCTGCCCGCCCGGTTCGGGTACCATTATCTGGCCACGGTCTACGTGGAGTACAGGAATGTCGGGGATGCGCCCATGCCCGCTCCGCTCCTGGTGGTGACGGCATCTCAGGATAATCAGAATACGCCGGGTGCCATTCGAAACGGCGCCATTATGACCCTTGACGCCACCCGGCGAAGCTCTGGTTTCTGGACATCTGCCATGCCGGAAGGGTTTTCCAACTCCGTGCAGTTTCTGGCATCCGGGGAAAATCCGGGAATGCTTCAGCCGGGTGAATCCGGGCGGGTTCCCGTATACTACGCAGGCTGGCAGAAACCCTGGGCGATTCCCGAATACCCGCCCATTGAATGGCGGGTGGGGGTGCTGGATGCGGATGATCAGACACCGGTGAACTGGACCGGTTTCAAGGAAGACATGCGGCCGGATCATATACCCGCCGATGCCTGGGACGTTGTCTGGGATAATTTCGTGGCCCTGGCTGGCACGACCTGGGGCGATTACGTGGGCATGCTCAGCCGGGATGCGAGTTATCTTTTCCGGCAGGGTCAGCGGCTGGATGATATTGCGTCGCTGCTGGCCCTGGCCTTTCGGAAAGCCGACGGAATGAGCCCTCTTTATTCCCTGGCCCGGGGAGTGGATGCTGTTGTTGGAGGGCCGGGCTTTGACATTGTTTTTGAACGACTGTTTGCCCAACCCATCTCCCGAAGGTTTGAACTGGGGGCGCTGGGCCGTGGCTGGGCTCACAACTGGCAATACCGGCTGACAAAAAAATCGGATGGCACGGTGGAAATCACCGACATGACAGGCACGCCCCGGATTTTTCAGCCGGACAGCCGGTATGAAGGGCGATATTTATCCCAGCCTGGAGACAAAGGATCGCTGCGTTCCGCCGGTGGGGGGCAATATGCCCTCACCGAAGGCAGTGGAATGATAAGGGCTTTCCTTCCGGACGGGAAATTGAATTATATCGAAGATACAAACGGCAACCGGATTACCTGTGGCTATTCAGGCGATCAGCTCTCAACATTGACCCATTCCGCAGACCCGTCGCTGAAGCTGACCCTGGGCTATCAGGGCGATTTGATCAAAACCGTCACCGATCATCTGGGCCGCCAAACCATTTACGCCTATAATGGCGAGCACCTGGCTTCCGTCGAAACATCCGATGGCCGGATCACTGTTTTTGATTATAATGAAATGGCGGGTTCAGCCAGTCAGCATGCGCTGACGCGGATCACCCCGCCAGCCGGCGCGCAGTTATCTTACACCTACGACGATCAGGGCCGCTTGAAAAGCATCTGTCGCGGAGACGATACCGAAAAATATACATTTACATACATCGACGGCACAGTGAGCGCCACAGACCAGCTCAACCACACCAGCCGTTTTTATTTTGATTATGGCGGCCGCATGGTCAAAGATGAAAATGCCCTGGGCGAGGCTACGCAACTGACGTTTGATGATGTGGGCAACCTTACGGCAATCACTGATCCCGAAGGCATCAGCATGATCCTTGGCTATGACGGAAAAGGCAATCTCACTGAAATTACAAATGCGATGCGTCAGAAGACCCGGTTTACCTATTCGAGAACCTACAATCGGCTGGCCTCGGTCACCGACGCAAATGGCAATCGCTGTGTTTATAATTACGATGGAAAAGGGAATCTCGCCGCCGTTGTTTACCCCGACGGCAGTGAGGAAAGCTGGACCTTCGATGCGGCGGGCAATCCCGCCTCCTGGACCAACCGGCGAGGTAACCCTATTGACTACACCTATGACACACAGGGCCGCATAACACACAAAACCTATGCGGATAATGCTTCCGTAAGTTACACCTATGATGAGAACGGCAATATTGAAACGGCCTCGGATGAAGGCGGCACCACAACGTTCACCCATGATGCTGATGATTATCTCGTGCGAATCGACTATCCCGGGAACCGTTATCTGATCTTTGGCTATGATGATGCAGGCCGCAGAATATCCAGCAAAGACCACCTCGGATACGTGATAAACTACACGTATGACACGTCCGGGAGGTTGAAGCGGTTGTCAGATGGCGCGAACGCCGACATTGTTTTGTATGACTACGACGCGCTCGGCCGTTTGTCCCGAAAAACCATGGGCAACGGCGTATATGCCGTCTATACCTATGATGCCGCGGACAGGCTGTCGAGTCTGATCAACTATAAACCGACCGGCACGGAATTGTCCCGCTTCGAATATGCCTATGACCGTCGGGGGCGACGCATTTCCATGACCACACACTATGGTGTCTGGCATTATTATTATGACAATCTCGGACAATTGACCCGGGCAATGCTGGTATCAGGAGATACGGACCTTATTGCAAACCAGGATTTGACTTACGAATACGATGCGCTGGGCAACCGGGTAAAAACCGTAGAAAACGGTGTTTCCGAAGCATACACCATAAATTCCCTGAATCAGGTAGTAACGGTCGGTGATCGGAGCTATAACTATGATGTTGACGGAAACCTGATTCAGGAAGATGCCCCAGGGGGCACAACCGCTTATGCCTATGATGACGAAAATCGGCTGGTCGTCGTCACCAAAGGGGGAGATACCTGGAAATACACATACGATACCATGGGCAACCGAACGGCTGTGGATAAAAACGGCATCATAACCCATTATGTCTTTGATCCCGCCGGCCTGGGAAATGTCGTCGGAGAGTATTCGGGAACCGGCCTGGTTGCACGATATGTCCATGGATTGGGACTGTTAAGCAGAATGCTGCCCTCCGGGGCGTCGGATTATTATACCTTTGATCCCACGGGCAATGCCCATGAACTGACCGGTGTGGAGGGCGTGACGCGAAATTCCTACGCTTATCAGCCGTTTGGCAAACCTTTGCTGGAAAGTCAGACCCTGGCCAATTCCTTTCGGTTTGTCGGTGAATCAGGGGTTATGGCCGATCCCACCGGGATGAATTACATGCGAAAACGATATTATGATCCGTTGCAGGGACGATTTACAAGCATGGATCCCATCGGACTGGACGGTGGAGATGAAAATTTTTACCGCTATGCCTTGAACAATCCGGCAAGCTTTATTGATCCTGACGGGGAGATTGGAATCGTCGCCGGGACATTGCTGGCATATGGATTATATAGAATCGGTAGTTGGGGTATCAATGTTATCAGAGACGTTGATAGAAGACTGGAAAGAGCAGAGAGAGCAGGCCGATTGCCACTTGAACAGAAGATTAAACATTTTAACCGCATATATCGAAAAGAAGCTTATGAAGATGTCCGCGCTGTTTCCAAACATGGATTTGATGCCGTAAAAACGACGTATACGATAGCAATAGAAGGCCCAGGTTATGGGGTTATCGATGCAACATCAGATGTGTTGTTAATAGATGCGCCCACCCCACCCACCATTGCCGGCGCAGACGGCGACAGCGGAATGGCCGGTTCTGTGGATCCCAATGAAAAGATCGTTATGGCCGGTTATGGTGATGCCAATTATGTGGCGGACGGCGCCCGAGTGGCCTATCGCATTGATTTTGAAAATATGGCATCGGCATCCGCACCGGCCCAGTTTGTAACGGTCCGGGATCAATTGTCGACGGATCTGGACGTCCGCACGGTGGAATTTCTGGAAGCCGGCTTTGGCGATATGCTCATCCCGATTCCGCCCGGCCTTCAGTATTTTAATGATATCGTAGATTATGATTATGCGGATGACGACTATGATTTTTCGATTCAGGTGCGGGTGGAGATCTGGATTGAAGACGGCCGGGTGTGCGCCAATTTCAGTGCCATTGATCCGTCAAGCGGGGAGTTTGAACTGCCCCCGCCCGTGGACGTCGGTTTTCTCATGCCGGAAAACGATACCGGCCGGGGCAAGGGATATGTCAGTTTTGCCGTGGCCCCGAAAGCCGGGCTTGCCAATGGGACAGCCGTGCGAAATGTGGCGGCGATTCAATTTGACGGCAGCTTGATGATTGACACCAATCAGGTGGATCCCATGGACCCGTCCCGGGGCACCGACCCGGAAAAAGAAGCCCTGGTTACTTTTGATACAGTGCGTCCCTCGAGTTCCGTGGCTATGCTGCCCGCCCTGGCACCGTTGGATTTTACGGTATCCTGGTCCGGCGAAGATGCGGATTCCGGCATTGCCGCTTATGATGTCTATGTCCGGGAAAACCAGGGACTATATAAACGCTGGGTTGCAAACATTGCCGCTAATTCAGCTGTTTACACCGGGACCGTGGGAAGCCATTATGAATTTTACAGTGTTGCCACAGACAATGCCGGAAACCGGGAAGAAAAGCCTCCGATGGTTGAAGCGGAAACAGTGGTTGTGGATTGTGCGATGGGAGATGTAGATGCCGACGGTGAGCTCACCCTGGCGGATGCGGTTACGGCCGCCCGGGTAACAGCGGGCATTTTGGATAATCCAATGATTTGCATTGCCGCTGATGTTAATGGCGACGGCCGGATTGGTCTGGTGGAAATAATGTACATCCTTCAGGAAGTTTCCGGGATACGGGAATAGGGGCTTGTTCAGGAAATTCGGGGGATCCGTTTTTCTCGGGTTTATTTATGTGTCTTTGTCTTATGGTCGTTTGCCGTGCACTTGTGAGGGCATATAAGTTAATGCCCTCACAGAGCGTCGTTGCAAGTCCGAGTATCTTTGCTTGGGAGAAATGGACAACCAGGCAAGGGCATTGGTGAATTTTATGGGATACGTAAAGCAATAAAAAAACAAATGATTTTTTTTAACAATTCCACAGCGCTGAATCAAAAAATCGGTAAACAGCGGCTTCATACTGTTCCGGGGTGCGGGATTTTTTGATCTGCTTGACCGCCTTTTTATCTTCTTCAAAAGCCAGGCAGAAACTGACCATCAGTCCTTTCATTCGGTCGATAAGATGGGAAGGACCGTGCAGGGCGTGGGCATACTGATCATAGAGGTCGTCGTGAAAGGCCTGCATTTTTTTAGTCTTGTTTTCCGCTGTATCTTTTCCGGTTTTAATGAGCATGGGCAGAAACGGGTCCACCATGGCCCACCGGCCGATCATCCAGCGGCTGACCGTTGGAAACCGTCGGGACAGGCCAATAAAATCATCCGCGGACCGGATATCGCCGTTATACACCACCGGATGACGGCTCAACGCAAGGGCAGTGCCAAACGCGTCCAGATCAGGCACGCCGTCATACATCTGCCGGCCGGTGCGGGCGTGGATAATGATTTCTGCGATGGGATACTCATTAAATACCGGCATCAGGCGAAAAAGTTCGTCTTTGTGTTCCCGTCCCAGCCGGGTTTTGATGGATATTTTCCCTTTGAGCTGGGGGATGGTATTGTCCAGAAACTGCCGGATGGTGTCCGTGTGCGGCAGAAGGCCTGCGCCGCGCTGCTTTCGGGCCACTTGGGGATAGGGGCAGCCCAGGTTCCAGTTGATGGTTTGATATCCCAGGTCCGCAAGATAATTGGCCAGATGCACAAACCCTTCCGGCGATTTGCTTAAAATTTGGGGGATCACCGGCATAGCGGTGTTGTTTTCCGGCAGCAGGGTGCGCACGTATTTGGGCCGGATTTTGTTGGTGCCCACGTCGTTCACAAACGGTGCCACGGCCAGGTCAAATCCCTCAAAATGCCGGGCAAAGGTGTTGCGGTAAATATGATCCGTGCCGCCCCGGATGGGGCCCATGTAGAGAATAGGGGGATTCTTCAATTGATCTCGCGGGTTTTATAAAAGCTGACTTCGGGCCACTGTTCCATGCAGAAGTTGAGCTGCCACTCGCTGGTGGTGAGAAACGTCAGGCACCCCTCTGCGTCATGGGCCAGGTTGTTTTTGTATTTCCGTTCAAAATCCGCCATTTTTTTCTTGTTTTCGCAGGAAATCCAACGGGCCACATTAAAGTCCACGGGCTCGTAAATGGCGTCCACCCCGTATTCCGCTTTGAGCCGGGCCATGGTCACGTCAAACTGGAGCACGCCAACAGCTCCCAGAACATAATGGTTGCCGGAAATGGGCCGGAAAAACTGCACTGCCCCTTCTTCGGAAAGCTGAATCAATCCTTTCTGGAGCTGTTTGGCTTTTAACGGGTTTTTCAGGATCACCCGCCGGAAATGTTCCGGCGCAAAATTGGGAATGCCGGAAAATTTTAGCGGCTCTTTTTCGGAAAACGTGTCCCCGATTTTGATGGTGCCGTGGTTGTGAATGCCAATGATATCCCCGGGATAGGCTTCTTCAATGTTCTCCCGGTCCTGGGCCATGAAGATGGTGGCATTGGCCAGGGTGATTTCTTTGCCGATGCGGTGATGCATCACTTTCATGCCCCGGTTGAACTTGCCGGAGCAGATGCGCACAAACGCGATCCGGTCCCGGTGGGCCGGGTCCATGTTGGCCTGGATTTTAAAGGCAAAGCCGGAAAACGGCGGTTCATAGGGGGAGACATCCCGGCTGACAGCCCTGCGAACCCCCGGATGGGGAGCCATTTCCACAAACGCGTCCAGCATTTCCCGGACCCCGAAATTGTTGATGGCACTGCCGAAAAACACCGGTGTCTGGCTGCCGGTGAGAAAATGCGCCAGTTCAAACGGGTTGGCCGCCCCTTCCAGCAGTTCAATGTCATCGCGCAGCTCATTTGCCTGACTGCCCAGAAGGCCGTCCAATGTAGGGTCGGACAGATCTTCGATCATCACCCCGGTCATGCCCGCTTTTTCCTGGCCCGGCTCAAACAGGTGCAACTGCTTTTGATACAGATTATACACTCCTTTAAACCGTTTGCCCATGCCGATGGGCCAGGACAGCGGGGTGCATTCAATCTGCAGTTTGTCTTCAATATCATCCAGAATTTCAAGGGGCGTAAGCCCTTCCCGGTCCAGTTTGTTGATGAACGTGATGATGGGCGTGTTGCGCATGCGGCAGACGTCCATGAGTTTTTCCGTCTGGGGCTCCACGCCTTTGGCGCTGTCAATCACCATGAGCGCGCTGTCCACGGCCGTGAGCACCCGGTAGGTGTCTTCGGAAAAGTCCTGATGCCCGGGAGTGTCCAGCAGGTTGATTTCAAAGTTCCGGTAGTTGAATTTCATCACCGATGAAGTAACTGATATGCCGCGTTCTTTTTCAATGGCCATCCAGTCGCTGGTGGCATGTCGGGCGGCTTTTCGGGCCTTGACCGACCCGGCCTGCTGGATGGCCCCGCCGAACAGGAGAATTTTTTCTGTCAGGGTTGTCTTGCCGGCATCCGGATGGCTGATGATGCCAAATGTGCGGCGGTGGTTGATTTCTTTTTCATTATATCGTTTCATGGGGTGTGCAAAAAATCCTGTTGTTTTGATTCCAACGGTTTGATTTCAACCTGTTCTGGATTATCGATAAAAACCCTTCCGGGTTCTGAACATGGTGCCTTCCGAAAAAATAATCCCGCATCGGTCTTTTTTTCGCGGGCCGAATTCACCTGTTAACTGTCTTGAATAGCGATAAATAAACCGGAAACAGCGGTAAAGGAAATGACGGAAGGCGTTTTTCAAAGACATGTATTATAGCAGGATCAATAAAATTTGTAAAGCAGATAAAGCAGAGGATTATGATCCCGTCAGATTCTTGTGGCAATAGGCGCATCATTTGTGATATAGGGGTGTTGCAACCTTAAAAAACAACAAAGGAATAAAACAACACATGACGCAGACCATTGCAGAGACGTTTTCTTTGGCCGGTTTTACTACGCTTGCAGTGATCCTGGCAGTGCTGGTGGGTCTCAACCAGGTCGTAATGGGACCCCGCCGAAAAACCACGGGTCCGAACCAGCATCCGGTATTTGGCCGCTGGACCCGGCACATGCCGAATGTCATGTGCTACCTGCGGTTTCCCCTGGGCGCCTGGATTATCTGCGTATTTTATTTTGAGGCCCTGCACCATCCGGTGGCCGCGTTTTCCGTTCACCTGAGTTTTGCCCTGATTTGCCTGTTTGATTCCCTGGACGGCCGGTTTGCCAGAAAATGGGATGCCATTACCGAAGACGGCAAATCCCTGGATCCGGCCGCGGACAAATGGGTGGTCTTCTGTCTGGCCTTGGCCGCGCTGATGTTCGGGGAGTTCCGGTGGTGGGCCCTGGTCATTGTTTTTGCGCGGGAGATCATCAGTATGCTGCAGCGATTGCGGCTCCGGCGCAAAGGCCTGGACGCCAGCGCCCGGTGGCTGGGAAAAATTAAAACCGGTGTGCAGTTTTCCGTGCTTTACATTATCCTGCTCAGATCATCAGTGCTTCCGGAAACCATTGTGTTTGAACCCCTTGCCAAGTTGTTCCCGGCCAATTTTATATTGTGGGGCATTATTCTGCTGTCATTTTCAACGGTGATTTCCGTATTTCCTTATTTTCAATCCTTTTCTTATGTAAACGATTATACCAAATCCCAGTTCAAGGAATCTGAACGGGCCTGGTACATTGTCATGATTCCGAATCTCTTTACCATCGGCAATTATCTGTGCGGGGTGACCGCGGTGTATTTTGCCATGCCGGAGGTGGATGTGGAATACCGCCCCTTTGTCTGTCTGTTCTGGGTACTGGCGGCTGCGGCGTGCGATGCGTTTGACGGGCCTCTGGCGCGAAAGCTCCGGTCTCATTCCGATTTCGGGGCCTGCCTGGATTCGTCCACAGACCTGTCCACCTTTGGGCTGGCCACGGCGGTGATTATCTTCCTGCGGTTTTCTTTTATCAAAGGCGGCAGTTCCTATCTGGGCCTGGTGGTGGCGCTGATTTATTTCACCTATGTGCACCTGCGCCTGGCCCGGTTTACGGTGCGGCTGCAGAACAATCCGGACAAGCGCAAAAAACAGGATTTTGAAGGAATGCCGTCGCCGGCCGGGGCCTGCGCGGCCCTGTTGTGCTTTACCTTTTTTGACCATATCGGCCTGTTGAGTGTGGCCGTGGTGATGGTGTCGCTGCTGATGTACAGCAAGCTGGATTTCATCAGCCATTCCAATGCCGTGCATCATCCCCTGTACCGGTATTTTTTGATTCCCCTGGCCCTGGCCGGATTTCTAATGTTTATTGTGCTGATTTTTCAGCAGCCCTTTGTCACTTCCCATTTTGCCCGGGAACTTGAAGATTATTTCCGGATCTGTTCGTGGCTGCTGGTGGCGCCGGTGTTCATTTATATTGTCGATGGATTTCGAAGAACCTACTTTAAAGATGCGTTGCTTTAAGCCTTGACGAATAAAAAAACCGTCAATACAATAAGTTATATCGATACAAACCGTGTCGTAACATCGTTTTGCCGGACCGGACGCCGCAGTTTGTTTCCGGCATTATCGTAAACCCAATCATAAAAGAGAGAAAAACATGACCGAAAACAGATATCGGGTGGTGCTCACCGGAAAAGTGGCGGACGGGAAATCGGAAAACGAGGTTGCGGCACGCATGGCAGGGCTGTTTAAGACCTCACCGGAGAAAATCAGCGCGCTCTTGAAAAAACCGGGCACGGTTATCAAGAAAGATATCCCCCTGGCCATGGCCAAAAAATATGCCGGCGCTGTGATGTCCACCGGCGCCATCTGTAAAATTGATCCGCCGGTGCCGGCAGCTTCCGCCGGTGTCTCAGCAGGGGCCGGTGTGCTGCTGCTCCTGCTGCCGCTCCCCCGGAACGTGATGTGGTGGCGGAACCGCACAATGACCGGGCTGAACCCCGGGTGGTGGTCATTCCCCTGTCCAAGAAGCCGGAGGATCGGTTTACCCCGCTTCAAATACCCAAAATTTCCGGGGCCCCGGAAGGCATTGATGTGAATACCCCGGATGTTGCCCCGATCACCTATGATCAGATTATGGCCCTGGCCGCTTTTTCCGAAACCAGCGACACAGAAGCGGCTTCCCGGGTTTTTATTTATATCAAAAAACGGCCGGCTCCCTTTTTGTGCAGAATTGACCGGGTCTTGTACGAGGATTTTCCGGTGAAGGAATTCCCGAAAAATACCGCGTCATTCCGGGGATTTCTGCATTTTTTGTGCAGGGAAAATCCTTCTATTATTCTTGAGGAAACCACACTGGATTTTTTGTCCGGGTCTCAGCCCCAGGTGCTGGATCCGGGAAAAATGATGAAGCTGGCCACGGGGATGGGGTTGTTGATTGAGTCCGGGGATATTGATGCTCAGACGTAATCTTATAAAATTCGGCCGGTTGCCAGGGTGATTGTCAGTCCGCCGTGGGACAAGGGATGGGGCGCAGCGGTAAAAGGGATTTTTGAAAGCAGGCCATGATCCGGCAGGAGCAGGGCGAATTTCCAGCCTTTAAAATCATGCTTCAGCTTTTGACAGATACGCAGAACCGTTTGTTCAGCATCCTTTCGGCTGCCCAGTCGATGCCCATAGGGGGGATTCACTACAATCAGGCCCGGCCGGTGCGGTTGATTCAGGTGAGTTGCCCGATTCGGGCTTCCAGGCAAAGCCGTGAAGTCCCGGGATCGCAGGGTGAAAAAATCCGCTTCTTTTACCTCTATGGCGCCTGCCAGAAGATGATCACAAACAATTTTATCCAGTTTTTGGATTGCGATCGTGTCTCTGTCTGATGCGAAAATCACAGGGGTTTTTCGGCAAGTGATTGTCTTTTCCGCTTCCTGGCGAATGTAGCGCCATTGTTTCGGCTTAAATGACGGCCAGTGCGTGAACGCAAAATCCCGATACCATCCCGCCGGGATATTTTTGGCCATCATGGCGGCTTCCAGGGAAAAGGTGCCGGTGCCGCACATGGGATCGATCAGGATCTCACCGGCCTGATAACCGGCAACCCTCAAAATTGCCGCTGCCATGGTCTCACGCACCGGTGCCCGGCCGCCCTGGCTTTTGATCCCCCGTTTGTGAAGCAGGGCCCCGCTTGTGTCTAAAGATACGGTAAACCGGTCCTTTCGCACACGCACGAAAATCTGCTGCACTTCCCCGGGACGATTCCGGTTTCCGGCAAACACATCCGCGTCCAGTCTCTGCATCACGGCTTTTTTAACTCTTTCACCAATAGCGTCCGTATGGATGAGCCGGGACTGCTTTGACGTGATGTGCAGATCGCAGACCGCATCCGGGCGGATAAAAAGCTCCCAGGGCAGGTCTGCCAATGCTTTTTCAAGCTGATTGAAATGGAAAGCCGTAAAGGTGAACAGCCGCATTAAAATCCGGTTTGCCGTTCTCAGATTCAGGTTGGCCAGGTAAGCGTCGTACAGGCGGCCGGTAAATTCAACACCGCCGGCGAAGGCCACTGCGTCCGCAGCTGGAATGCCGGCCTTTAGAAGTTCATCAAGGCAAAGAGGTTCATGGCCCGGCAGGGTGGCGGCAAAAAACCGGTGGGTTTTACCGATGACATGCCGCTTGATTCGTTTTTTGATGTTTTGGTTTTCAAAATTTCGGGTAGGGTTCACGGCGGTTATATGGTATTCTTAAATTGTGTGCGGCAATCTCGACAATCGTGTATTACCGGTTATATTTTATTCTGAAAATAAAATAAAGGATTTCGTTGGGGAGAATTTTTAAAAAAGTTTGCCAAAAAAACACAAAAATCAGAGATACGAACCTAAGGAAAAAGACAATGGACACAATCGTTTTTGGCAATTTTACCGTTCAGAATATGATGGTTGCGGCGGCCGTGGGGATCGGGATTTTTGTTTTTCTGCCGGTGTTAAGAAGATTTCTCAGAAGAAAGGAAACGCCAATTTACGCCCAGCAGGTAAGGTGCAAGGAATGCGGATGGCAGGGTGAGGTCAGCAAGCATGCGGGACGGTGCCCCAGGTGCAATGCGCCGTTGGGGGATCAGAAAGCGAAGAAATATAAGAAAATATAAGAAATGATCATTAAAAAAATTATATCCGGTGCTCAGACCGGGGCGGACCGGGCTGCCCTGGATTTTGCCATCAACAACGACATTCCCCATGGCGGGTGGGTGCCAAAAGGCAGAAAGGCGGAGGACGGCGTTATCCCGGAGCGTTACAGGGTAAAAGAAGCACCGGATGCGGAATACAGCCGGCGTACCGCGCTTAATGTGATGGATGCGGATGGAACTCTGATTTTCAGTCATGGTCCGCTGACCGGCGGTTCCGCCTTAACGGAAAAACTGGCCCTGAAATATCACAAGCCCTGCCTTCATATTGATTTTCATCAAAGACCTGAATTCCAGGCCACTGTGGATATTATGCACTGGCTGGAAACCCACTGTATCCGCATTTTAAACATCGCCGGTTCCCGGTCCAGCAATGATGAGAAAATTTACGAGGCCGTCACCCGGATGCTCGAAGCGGTCTGGTATCTTGTCATGATAGGCGATAACATGCCGGATATGGTTCATCAGTTATATGGTTCAAGGGAGGATGCCCCGGCGGTGAATGGCTTTGGGGACACCGGGCGTGCCCTGCCGGCGTCTGTGGCTGATGCAGTGTCCCGTTTAATTGAAGATCTCCCGTTAAAAGATAAAATCCGGATGGCCCAGATGACGGAACCGGATTTGAACTATCTGCATCCGTCGCTTGGAATGTACATTAAAAACAATTTTAAACTGGAAAATGAAAATGAAAACCTGATGGCATCCTGCCGGGAACACTCGGAAGGCTTGGGATTGGACGTGGATGGCGCTGCCCAGGTCATTATCCGGGCGTTGTGGCAAAAGTTAAACAAAACTCACCGTCTCCGGCGGGTAAAATAGGGCAAGCGGTCACAGGGCACGGCATTTGCTGTGTTATCGGCCTGCTCCCGTACGGGTTGGTACGCTACGCAGGCCGATGCCTGGCATCTGCGGCGCCCTGAAACCGCTTGCGGGCACCGGCTAACTGAAACCGGATAACTATAACCGGACAAGCAAACAGAGGGAAAGAAGATGACGTTAAAAATAAGAAACAGTTTGAAATTATTGTGCGTTTTTTTAACCGGAGCCGGCATCCTGATGGCAGCGGAATGCCATGCGGCCCAGGCGCTTCATGAAAGCCGGATTGCCGTGATGCCGTTTATCAAAGGCAAAAATCCGGAAAATATTGAAGAGACCATGACCTGTCCGTATTCCAGTTTTTGTTATGAAGATGCCTCCCTTTTTCCGGAAGCAGATGGCATGCTGACCCGGATGCTCCAGTCCATGCTGAACCAGACCTTTTCCGGGCGCGTTATTCCTCTGGAATCCGCATCCAGCGCTTTTGACATCCTGAAAATTGATAATGCCCGGGACACCCCGAAAAAAATTTTACTGACACTGGGCGAAAATCTGAAAACCGATTATATGGTGGCAGGCAATGTCTGGCGGTTCCGGGAGCGGGTGGGAACCGCCTTCAGCGTGGAACGGCCGGCATCGGTTGCCTTTGCTGTTTATCTGGTGGACATGAAGGCCCGGCGGCTGATCTGGCAGGCCAGTTATGACGAAACCCAGCAGGCCCTGATGGAGAATCTGTTTAATGTGAAGGATTTTTTCAAGCAGGGCGCCAAATGGCTGACCGCCGAAGAACTTGCCCGGTATGGCATGAACAAGATGTTTCAGGATTTTCCGCTGAAACCATAAATTACCCTTACAGCATATACAAATGGCCAAAACATCGGATCAAGACCCCTTTTCCGGATGCTTCATGAGATATTTTTTCGCATCCGGGTTGCCGAAATCCGCGGCAGTGCGGAAGTATTCCATGGCTTTGGCAGGCTCGCCTTTCAGCAGAAAGGCCCAGCCCAGTCCGTAAAAATAGTCTCCGTTGTCCGGCGCCAGAAAAATGGCCTGATTCAGGGCATCGATGGCCGGATCATACTGGCCCAGGGAAGAGTAGGAAATTCCCATATTGAATAAGGCACGATGGTTTTCCGGTTCAATTTGAAGGGCTTTTTTGTAGTATTTGATGGCCTGGGCGTCGTTTCCATAGGTAGCGTTCAGCAGGCCTTTGTCCAGCCAGAAGTCTGCGGTATCTTCTTTTTTAGGCGCTGGCTGCCGAATTTTGCCGGCATCCTGAAGCAGGGTGGGAGGAGTTTGAAAAGCACCGGCGGCACTGGTTTTTCCCGGTTGATCCTGGCCATCGGTTTCACTTGTGGCGGATGCTTCCGCCTGTTTAAACGCCGCGATAAGGGTTTTGATGTCATCGGTTTGCAGAACGTATTTGCCGGTGAGATTGCCTTTATCCAGATCAAGGGTGTAGACAAGGCTGCCAAGATCCTCAAGATTCAGAGACATCCCGGTTCCTGATGCGGCAAGCATGTCCTGAATTGATTTCAGGTATGCGCCCAGCTGGATATCCATCTGCATGACTGGTCCGGTGTAAGGCTTTTTTTCAAGGGTCGGTGCCATTTCCATTAATTCTTTCAGACGGCTGTCATTTGGGGCGAAAATCAGCAGGTCATCGACCTGGGTGGTGCGAAAGCGGATTTTAAAATTTCTGGTGTCTTTCTTGTCCGGCATCATCACGGGAATGTCACAGGCAATCCCCAGAACTTTTTGTCCGTTGACGGTGCTGGGGTCTGTTTTGGAGAAAAAATTACCCGCCGGCTGATTCGGGTGCTGCTGGTGGTAGGATCGGGTCATTTTTTGGCCATAGGTCATGATCCAGGGAATATAAACGGATTCAAGAAAATTTTTATCCGGTGTTTTTGTCTCCTTCAGCTCTGAGATCATCTCAATATCCATCTCACTATCCGTATCACTATCCATGCCGGAATTGTTCAGGGAAATGCCGCCGGCCATTTCCCCGGTAAAATAAGGGGTCATGGTTTCAATGCCGGCAAGATCAATTCCCATGGCTTGATAAAATTCCCCAAACAAAGCGTTAAAAAAGGCCAGCATGCCCTGAATGTCGTAACTGGCGGAATGAAACCGGATATCCCGGACCGGCCGGTAGCCGGCCATGCGGCTGAACCGGCTTTGCGGGCTCCGGGTAAAAAGTGTTGCAAGTGCGGTGTTTTTGAGTGCTTTTGCGTCGGAAAAAAGGGTTATATCGGTTTTTGTCAGATCCAGGCCCAGTGAAAAGGTTTCAATCTGCCCGGCGGCGTGAAGGAGATTTTCCATCAGTTTGCCGGCAGCCTCCGGCGGGAGATCATCAGGTGCATTTTGCTGGTTTTTCAGCCGGGTGTCGAGATCCAGCAGCATTTTCTGGATCTGGGGTTCTGCTTTTTCGATCAGCCGGCTGGCAGCAATCTCCACCGCCAGAAGGCCGTTTGAGGTTTCCCGGGCGGCCCGGGCCAGGGCATCCGCCATCAGATCGTCCACTGGCGCCCCTTTTCCGGGGGGAAGCGGGACAATGTAATGGTCAAGTCTGGATACGGCACTATAGGAAATATGAAAATCATCATTTTTTCGCACAAACGGCACAAAAGCAGCCATTACCGGTGCGGTGCCGGCGGCTTGGTCCTTGTAGGTGATGCCCAGAACAATGGGGCGGCCCGGGTCGATCCAGTCCGTGCCGAACAGCACGGACCGGAGAAAAAAAGACGGCGCGGCAGTGGGCTGATGGTTGTCCGCGGCGGCCAGATCATCGATTAGGGCAAGGGCCTGCTGAAGCCGGTGGATTTTAACGATAACATCCGGTTGCCCATTGTCTGATTGACGCTCCGGCGGTTTCTGGTCAGCGGCCCGGGCCGTGGGCTGAAGGGAAAAAATGAACAGGCAAAAAATTACACACAGGATGGCAATAATCGGGTGTCGGTGCATGGCAATTTCCTTTGATTTCACATAGGTTGTGAAGGAATGGCAATATTTTAGAATAGTTGTATTTTAAAACCACGGAATCGGAAAGTCAACTCTTGTTTGGGTTAAGCCTGGGGAAGATGTCTGAATAAGAATTTTCACGGCTTTTTTTTATTTGCGGATTGGGGTATAAAAAAATGGCGAAAAGGTTTCCTCTGATTATTTTAACCAGTTGTTTAGACAAATGACCGGAAACAGCAGATGCAATGTCCAAAATGCAACATCCCTGTGAAGTCCTATTTCACCTATTGCCCGAACTGCGGGGCAAATCTTCAGTCCCGGTTTGGGACCCCGGTTATTCGGGGTTTTATTCTTATCCTGCTGATAGGAAGCCTGGCTGCAGGGTATCTGGTGTTTTTCAGACCTGCCGGAGACCGGCTGGCTTTCCGCGAAGATGCCCCGTCTGTTCGTGCGGCCGGGTCAGTTAAGGCTCAGGAATCTGATGGGTCCGAAACAGTCTCCGGGCCGCTGAGTTCCCCTTCGCCAGAGGTTCAGGTGCCTGTTGGGACCCTTATTTTTTATGATATTGCCGGCAATGAATGGGGACGCATGCCTGTGGCGGTTTCCCGGAGCGGCTGGGTGGCGGTGCCGGCCCGTTCCGGCATTGGCGGCTACCGCTGGCAGGTCGTATTCCCGGGCGACAATTCTATGGACATTGACGGCGCCATCATGGGAGACCGGGATGCAATCGGGCTGTGGCAGGCCGGACAGGTTGCCGGTGTATCCGGTACAGCCGGGCCGTCTGTTTTTCCGGCGGAACCGGGTGCGGACATCCTCTGGGTATCGCTTGTCTCGGACCGGCGCCGGAATATGACCGGCATGACCCTCATTGAAGAGCAGCAGAACGTGGATCAGGTCATATTTGAAGAAAAAATCCATGAACCCGGGGTCCTGTTTCAGCACCGGCACCTGGTGGGCTGGACGTTTGGTGATAGTACGGCCGGCGCCTATCTCTGGAAAGGGCCGGATGAATCCAATCTGGTGTGTGAGTTCAGCGTAAGGGATTTTTACCGGCATACCTTTGCCGGCAGCCGCGAGGAAAAATTTATTCAGGCCCATGCCCTGACGGACGGTCCTTCGGGGAGCCCCCCCGACATGCAGCCAGCCGAACAGCCAGTCGAACAGCTGGCCGCGTTTGCCGAGGGGTTCAGAAGGCCGGCAGTGCTTTTCAGCGATAATACCCCTGCACTGCTCACGACAGCGGCTGTGGTGGAAAAAATGCGGAATCTCATTACTCTGCTGGTGGCGGATGGCCGCCTGTATTCTGTGCTGCCCCTGCTGGACAGCCAGGTTCTCTCCGCAACCAGAGATGCAGAATTTTTAATGGATGTTCTGGCGTTTGGTCTTGACGTGGCAGGGCCGGAAACAGTGGCGGAAACGCTTCAGAATGTGCTGGTGTCCGCGGAGCATTTCAGCGAAAAGGAGCAGCGCCGGATTAGGGAATTTCAGCAGTCAGTGTACGTGCAGTGGCTGGAACAGATGATCAGCGCCTCGGATGAAGAGCGCGGGTTTTTAATTTTTCACGAGGCCCGCTCAGTTTGCGGGGATGCGCCGGAAATTTTATTGCGGGGCATCCGTCTGGCCCTGGCAGTGAAGGACTGGCGCACAGCGGAAAATATACTGACCTCCGGCAGATTTCCCATGATTTATCAGGACCGGATTGCGGCGTTGCAGGCCCGGATCGCGGCGTTGAAATCACAGCAGGATAAAATTGTGGTGCCGTTTACCCCCGGCTCCAGCCGGGTGGCTGCCGCCGCAACACTGAATCATCAGGTGGATGTGGAATTTCTGGTGGATACCGGTGCTTCAATGGTGACCATTCCCCGGGAAGCGGCCCGGAGACTGGGATTTCACATTACCGGCACCACCCCGACGGAGCGGCTGGTGACGGCCGGCGGTGTGATTCAGGCCTCCCGGATTATGCTGGAGGCGATTACCATTGACGGATGGACAGAATTTAAAATTCCTGCCTATGTGGTGGATATCCCCCAGCAGGCAGGGCTCGGGCTGCTGGGGCTGAATTTTTTGAACCGGTTCCGCATGGATCTTGATACTGATGCGGGGATGCTCATCCTGGCACCCCGGTAATTTTTTTCCGGCAGCTCAATTCTTTCTCATGTTTGAAAAATTGAAAATCATGCATAGGGTATGGTTTAAACTTTGAAACGATGATCAAGGCCGTGAAACACTAAAAGAAGAACGAGGAGTCAAACTATATGCCGGACCACAAAGCCACACCGGAACTAAAAACCACAATGGACATTTTCAAGCTGCTCAATCACTCAAATTGCCGGGACTGCGGGGAAAAAACCTGCCTGGCCTTTGCCGCTGCCGTTTTCAAGGGTAAGCGCCGGCTGGCGGAGTGCCCGCATCTGGATCCGGAAATTATTAAACAATATGACGGGCATACCGCCCACGCCCAGTCCGTGGAAGAAGATATGGCGGCAGCTGTGGAAGATCTCAAGGCAAGGGTCCGGGAGATCGATCTTGCCGAGGCAGCAGAGCGGGTCAACGGGCGGTTTGCAAAGGGCCGGCTCATGGTCCGGATTCTTGGCAAGGATTTCAGCATTGATGCGGATGGCCGCCTGTTTTCGGAAATCCATGTGAATCACTGGCTGGTAATCCCTTTTCTCAATTATGTGCTGGAGGGCGGCGGCACGCCCCTTTCCGGAAACTGGGTGCCGTTTCGGGAACTGCCGGACGGCATGATTCGGAATCCCCTGTTTCAGCGGCGATGCGAAGATCCGCTTAAAAAGGTGGCGGATGATTATCCGGATTTTTTCGCGGATCTGCTGGGGATTTTTGACGGCAAACAGGTGGACAATCTGTTTAATTCGGATATTTCCATCGTGCTTTATCCGCTGCCCCTGGTGCCCATGCTCATCTGCTACTGGAAACCGGATGAAGGCATGGCATCCAGTTTTCATTTGTTTTTTGATGAGACCGCAGCCGACAACCTGGGCATTGATCCCCTTTACACCCTGGTGGCCGGATTTGTGCGCATGTTTGAAAAAATCGCCGGCCGGCACGGGTGGAAATAGATCAAAAATCATACACCAGGGTGAGGGCGGTTTCCGTATCGGTTTTATCTTTGTCTGCCGGGGCATGGCTGTCATGGTCCACTGTAAACGCCGCCTTCATGGACAAGGCGCCGATAATCTGGGCTTTCAGCGCGGTGACGGATTGGGTGTTGGTATTGTCCGAGCCGCTAATCATGGTGAGTTCCTGCTGAAAAGACACTGTATCGGAAAATTTGTAATCAAACAGGCCGTAGCCCCTTAAAATGGCTTCATCTTCGGTTTCTCCGCCTTCCAGTTTGTCATACCGGTAGCCGGGGCCGAGTTCGATATTGAGTTTTGTGGTGTCCGTGTTGATCAGTTTTCTGCCGTAGCCTGCCGAATAGGTGGTTCTGTAGTCATAGCCGGAAAACCGGTCATCTTCATAATCGCCGGTGATAAAGACATAATCTGCGGCAGTAAATTTATACCCGAATTTAGCGGCATAATTGTATTTTTCCGCGGACACGGAATCTTCTTTTTCTCCGTTTTCTTCAATTTCTTCCGAGCTGTAAAGAGCGGCCAGGTTGATTTCGCCAAGCAGGTGATCCTTTTCGTATTTCAGGGTTGCTTTGGCATTGACGGAGTCAGTTTCCGAATTGCCGGTGGTCATTAACAGACCGGCTTCTCCGGAACCGGAAAAATATTTTTCTTTGGTTTCTTGTGTTTCTTCTGCTGCTGCGGCAACCGAAGCAGCGAGCATCACAAACAGCAGCATGGAAATAATTTTGGTTTTCATCATTTCTCCTGTAATGGGGGTTTTAACGTTCTGATAAGGGGTTTTCACCAATATAAAGGGTTGCAATGCCTGCTGTGAGGCGGCGCCACCGGATGTTTTCAAAACCGGCCTGCCCCATGATGGCTGCAAATTTTTCCGGCGGCGGAAAATGAATCACAGACGCCGGAAGATAGGCGTAGGCTTTCATTTGTCTGGAAAATAACGCGCCGATGCGGGGCAGAATGCGCTGAAAATACAGCAGGTAAAGCCGGGAAAGCACTTTGTTGCCGGGGGTGGCCAGCTCCAGCACCGCCACTTTGCCCCCGGGTTTTAAGCAGTCCCGGAAATTTATTAAAGCGGATTTGCGGTCCATGATATTGCGGATGCCGAAGGCAATAGTGACCGCGTCAAAAGAAGCCGGGACAAACGGCAGGCGCAGAGCGTCACCGGCAACCAGACAGGCCCGGTGCGAAAGGGGTTCCCGGGATAATTTGGCCCTGGCAAAGGTTAACATTTCACGGGAAAAATCCACCCCGGCCACCAGTCGGGGCCGGGCGGCCTGATTCAGGAGCGCCACGGTCACGTCCCCGGTGCCGCAGGCAGCATCCAGCACTGCCGCGTTTTCAGGTAAATTCAGCGCCCTGATCAGGGCCCGGCGCCAGACGACATCCTGGCGCAGGCTGAGCAGCCGGTTCAGGAGGTCATATCGCGGCGCAATGGTATCAAACATGGTTTTGATAAATTGAAGTTCCATATTGACAATCCGGATTTATGCATTACTGTATCGCCATATATTTTGGCCTGTGACGGTGTTTTTACCATAACCACAAAAGCTGTCAATTGTTTTAAAACCCGCGGCCGGTGGTTTGGAATCCGCTGTCCCGGCCGGTGGTGAAAAAATGCAATTGGCGGCATTCACCGACAATATCCACCGGACAGCCGGCGCATGAAATTGTTTTAGGGACCGGAAAAATATTAAAATACCGTCATTTCTCAGTAGGCTGAAGACTGAAGGGAAGAAAGAGAAAATGATCAACTCCTTTAGTTCTTCAGCCTTAAGTCTAAAACCAGAGAATTAAAAATGGCAGATGAAAAAATTCAATTTTCCCTGGTTCTCCCTGGGCGTAACCAATAATTAAATAATTAAAAACAAGTGGCATTCTGGAAGATAAATGAGTTCAAAAAGAGATTATTACGAGGTGCTGGGTGTCAGCCGTGACGTTGACGCCGGTGAATTGAAAGCCCGATACCGGAAAGTGGCGTTAAAGTATCATCCGGACCGGAATCCCGGAGATCAGCAGGCGGAAGACCGGTTCAAGGAAGCTGCCGAAGCCTACAGTGTGCTGTCGGACCCCAAAAAACGACAGGTTTATGATCAGTTCGGCCACCGGGGACTGGAAGGGATGTCCGGCGGGTCCGCCGGTGGTTTTGAAGACGTGTTTTCCAGTTTCGGGGATATTTTTGAAGACTTTTTCGGGTTCCGTTCCAGCCGGAGGGGCCGGGGTGGTGCGCGCAGGGGCAATGATCTGCGCTATGATCTCAATATTGAGTTTATGGAAGCAGCCTTTGGTCTTGATACGGAAATCAGTGTGGACAAATACGAAACCTGCCCCACCTGCGAAGGCAGCGGCGCCAAACCGGGTACTTACCCGGAAACCTGCGCCCAGTGCCGGGGTACGGGCCAGTTTGTCAGAACCCAGGGCTTTTTCTCCGTGAAAAGCACCTGCCCCGGATGCCGGGGCACCGGCCAGGTGATCAAAGAACCGTGCCCCCAGTGCCGGGGGCAGAAGCAGGTGATTGTCACCAAAAAAGTGTCTCTGAAAATTCCTGCGGGCGTGGACACCGGCTCCAAACTTCGGTTGACCGGGGAAGGGGAACCCGGTGTTATGGGCGGCCCTCCCGGGGATCTGTATGTGTTTATCAGTGTAAAACCGCACGAATTTTTCAAACGTCATAATAATGATGTGATCTGCACGGTGGAGCTCTCTTTTGTGCAGGCCGCACTGGGGTGTGACATTCAGGTGCCCACCCTTACCGGCGAAGAACCCCTTAAGGTCCCCAAGGGCACCCAGTACGCGGACACGTTTCGGCTGCCCGGCCAGGGAATTCCGTCTATTCGCTCTCAGGTGCGGGGGGACCAGATTGTACAGGTGGATTTAAAAACCCCGAAGCATCTGAGCAAAAAGCAGGAAGAGCTGCTCAAGGAAGTTGCCAGTCTGGAAAATGATAAATTAACCAAAAAAATAAAACGGCTTTTCAAAGGCGGGGCGGCAAAGGCTGCCAAATAACCTGTCGCTGCGCCGGGTGCCGGATGGGGGAACCCCGGCGGTAAAAATTTAAAAATCAATAAATTAACACTGGATATAAGAATATGTATGAACTGAAAGTTGTCTCCCGGTTTGCCGCAGCCCACCAGCTGAAAATGGTTGCGGAAAAATGTGAAAACCTTCATGGCCACAACTGGCGGGTGGAAGTATATGTTGCCGGAGAGGCGTTAAATTCGGCGGGCGTGCTCATGGATTTTGGTGAAATAAAGGTTCATTTGCGGGAAATTATCAATTCCCTGGACCATAAATTTTTAAATGAGCTGGATTTTTTTGCGGACGGCAACCCGTCGTCGGAAAATATTGCCCGTTACATCGCAGATACCATGCAGTCAAAAATTTCAGCCCCGGGTGTCCGGATTTCCCGGGTGGGGGTATGGGAGTCGGATGATTCCTGCGCCACCTATAGTGTAGCGTAAATTTCCATCAGATCCTCTTTTGTGATCAGGGCGACCACATCCGGCACCTTTTCCCGGATGGCCGGCACCCCGCCTTCCTGCCGGTCCACCAGCACCACCACCCGGTCCACGATCAGCCCTTCGGCCCGGGCCCGCTCAATGGCCTTGAGGGTGGAGCCGCCGGTGGTGGCGACATCCTCTACAATGGCCACATGATCACCGGCATTCAGGTCGCCTTCAATCCATTTGACAATGCCGTGATCTTTCTGGTTTTTCCGGATGGAAAACGCGTTTATGGGCTTTTTTTGGATCTCGGAAACAAACGCCGCCGCCATGGCAATGGGATCGGCGCCAAAGGTCAGGCCGCCCACTCCCCGGATGTTCAGATCTCTGATGGCGTCAAACACGAGATGTCCAATGAGATACATGCCCCGGGGGCTCAGTGTTACGGGCTTGCAATTCACGTAAAAACTGCTCATGACGCCGGACACCAGTTTAAATGAGGGTATCCGGGTATATTGGAATGATTTTCTGCACAGCAGTGCCGTCAGTTCCTGTTTAATTTCCTGTGTCATCAAAGGTTTCCTTCCGGCCAGGGGCAATAAAAACAGCAAAATATCAAACAGGGGTAAGCCCTAAACGTATTCCAGCTTGCGGCCCGGCAAAAAATGTTGATTGTATGGGAAATATCCGATAAATAAATAACCCCCACTGAGTGGAAGAAGCAATTTATGGGATCAGTGGGGGGAGCAAGAAAAACTGGAAACAGCACTCCTTGACTCAACAGTGACGTACCAGCAAAATGCCTTGAGGTCAACGAAGAAACGCATGACAAAGAAAATGTACGGACACTGCCGGCCTTGTCTGTATCAGGGCCGGCACACGCGCCCGGAAGCCCCCGTAAGCGCCACGGTTAAGACGAATCCATGATCTCCATGCCCGAAGAAAAATTCATTATCCGGCTGTTCAATGTTTCCAAGCAGTATGGAAAAAAGGAAGCCTTGAAGGATTTGTCCCTGAACATCGCGGAAAACGAATTTGTTTTTGTCACCGGTCCCAGCGGGGCCGGGAAATCCACTATGATCAAGCTTTTGTACCGGGGCGAAACCGCGTCTTCAGGAGATATCATTGTTGACGGCCTGAATCTGGCCCGGATATCCCGAAAACAGATTCCCGCCCTCCGCCGCAGGCTCGGGGTGATATTTCAGGATTTCAAGCTGATTCCCACCAGAACCGTGTATCATAACGTTTCGCTGGTTCTGGAAGTGGCCGGGCGCAAACCCGGAGAAATCCGGCCCCTGGTCATGGAAGCCCTGGAATACGTGGGAATTGATGACCGGGCGGATGAATTGCCGCCCGTCTTATCCGGCGGGGAAAAGCAGCGGGTGGCGGTGGCCCGGGCCATGGTGGGGGCCCCCCGGATTGTTCTGGCGGATGAGCCCACCGGCAGTCTGGATCCGGATTCCGCGGCCCGGATTTTCAGCCTGCTGGAGGCGGTGCACCGGAGCGGGGCCACCGTTATTGTGGCCACCCATGACCAGGAAATGATCCGCCGTCACGCGGTCCGGGTCATCCGCCTGGAAAACGGCCGGCTGGTGATGCCGGCACAACAGGATGAGCGGTTATGGTGATCGTTGCTTTCCGGCGCGCGATAAAAGATATCAGAGACAATAAATTCCTGAATGTGGTGAGCATGATCACCATTGCCCTGTCCGTGTTCATTGTCAGCGCTTTTTCGTTTTTTTTTAATAATGCCACGAATTTTCTGGACGCCTGGCAGCAGGGGGTCCGCATTATTGCCTATCTGGCCGATGAGGTTCCGGAAGAGGATGTGCCGAAAAGTGACGTGCCGGAACCGGATCAGTCGGAAACGGCTGGGCCGGAAATGGATCGGGCCGGCATCAGGGAGAAAATTTTGGCCTTGGAAGGGGTGGCAACGGTGGTGTTTGTTTCCAAAGCCGATGCCTACCGGGACCTTCAGCAGAAGATCGGGAAACAGTCGTCCCTGCTGGACGGTCTGGACAAAAATCCGCTGCCGGATGCCTTTGAAATCACGCTGGACGCGTCTTTCCGCAACCTCGATCACATTGCCCGCCTTGCCGGTGTCATCGCACAGCAGCCCCATGTGGAAGAAGTGGAATATGCCCAGAAATGGCTGCACCGGTTCAGCGGGATTTATAATCTTTTTAAAATCACCGGTCTGGTGCTGGCGGGAATTTTTTTTATTGCCACGTTTCTCATTATTGCCAACACCATCCGGCTGATCATGTATTCCCGACGGGAAGAGATTGAGATTATCCGGATTATCGGCGCGGATGCGGAATTTATCAAATATCCCCTTTTTATTGCCGGCATGGCCCAGGGGTTTTTCGGCAGCATTTGCGGCATAGGGCTGCTTTATGCGGCTTTTGTGCTGACCATACCGGGGATTCCGCGGGATACCGTGTTTGCGTTGTTTGAAATCCGTTTTATTTCCGGCATGTTTGCCATAACCATGGTGCTCTGCAGCATGTTGATCGGTTGGGTGGCATGTGTTTTTTCCATCAGAAAATTTTTAAAATTTTAGCGGCAACCGGGCTCTGGCTTTGCCTGCTGCCCCTGGCGGCAGGGGCGACCAATTTTGATACCCGGGAAATCGGTGTGGTCGTCGTGGATCGTCTGAACCTGCGGCTGGGCCGGGGCACGGGCTATCCTGTGGTCAAGGTGCTTCAAAAAGACGACCAGGTCAAGGTCCTGGCCCATGAAGAGAACTGGCTCAAGGTGCTGCATGACGCAGATGTGGGCTATGTCGCAGATGAGAGCCGGTATATCACCCTTTATACCATTCATTCCATTTCTGATGCCAAGCATTCGGAGCTGGAACAAGCCACGGCCCGGGCAGCGGAGATCCGGGAAAAAGTCGAGCAGCACAATGAGACCATTGCCCAATACAACCGCCGGGAAAAGAAACTGATCAATGCGCTGCATCAGACGGATCAGGACCTTAATGCGGCCCGGAAAAAGCTCTCAGCGGTTGAATCGGACATGGCGGCAGCGGATGCCGAGATCAGCGCGCTGCAGGAGCAGGTGGACCGGGCCCGGCAGCAGATCGGCCGGAACCGGAAATATGCGGTGAACCGGCTGGTGGCTGTTTATAAACTGCACACACTGGGTGAGGCCAATCTTCTGGCATCCGCCACCTCCCTGCAGGACCTCATGCGGCGCCGGTCCGGTGTTGAAAAAATTTTGCAGTATGATCACGAGGTAATTTCCCGGTTGACGGAAAAAAAAACCCGGCTTGACGAACTGCTGGCGGCGCTGGAAACCGAAAAACGCAAAAAGGAAAACCTCGTCCGGGACTGCCAGGCCCTGGCCGCGGACCTGAAAAAAGAAAGAAAGCAGCGGGAGGTCTTGCTGTCGGAAATCCGGCAGAAAAAAACCCATCGCCTGGCCACCATCAAATATTTGAAAAATGCCGCCATCCAGCTGGACAAGACCATTGATTCCCTGCGCCAGGGGGACAGCAGCCGGGCGGAAGCAAATCATTTTTCCGCTTATCAGGGCTTGCTAAAAATGCCGGTTAACGGTACAGTCGTCTCAAAATTCGGAAAATACACAGAGCCGCAGTCCGGGGCGTCCAGTTTCCGCAACGGCATCGACATTCAGGCCGGCCGCGGGGCCCCGGTGCGGGCGGTGTTTTCCGGCAAAACCATTTATTCAAGCTGGTTAAAAGGCTATGGCAATGTGATGATCATTGCCCATGGCAAGGATTTTCATACGGTTTACGCCCATGTGGAGGAACTGTTTCGCGAAAAAGGCGAAATCGTGGAGACCGGAGAGGTCATTGCCACGGTGGGCGACAGCGGCGCCATCAGCGGCCCGTCGCTTTATTTTGAAATCCGGTACCAGGGAAGCCCGGTGGACCCGCTTGAATGGGTAAACAACAGTTAATAAGGAGAAGTTCATGATCCAGAAGCAGTGGTTGAAAAACGGACTGTTTATTGTCTGCATTGCCGCCATTGTCGTGTCGGCCACAGTGGTGTTCAGCATCGCCAAGCAGGACACAGACACCTATGAGGGCCTGAGACTTTTTTCTGATGTGATATCAGAAATTGAAAATAATTATGTGGAACCGGTGGAAACAAAGGAATTGATTGAAAAAGCCATTCAGGGAATGGTCAGCGGTCTGGACCCGCATTCTTCTTTTTTGCCGCCCGAAGCCTTTGATGATCTTCAGTCCGAAACCAAGGGAGAATTCGGCGGCATCGGCATTGTGATCACCATGCGGGACAACCGGCTCACGGTTATTTCGCCCATCGAGGGCACCCCTGCCTACAAGGCCGGGGTGCAGGCCCAGGATATTATTATCAAGGTGGACGGCAAAACCACCAAGGGCATGATGCTGTGGGAAGCGGTCAAAAAAATGCGGGGGGACCCCGGAACACCGGTGGACATCAGCATTTTCAGAAAAGGGGAAACGGAAATTATTGAACTGACCCTGGTCCGGGCGGTGATTCCTCTGGAAAGTGTCCGTTATCTGACCTTGAAGCCCGGATACGGATATTTGTGGGTCACCAATTTCCGGGAAAACACCATGGATGAAGTGAAAAACGCCCTGGATGCCCTTAAAAAAGAGGACACTCCCCTTAAGGGCCTGATTCTGGATTTGCGGGACAACCCCGGCGGCCTGCTGGATCAGGCGGTGAAAGTGTCGGATGTGTTTCTGGACGGCGGCACTATTGTCAGCATCCGGGGCCGTGATGATCAGACAGGAGAGGAATATAAAGCCACGCCGGGCAGCGAAGCCGGGGAATATCCTATTGTGCTGCTGATCAACGGCGGCAGTGCCAGCGCCTCGGAGATTGTTGCCGGTGCCCTTCAGGATAACCACCGGGCCCTGGTGCTGGGCACCACGTCGTTCGGCAAGGGATCGGTGCAGACGGTCCGGCCCCTGAAGGACGGCTATGCTTTGAAATATACCATTGCCCGATATTATACCCCGAGCGGCCGGTCCATTCAGGCGGAAGGGATTATTCCGGATCTTGTGGTAAAACGGCGGATGCTGGATGAACGGGCCGGCGACGGATTTGACGCCAATCTGATCAAAGAAGGCGATTTGGAAAATCATCTGGCCGGAGATGATGAGATGGAAGCCATTGATGAAATGATTGAAGATGCAGTGGAAAAACCTGAAGCCGCGGACAAGGATGAAACAGCAGACGAAATGACCGAAGCCGAGCGCTTGATCCGGCTGCGGGATGCGGTTTACGATCACAGCTCCTCAGATTCCAATGCCCTGCTTCTGGATTCCCAGGTCAACCGGGCCTATGAAATTTTAAGAGGCTATGAGATCTTTCAGGGCATGTCCGGAAAATCGTCCGGGAAATAGCCCGGGAAATCACCTGGAAAATAACATCTTCGGAAAATAAACAGACAGGAAAACAGTGCACCATCCACAAGGGCGCAAGTCAGTTTGCGCCCTTGTTTTTCGTTGAACAAAAAACAGTTGGTATCGCGAGAAACCAGATTGTCATAAAGCTGAATCGTTGTGAAAAAGAGACCCCATGGCAGCAAAGAAAACACCACCCGCAAAAAAAGCGGCATCTGAAAAAAAGAAACCCGCAGCGAAAAAACCATCGTCTGCTACCAGAAAATCCAGCACCCGGCAAAAACCTGCTTCAGCCAGAAAAAAACCGGCAACCGGCAAAAAGAATGCGGCTTCGGTAAAAAAATCCATGGGCGACCGGCTGGTAACCCTTTTGACCACGGTTTTTTTTGTGGTATTTGCGGTATTTGTGGCCTATGTGCTGCTATATCCCGGAAAAATCGAAAAATCCGGCAAATCCGCATCCGTTCAGCCGGAAAAACCCGTTCCCCTGAAAATCGCCCGGTTTGAAAAACCGGATTTTGAAATATTTCCCGCCACGCCCCTTCCTTCCCGCCGGGCCGCTGCCGTTGCCATGTCAGCGGATGTGGCAGCGAATGTGTCTGGAGACGTGAAAAAGGATGTGAAACCGTCGCCCCCGCCGCCGGTATCGGATGCCCGGCCGGTTGTTGCCATTATTATTGATGACTTCGGCTATGACAGGGCCATGGCGAAAAAATTTATGGCCCTGGACCGGAATCTGACCTGCGCGGTATTGCCCCATGCCACCTATTCACGCCAGATTGCGGAGCTTGCCCGGCAATCCAGCCATGAAATCATGCTTCACCAGCCCATGGAACCGGTGGAATATCCTCTGGTGGACCCCGGCCCCGGCGCCCTGTTGTCATCCATGACGCCGGATGAGCGGATCAGCCAGTTAAACCGCAACCTTGACGGCATTCCCGGAATTTGCGGCATTAACAATCATATGGGGTCCAGGACCACGGCCATGTCCGATGAAATGAACCAGGTCTTTACGGTGCTGAAAAAACGGGGCCTGTTTTTTATCGACAGCCGCACCACGGCCGCCACCCAGAGCCTGTCTTCGGCACGGCTCTTTAATGTGCCCTATGCGGAGCGGGACGTGTTTCTGGACCATGTGCGCGATCCGGCAAACGTGCGGGCCCAGGTGGATCATTTGATAACCATAGCCGAGGTTCATGGAAAAGCCTTAGGCATTGGCCATCCCTATGAAATTACCTATGAAGTGCTCAAAAAAGCCTTGCCGGAACTGAGAAAACGGGTGCGGCTGGTGCGGGCATCGGAAATTGTGGAAATATTTTAACTCCCGGCTTCGCAAAAATTTTAAATTCCGCGTTGCCGGGTGTGAAGATGATTTATTTCATTTTATTTTAACAATTCCCAAAAAATAACTTGCTATTTTTAAACGATGTGATAAAAGTCTACCAATTAAGGTGTGCCTGCCTTTTTTCGGCGGGCCGTTTTCGTTTCGTCTGAAGGAAATATCCATTTGTCAAAGTGGCGTCCTGCAGTCCGGAACCATGAGAATTTTTTTTATTAGGAGGATGTTGTAATGGCTAATGGAACAGTAAAATGGTTTAACAATACCAAGGGCTTCGGTTTTATTGAACAGGAAGACGGCGGACCGGATGTGTTTGTGCATCATTCCGCCATCAATTCCACCGGATTCCGGTCTTTAAATGACGGTGACAGGGTATCTTTTGACATTGAGCAGGGCCAGAAAGGCCCGGCAGCCGTCAATGTGACCGTGGTTTAAGTACCATGATGCAATCAGTAACCATGGTTTAAGGACCGTGGCGTAAAATTTTTTTAAAAAATTCAAACGGCATTTTACCGGATTCGGTAAAATGCCGTTTTTTTTTGAAGGCTGAAGGAATAGCGCTCTTACCTGATTTTTACGTCAGCCGTGAAGCAATGGCCACCCATTCGTCCTGAATCCGCACCTCAAGGATTTCAAATCCCACAGACAGCAGCTTGTCTGTCACCATTTTTTGTTTTGATTCAATAATGCCTGAGCAGATAAAAAGGCCGTTTGGCTCCATCACCCCATGAACCGCGTCCGCCAGCTGCACAATAATTTCCGAGAGAATATTGGCGGTGACCAGGGAATAGCGGGTGGTGAGATTATCTGCCAGATGGCCGGTTTTAATTTCAAATTGCGCCGGCGGGATATGATTCCGGGCAAGGTTCTCCCGGGCCACGGAAACCGCCACTTCGTCATTGTCAATGCCGGTCATGGCCCCGGCCCCCAGTCTGGCCGCGGCAATCATAAGAATGCCGGAGCCGGTGCCGATGTCTAAAAAGCGGTCTTCCGGCCGGAGGTATTTTTCAATCAGGGCAATGCACATGCGGGTAGTGGGATGGGTGCCCGTGCCAAAGGCCATGCCGGGATCGATTTCCAGCACCGTTTCTCCGGGTTCAGGCTGGTAGGTGCGCCAGGACGGTTTGATGACAATGGTGTCTGTGATTTTTTCCGTATAAAAATATTGTTTCCAGGAATGGGCCCAGTCTTCTTCATCAATGTCACGAAACGCCGTCCGGCAGGTCAGGAGTCCTTCCCGGGTCAGGCGGTCGAGTTGCGTTTCCATTATCCGGCACCGTTCCGCCAGCTGGTCGTTTTTGGGCAGATAACCGATGATTGCATGTTCCGTATAGCAGGTGATGTCCGTTTCCGCCCAGTCAATGTCAGTGTCGGTGTCGGCTTCTGTTTTCGGGGACTCCACGATTACCCCCTGCAGGCCGAAATCATAGAATATTTCCGAGATGCAGTCTGCGGCGATTCCCGGATCCTGAGCGTCAAAGACGATTCTGGCTTCCACCCATTTCATGATTTGCCGGCTTTCCAGCCCCGGGGCCGCAGGACTTTTTCCAGTTCATTCAGCCCTTCTGTTTTTCCCATGGCAATCACGGTGTCGCCGCTGTTGATGACCGCTTCAAAAGACGGGTTGAACAGCATTTCGTCATTGGGCTTTTTAATGGCGATAATGATCAGATTGTATTTTTGGCGGATGCCGGAATCTTTCAGCATGACGTTTACCAGGGGCGAGGCCGGATCCACGGGGATTTCTTCCATCTGGATGTCTTTGCGGTTGTAGGCAAACACCAGATCCAGAAATGAGGAAACCGACGGCCGGAGCACCCGCTGGGCCATGCTGACCGCGCCGGTTTCATAGGGGGATTCCACGCGGTTGGCACCGGCTGCCAGCAGTTTGGATTTGGCGGCTTTGCTGCTGGCCCTGGAAACAATAAAGATTTCAGGGTTCAGCTGTCTTGCGGTGAGGGTGAGAAACACATTGTCAATATCTGTGGCCAGGGCCGCGACCAGTACTTTGGCGCGCTGAATGCCGGCGTCTGAAAGGATTTTTTCTTCGGCAGCATCTCCGGAAATATACAAAACCCCGTCGGATTCCATTTCGGAAATAAGCTGGCTGTCTTTTTCAATCACCACCATGGACAGGGAGGGATTGGCCATGAAGTGTTTGGTTAGCACCCGGCCGATGCGGCCGTATCCACAGACAATATAATGATTTTTCAAATGCTGGATTTTGCGATGCAAGTTGCGTCTCCCCAAGATTTGTCGGATGCGTCCTTCGACCATGAATTGAACCATGGACCCGGCCAGAAACAGGAAAAAAGCCACCCCGAAAAACACCAGCCCGATGGTGAAAATCCGGCCGTAATGGCTCATCTGATGAATTTCGCTGAATCCCACGGTGGTAATGGTGATAATGGTCATGTAAATGGCATCCGTCAGGTTCCATCCTTCGATCATCATGTAGCCTGATGTGCCGATAATAAAAGTTATCGAGCACAGAATAAGAGATATGACAAGATGCCGGGTGCTTTCCATGTCCACCGTTTGATTTCAGGTAATTGGTTTTGTCTACCATAAAAGCTGAAGCAGGTAAAAACAAGGGTTTTCTGAGCGCATGGCCGCGGTTTAGGACGGAATTTTCGGGAATTAAAGAATCTGATCACGAAGATATCTGTGTCTTGACACTGAAAAAAAAATACCGATATACTCGGAGGTCCGTCAACTTCTTTAAAAGATTGTGTTTGTTGGGATCATCATTCCGATAACGCCCCCATAACCTCAGCGATGTTTCAGGATTTTTATGAATATGCGCAACCCCGCTTTTGGTTTTTTAGCCGCCCCCATGGTTTTGTTGCTCTTTGTCTTTTTCTGCTCTCCGGCATACGGCCTTCAGAAAATTTCCAAAACCCCGTATGTCGGCGCCATTGTCATGGATGCCGCCACGGGCCGGGTGATTTTTGAAGATAACGCCGATACCAGAGGATATCCCGCCAGCATGATCAAACTGATGAACCTGCTGATTATTCTGGACGGCATCCGGGCCGGGCATCTGGCCCTGGACGAACCGGTTACGGTGTCGGCCCGGGTGTCGAAAATGGGCGGTTCCCAGGTTTATTTAAAAGAAAAGGAGGTGTTTCCCGTCGAAGAGCTGATTTATGCCATGATGGTGCAGTCTGCCAACGACGCGGCCCTGGCCCTGGCCACATACTATACGGGCAGCGAGCCGGTATTTGTGGAATTGATGAACAAAAAAGCCCGGGAATTGGGCATGAAAAATACAAAATTTTATTCCGTGCACGGGCTGCCGCCGTCACGGGGTGAAAAACCCGATGTCACCACGGCCCGGGACATGGCCCTTCTCAGCCGGGAACTGGTGGTAAATTATCCGGAAGCGTTAAAATACACTTCCACAAAAGTGCGCAAGTTCCGCCTGGATGCGCCGGAACCCTTTATCATGCGGACGCACAATCATCTGCTCAAGGAGTTTGAGGGGTGCGACGGTCTGAAGACCGGGTATTTTTATGCAGCCGGGTTTTCCATTGCCGCCACTGCCCGTAAAAACCATGCCCGGGCCATTGCCGTGGTGCTGGGCAGCCCCCGCAGCAAGGAGCGGGATAAAGAGGCCCGGGTGCTGCTGTCCAGGGGGCTGATGGATGTTCTGCTGAATTCGCCGGCGGCCAATGCGTCAACCGATGCGTCAACTGGTGCGGCAACCGCATCGCGGGAAACGACTGCTGCCGAAAAATCCGAAGCTGAACCAGAAATCCAATCAGGAACGGCATCCGGCACCCGGCAGCAGAAAGAATACATCCGCATTCCCACCCATGTATTCAATCTGCTGATGGGGCTTAATATTGTTATTATTCTGGTGCTTGCCGGTATTGTTTATTTTCAGCGATCTGCCTTGCGCCGGTCCGGACGCAACCGCCTGCGATAATCCGGCAGTCTGTGGGGTTGCGCGGGGGCAGTTTAACCGTCTTGCGCGGCTGAGCCGGGGCCGGCCAGGGGCCGGAAGCATTTTGTACCGCCGCCGCATACCGGACATTTCCAGTCTTTTGGAAGATCGTTAAAAGGCGTGCCTTTGGGAATTTTGCCTTTCCGGTCGCCCCGGTCCGGATCATAGGTGTAGCCGCAGTTAACCGTCTGGCACTGGTACATTTCTTCAGGCGTGGCCATTTTTGTTCTCCTTTTCAGCGAAGAGGTTTATCGGAATTGTTTTTGGTCAGTATTTTTTTCTCGGGCTTGTTTTTATCCGCCACCTGGCAGGCATCCCGCATTCATGTGGAAATCCCAAGTCTGGGCAGCAGGTAGAGCTGCATAAAAAAGTATCCCCCGAGCGCCAGCAGCAACAGCACAATTGTTTTCATCTGTTTTTCCTTTGTTTTAAACGGTTGTTTGCACGTTTAGTCAAGATAATCATTTGATTGGGGGATTCAAGATGCCACTGAAATTTTTAAGGACTGAGCGGTCTGCGCGCGGTTTGCTGAACCGGTTAACCGGCCATTTTAAGGGGTTCGGGAAGTCGGGGGGCGGCAGTGTCCAGATAAATGGGGGCGGGTTTGCGGAATCCCGCCAGCAGGGGCAGGCGATGCAGGAGCTGTATGTAGTGTGCGCTCTGTTTATCCGCCACTTTGTCCAGCACCAGAGAAACCGGCAACTGGGTGAGGGTTCTGATGGAATCCACACATAACAGGAGCCTGGGCAGATCCTTGTAAAGATTCAGGTAGGTGCCGGCAATGGCGGCAACGGACCGGGACAGGTGGAGATATTCGCTTTTCACCACCAGTCCCAGGTGCTGGGTGTTGGACATCAAATGAAAGACCACCTGCAGCCGGCGGTGCATGCCGCTGAAGCCCTCCCGCCGGAGCTGAAATACAAAAGGTGAGGTCAGCTGAACCACGTTTTTCTTTTTCAGGGTCCGGGCCAGGGTGCACCGGATTTCCGCTTCCCGTTTGCGGTTTTGTTCCGGGTTGGAACTGATATTGATCAATGCCGTGGTCAGCAATTCCACATCCGCGGCCAGGGCCCCGAAAATGTAATCCCACAGGGGTTTCCATTTGCCCTGAAGATCCACGCAGTTGCCCCAGTCCACGAAATACATGTCGCCGTTGGCATTGAACAGGACATTGCCGGGATGGAGATCCCCGTGAAATTCCTGGTACACAAAGGTATGCAGCAGAATGGTGTATAAAAACCGGGAGGCGATCAGCCTGGCGTTTTTGCTGCGCTTTTTTTTCGGGATAAAATTCAGGATCTGCGCGATGTTGGTGGCATCTTCGATATATTCCATTTCAATGATGCGTTTGGACGCGGAAAAGACCTCCGGCACATTCCAGATCAGGGAATCCTTGCTTCTTCGGGCAAACCGCCGCTGATTTTCCGCTTCCTGTTCAAAGTTCAGCTCCCGTTGAAATCCCTGCACAAATTCATCCGCCTGCTGCTGAATGGCCTCCAGAAATGGCGCCAGCTTGGAGTGGGGGGCCCAGTAATGGCTGCTGATAATGGCCACCCCGATTACCGTGCGGCCCAGGAGAAACTCCCGGTCCAGGCCGTTTCTTGCAATTTTGACGATAATGGGTTTGAGCTCTTCCCGGCCGTTTCGGATAATGGGTTTTTTAACCAGGTAGACGGACCCGATGGAACCGGATTTGAGCGGTTTTTCCACATCAAAATCAAAATAGCATTCATAGGGTTTTTTGCCCAGACTCTCTTCGAATGCTTCATAGACTTCCGCCGCTGTCATGGGAGGGACGTCTTCCTGAAATACCCGCAGTTCCCTGGCGATTTCTTCGGGCAGAAAATCTGCGTTGGCAGCGGCCACCTGGGCCATTTTAATGAAAAACGGCCCGAATTCGCGCACCATGCTGGCCACAATCCGGGCCTGAGTCTGGAAATCCTTGGGATCCGTCTGGAAAAACGGCTTGATGTAGCGCAGGGCTTTTATCTGACGCCGGATGATCAAAAGATCCCCGCGCACAATGCTGACCCGTCCCACCAGATCGTTGATAATGGTTTTGTTGATCCGTTTGGTTTCCTTGAGCAGGTTGATGATTTCCACCATCAGGGGTTCATAGCACCGGAGAATGATCCGGACGATATCCAGGTTTAATTCCGCAAGGCCTTTGAGCTCCGGTTCATTGAACAGTTCGTCAAAAAATATCCAGAATTCACTGACCACCACTTCCGGGACTTTTACCGGGCTTCGGAGCAGGAGCTGTTCGATAACGTACCGGATGAGTTTTTCCGTGGATTTTTCATTGGGAATCACGTTTTTGCGGCGCAGAAACCGGGTGATGGATTTGCTGTGCCGGGTCAGGGGATGGGCGTACAATGCTTCGAAAATACCGTCCAGCACCCGGGAAAGCTCTTCCACCGTAACATTGTTCCGTCCTGCCAGGAGGCGAAGCATCGGGAACAGGGTTTTGGAGACATTGAAGCTGTGATAGGTATACAGGCCGGTTTCTTTCAGAAGGGAGATCACATGATCCTGAAGAATTTGTGTCTGGGAGGGTTTTTTGGGAGATCCCATTAAAAAATCTGCGCCGTTTTAAGGTTAGAACAAACAGATAATTCCAATATCAAAGGCGGAATCAAAAGTCAACGACGCGATGATTTAATCCCGGGGATGCCCCTCAGCAGAGAAACCGCCCGTTCCGCACTGGCCAGGGCCCCTTCCAGATAACCGCTCATATGGTCAGCGGTTTCCGTTCCCGCAAAAAGGACCGTATCGTCCCAGAAACCCATATTTCCGGAAGGCGGCAGGAATTCGGGATGATTATGGGCCGAGCGCAGATCATATTCCGTGGCGGTAAACGCTTCCCGGGCCCAGTCCCGATAAAACACTTTCACCGGTTGCCCGGCAGCGGATCCGAAAAGGCAGGGCAGCTGATCAAGGATGGCGGAAATCATGGCGTCGCCGGTTTTGCGGCGCAAGGCCGGGATGCCGATAAATCCGGTGAGCCCATAGGGCCGCCCGGTTTCACCGGATCCGTCATGAATTTCTCCCAATGGGCCGCACAGGCTGAATCCCTGGCCGGACAGGCCGATTTTTCGCCAGTCTGCCGTGTCATAAAGGGCAAAGAATTTGGCCTGTCCCGCCATCCAGGTGCTGGCTCTCAGCATGGCCTGGCTGAGATCATAGGGCAGTTCCGGGGTAAACAAAATCGAACGGGCCGCCAGCCGGGGCGGCATGGCAAGAATGATCCGGGCGGCGGCAAACCGGCAGCGGGGTTTCTGATCCAGGCGGCCCACGGTCACCTGCGCGCCGTCAGAGCGCCGTTCAATGGCGCAGACCGGATGATCCAGCCGGATGATATTTTCCGGAATCCGGTTGCAAAGTCCCCTGACAAGGGCGATCATTCCGCCGCGAAGCCGCCATGCTGGGGGGGCCATGGGGTAGCCGTCAACGGTTTCCACATGGCCGTCCCTGGCCTGAAACCGGGCCTGGCCGGTTTCAAACTGGGGGAATCCGGTAAGCCCCAGCATGCCGGCAAGCGCGCTTACCCTGGGGTTGATCACCGGCCAATACCAGGAGGGTCCCATATCCGTGAAAAAGCCCTGATGCGAAGGGCTCAGAATTCTTCCCCCCACACGGGAGCGCGCCTCAAGCAGCACAAAAGATGTTTGGGTTTCCGCCAGCAGTGCGGCCGCGTAAATCCCGCTGAGGCCGCCTCCGATAATGAGGGTGTCCACTTTTTCCAGGTTCATTTTTGTGTTTTTGCGTCCTTGGTGTTGCGTTTGTGATCCGGCTGCGTATGGTTTTTACCGGGTTATGCGCCGGTAGGATGAAAAAATCAATAGTTTCCGGTTCTCTTGTATTGACCGGATATTTTTATTGGCATATTCTTATAAAAATTTTAAAGACAATTTTAGGTTTTTATTCTGTTGCGTATTTATAAAAATAAGGAGGGTCGCATGGCATCAAGAAAAAATGAATCCGTAATGGGAACCCAGTATGAAGCAGAAGACGTTCTTGCAGACGCCGAACCCTGGGAGCCCTTTGAAACCAAGCTGGTGTTGTGGTCTTTTGCCATTGCCGTCATTGTGCTGGTCATTGGATTGTTTCTGGTTCCCACATCCATTCTGCATTAAGGATTTTATATGGAGTTTATCATTTATCACAATGGTAAGGACTGGTGTCTTAAAAACGAACAGTTTTCGTTTTCTTCATCAACCCTTGATGATCTCGATCAACAGCTGTCAGCAGAACTGCGCAGAACCGGCATCATCAAAAAAGGCGAAAGTAAAAAAATCGTTATGGCCTATGATAATTCAACCATTCCGGCGGTGATCCGGCAGTATGCCAATCATTATTTCAACCGGATGATTGAAATCAAAGGGTAGGAATGTGGAAGCGGAACGGATGTAATCTCCCTGGAGGACGTCATGACAAATACAAACAGAAAATGGTACTCGGGTATGCTTACCCAGGAAGACTGGTGGGCGGTCTGGATGGGGCTTTTCTTTTTCTTTCTGGGGTTTTTATCCCTGGCCGGTGTCGATCTGGTGGGGTGGGTTGCGTACCCGAAAATGTGGGTATTCAACCCGGTGGACGGTAAAGGGGTGGCCGGCGATGCCTTTTATGCCCTTGGGGGCAAGTACAGTCTGACCCTGAAAGATTTTTACGGCGGGCTGGGATGGCTGAGTATTCTGTGGACCTATGCGATTATCTCCATTGTTACCTGTCTTGGTGCAGCCTGCATGAAATGGGATCTGAAACGGTTTTTTTTCGGATGGACCATTATTTATTTCTTGACCATTGCCGTGTGGTTTGTGGGCCATCATGCGTTTTTTGCCGCCAACAAACTGCAATGGGCCGACTATGGTCTGAAGTTTTCTCTGTCTTTGGGCGGCGGCGCTTCCTACATTCTGGCGTTGATTGTGGGGCTGATCATCGGGAATTTTTTTAAGGGATTTTCCAATTTTTTAAGTGAGGCCGCCAAAGCGGAATGGTATATCAAAACCGCCATTGTGTTTCTGGGGGTAAAGGTCGGGTATCTGCCCATCAAGGCGGCAGCCACCTCCACCAGCCTGGGCAAGGAAATGGCCGGGCTGACCGCGGAGCTGTTCATTGCCGGGGCGGTTGCCACCATTGTTGCCTATCTGATTTTCTGGCCCGGGGTTTATGTGATTTCCCGCCGAATCTTCAAGCTTCCCCGCAAGACAGCGGCGGTGCTGGGATCGGGTATTTCCATTTGCGGTGTGTCTGCTGCGGTGGCCACCGGCGGCGCGGTGCGCGCCAAACCCGTGGTGCCGATCATGGTGTCCGCCCTGGTGGTGGTTTGGGCCGTAATTGAACTGGTGGTGCTGCCTGGATTTTTCACCCATATCTGGCCCCAGACCAGTGACCCCCTGGTGGCGGGGTCTGCCATGGGCATGGCGGTGAAAACCGATGGTGCGGACGCGGCCGCCGGCGAGCTTTTAGATGAGTTCATGCGCAACAAAGTGATGGTGGAAACGGGCGGGGCGGTTCAATGGCCCGAAGGTGTCATCACCACCAGCGCCGTCATTACCAAAGTCTGGATTGACATGTTTATCGGATTATGGGCCTTTGTGCTGGCCATT
>JAABSH010000023.1 GCA_011390465.1 Desulfobacteraceae bacterium
CTTTACCGGCGTACTGGCAAAAAATGGCATTCGGATCAGCATGGACGGCAAGGGTCGCGCAATGGATAATATTTTTATCGAACGCTTATGGCGATCCGTAAAATATGAAGAGATATACCTGAATGAGTATCAGAATGTCAAAGAGCTGACAAAAGCATTAAAAACGTATTTTGATTTTTATAACAATGAGCGGTTCCATCAATCCCTGAATGACAGCACACCGGCCGAGATTTACCGGGAAAAGCCTGTCACCCGGATGGCGGCCTGACGTCAACATGGCCGCAGAAAAAAATTGCAGCGCTCCGACGAGCTAATGGGGGCCCATTCTCGCGCTGCAATTTTTTTCTGCTGGTCCGTCGCCACCATTTCAGAACTGAGGATTACCAAACTGAGTACACCTTAAATATTAAATTTTTTGTCCTTGACTATGGGTCCACAATAAACTGCCAATATGGCAGAAAATAACGGGGGCCAGGTGACAAACGGCTCACCAAAGACATTAGTAATGCCGTTCCCAACAGCAATGCTTCTTGCACATTGAATGTAATTAACTGAATCAGGAGAAATCCCAGCGCCATGACGTGAAGTGGCAATAATTATCAAAAAAAAACCACAGAGACCGGCCGCCAATAATACAAACTCAGTAAGAAAAAGCGGAGCCTGCGTTTTTTTCATTAGATCTCCTAAAATTTAGTGAAATATACCGCCGGAGTTAAAGCTGGGATCAGGCATTCTATTTTATTTTGGATTGTTTTTGATTCAGGTAAGAGTATATTTTTATCAATTCAAATATTGCAGTTAAATAATCTCCAAATTTTATTTTTGAGCCGGGTACATCCGTCCAGCTATCAAGCGGATATTCAAAAATAGACTCTTCACTTGATTTGTCATTCGATTTTTCAAAATATTTAATGAAACGTGCAAGTATTTCAACATCAAAAATCCATTTTACGGTAAACGGATCTTGAAAAATCTTTAAAAGAAAAGGTTCATTCTTAAAAATTTTTGCACCACATTGGGTATCATAAACAGATAATTTAAGCGTAAAACTAGCAAAAGTTGCAAAGAGCCTTCCCAAGTAATGACGTGAAGGTTGCCTGTCAATCTTTCTTCCTAACAATTTTACACGTGACGCCATTACAAGCTTTATATCCTCAGATTTTAAAATATTACATAACACAATAATTGAGGAAAGTGGGGTTGCCAGATCTGCGTCCCAGAAACCGATATTTTTATACTGAAAGCTAATCGCTTTCAGACAACCAGATCTGACGGCTTCGGCTTTTCCTGAATTTTTCTCTAATTTAATGTATTGAATTTGATCTGTATTCGATTCAAGAATTTTCTGTAAAATTTCATGCGTATTATCTGTGCTTCCATCATTAACAAAAATAAAATTCACAGTTTTATTTTGCTGAGCAAATTCTAAAAATTTAATTGGATTCAGTCGAAGTGCCTCATTATAACAAGGCACTATAATTGCTGTTTCTTGCATATTACCCATACGGTCAGTCCTGGCAGTTTAATCCCAAGTTTATTAAATTTAATGAGAAGCGAATTTTCTATATTAAAAATAATTTCCATAATTTTTGTTATTATGGCTCCATTTCCCCAATGGCCAATACCTTTAGTATTTATCTTTTTGGAGTATTTTGTTTTTTGGATACACCAGGATATAAAACGAAAGAAAGTCAGAGAAAAGAATAAATATCCAGAAGACTTGCATTTAATATTACATTTATCTAATAATTTCAGTAATTCTTTTCTACTATACCTTCGATAATGTCCCAAAAATTTATCATGAGCACTGAATAAAAAAGAAAAAGCAGGCACAGTAATCAACAAAAGTCCTGTCGCATTTAAATAGTGGTTTACTACAGATAAAATAAAACTTTTATCATCTTCAACATGTTCTATGACATCAAGCATCAGTATCAAATCATAATTAGACGTTTTCAAATCAGAGAATTTATTATGAAAACGAATTTTTTTTTGATTATTTAAATCATCAATATCCTTCTCAGTCAAATTAATATCAATTGCATCTACGTATTTAATCATCTTTTTCGGAATAATATTTGAGACTATGTAACCATCTCCACACCCAACATCAAGTAAGCTTAATTTATTTTTAAAACTTATTTCAGTTTTGAGAATTTGACGGAGAGAATTTAATCGTGAAATTTCCCAAGGATGTCTTGCTACATTTTCTGTCTTCTCAATTAAATCCATATAAAAATCCATGAATCTTCAATTTTAATTGCGTTTAAATTTGTACCTTTAATTACCGGTTTAATAAAAATCAATCAACCAACTATTTTATAAAGCACCCTTGCAAGGGAGGGTCCATGCATCAGAATATTGGAATACATCTGGTTGGCCATGGGACAAAAACAGTTTTTGTCATGGATATATTTGCGAACCTGTTTTGCCTGGGGGCTGTTCCATAATTTCGGGAAATCATAGTCATATTTTCGCAGGTTTCCCATGGATTTTTCATATCCCAGGGTGCAGCAGGGCCAGATGTCACCATAGGGGGTCATATGCGCGTTTGAAATGCCGGCATAGCAGGGGATCACCTGCTGGTTCCGGCGAAGAATTTTAATGGCCAGGGCATAATATTCCAGGCGGAAGGCATTGGTAATCCGGTGGAAAAAAATCCGATTTTTCATATTCGCCCGGATCTGGGAGACAAAAAAATCAATGGCTTGTTCGTATTCCTCGGCATTGGGTGTGATGGAATTTTTTGTGTTCAGCATTTCAGAGCGCTGTTCCGCAATTTCATTGCGGTAACTTTCCGGGTCCAGTTTTGTAATGAAAGCGGCAATCTCTTCGATGTCATTCACATTCCAGCGGGAAATCACCGTGCCGAGCTCCACATGAAGCCCTTCAAATTCCGGTTTCATTTCTTTTAATGCTTCGAATAAGCGCATGACTTTTAAAAAATTGCCAGGCACCCCCCGGATTTCATCATGCCGCTGGTCTATATGGTCCAGGCTGGGTTTGATGGTCAGATGGGTGTTCGGGGCATTGTTTTTCAAAAAAGACAGAATTTTTTTTGTTTTGGACAGGATTTGTTTTTCCGCAATGGCATTGGTGGGAATATGGATAATGCCGGGTTTCAAATACCGGACTGCCAGTTCGATGACCTCCACAAAATCCGGCCTTAGAAACGGTTCCCCGCCACTGACATTAAAAACATAAACATGCCCCATGGATTTGAAAATTTTTTCGATTTCATCTATGGTCAGCTCCTCGGATCGCTTGTCCGGATCATTTTTATAAATTTCCCAGATATTGCAGGTTTTGCATCGCGACTGGCAGACATTGGTGACGGAAAACGTCAGGTTAATCGGTTTGCCGGGCTGAGAAAAACCGGTTTTCGCAAGCCGGTACTGAGCCATTTTAGGAAGAAGTTCTTTCAGATAACCCATTTGGATCCTTATGTCGAATTACTGTTTCAGCAGTTGTTTGTAAATTTTTTCTGTTTTTTCGGCGATTTGTGACCAGGAAAATTGATGAGAAATGATTTCAGCATCTGATTCCATGCGTTTTAGCAAATCGGGATTTTGCAGACACTGGATTATGGCGTCCGCAAGGGCTGACGGATTTTTTGGCGGGACCACCCATTTACGATCTTTTACAAAATCCGGGAGCCCGCCGACATTTGACACGATCATGGGTTTTCTAAACGACAGGGCCGCGGATCCGGCACCGCTCTGACTGTCAAAATGATGATAGGGGAAAACGCATAAATCCGAAGCTTCAAAAAATTTATGAACATCGCCTGACGGTATATATTCAAGATTCGTGATGATGTATTTCTTTATTTCAAGCTGGTTAATCAGCCTCTCATAGGGTTCCCATTCTTCCCATAACCGACCGGCAATCAGAAGACGGGCCTCCGGAACCATTTTAATGACATCCGCGAACGCTTTTATAGCGGCGTCTATGCCTTTGTAAGGACGGATGGCGCCAAAAAGCAGTATCACTTTATTTTCCGGCGTGATGCCCATTTCTCCGCGTATTTTTTTCCTGTCAATTCCCTTTTTAATGTGAAAATCCAAACTGCCATGGGGAATTATGGAAATTTTATCTTGCGGAATGTGATAGAAATCAGCCATCTGCTGTTTATTGATAATTGAATGAACAATAAAATAATCCCCAAGTTTGAAAAGCAATTGTGACATTTTAAAATACAAAATTGAATTTTCATGGGACAGAACATTGTGCACGGAAAAAATTACCGGTTTGTTTTTCAATTTGAAGCAGGCACAAATGGTTAGGTAAATCGGGAAGAGTGGTGCGCTCCACCACTGTGCGTGAAGCAGGTCGCCTTTTGCCGTCAACCCTTCAATGAGCCATGACAGGGGATTATACCATGAAAGGCGTCTTCGCACCTTTATTCGGGAGGTGGAAACGGCCGGATATGTATCATCATCATCCGGTGCGCCGCCCGGATACAGAAAAGCCGGATAAATATTCTTAAATGAGATGAATTCCACACGGCATTTTTCAGATATCGCATTGGCAAGTTCAAAGCAGTAGCTGCTGAGCGCGCGAATGGGGGGAAGCGTGCCGAGAAGCGATACCGTAATCAGGCGTTTCATTATAAGCGATTATCCCAGGTTGAAATGACGGACGACGGTCAGCAGAAATTCGTCGATGGCGCTTAAATATTTTTGTGTGATGTTGTGCACGATTTTCAAACTGATTTCTTCATATCTCGACAGTCCAAAGTTCTGTCATTCCTGCGAAGGCAGGAATCTATAACTTGTCGATTATTCTGGATTCCTGCTTTCGCGGGAATGACACCGAGAAATTATGCGGTTTCTCTATAAAATTAATAAATTAAGTAGAACTTTGGGCTGTCAAGTTCATATTCATGGACCAGAATATCTTATGGCAATGATTTTCAGATTGTCATTGATATGGGAAAATGTCAATAAACGATAGGCACAAAGCGCAGGTGCAGACGATTATAAAAAAGAATATACAAGGTTAATCCTGTATATTCTGCAATTTTTAAGCTCAGTTTTTTGTATAGTCTTGAGTTTTTCAAAGAATGATGTACTATAAAATTATTATCAGATTTGAAAATCAGAAAAAAGCAAAGTGACTGACGAAGTCTGATTTTTTAGTTTGAGATCCGCCTCACAAAATAAAGAAAGGATGGTGATATATGTTGAATTTAAAACTGAATATTCATCCGCAGACTGAAAAAAAATTGAAAAAAATTCTGACATACGCTCAGGATGAAGAAATATTTGTTCAGAATATTATTGAATATCAGATTAAGGAATTACAAAAAGGTATAATGAATCTCCGATTGGATATGAAAGAGTTCGAAGAGAAATACAGAATGTCATCCGACGAATTTTATCAGAAATTTGAGCAAGGCATATCTGGAGATGATGAAGATTTTATTGTGTGGTCGGGAATCTATGAAATGTTCTGTGAAAATGAGAAAAAACTCAGTGAGCTGCTATGATCGAAAGATATTTTTTGCAACTTGAGCATATTATTCAAGAATTTTCGAATATTCGATCTCTTACTCTGAAGAAAAAAATTTATAATGCCAGGCAGGGGTATATTACAGGATCAATCATCTTTGAAAACGGTTATAGACTGGATTTTACAGAAGTCAAAAATACCGATTTAAAATCCAAAGTGAAATACCGTTATCAATATATGAACGAATTAATGGAACAAATTTTTCGCTATGATAATGCTCCTCATCATTCCGATATTAAAACTTTTCCTCATCATAAACATGAAAAAAAAGAGGTTAAAGAGAGCGGTGAACCTTCACTTTTTGACGTACTTACTGAGATTGCCAGAATTCAACGATAATAGCAAATTGCAGCAGGCTCACCTACAGGAGAACACGGAAATCAATCGATGCCCCGTACCGTAGGTCAGGGTGTCCCGTCTGTTTGGGACTCCCTGACATTTCCTTTGCGGTTCGCGGAATTTGGTTGGGTTCGCCTGATTTAATCGAAATTCAATATTGAAGTGGACCCCAAATAATATCCATCGTTCCCAAGGTCCTCCCCAGGAATGCACAATTGGAAATTTTTCATATTGCCCGGCAAACAGGAAATGACAGAACTTTGGACTGTTGAGTGGGTAAATCAAAAAGCGTATTTTGAAAAAAACCCTTAAAATCCTTGACATTCGAACAGTAAACAAGATAAAAAAAACTAATTTCCTGACAAAATTTTAAAATTATATTAATCGTTTTCAGGAAAAGAAGAATTTTTTATTCACCGGAACATCAAAAGTAAAGGAGAAAAAGGTATGCGCAATTTTAAAAAAGCAATTGTTTTTCTTACTGTTCTTGGTTTTGTTCTTGGTTTTGCGATGAGTGTTTCAGCAGAAGACGGAAGTGGCAAGATAAATATTAACACCGCTACGGTAGAAGAGTTAATGCAGCTAAAAGGGGTTGGGGAGGCCATTGCGCAACGGATTGTTGATTACAGAGAAGCCAATGGCCTATTTAAAACTATCGATGATCTTCAAAATATTAAAGGCATTGGCCCCAAAATTCTGGCAGATAATCTGGATCGTCTGACCATTTAAAATTACGATAACCAAAGGTCTCTTAAATCAAGAGGTCTGTGAACCCGCGCCTTGTGCGCGGGTTTTTTGTTTGCCCTTTTGGATTTTTTGAAACCGTAAAAAGGAACTGATTGTTGCAAATCAATACGTCACAATGGCGGCATCTTGTGCGCCATCAGGCCGCTCTGGCCGGAATCGATATCTCCTCCCGGGCACTTGAGCAAATTGCCCTTTTTGCATCAGAACTGCTTGTCTGGAATGAAAAAATTAATTTAACCACCCTTACGGCGCCTGAGGCGCTCTCAGAAAAACACATGATTGATTCACTGATTCCGGCAAGGTTTATTCCTGAAAATGCCTCTGTGCTGGATCTTGGAAGCGGTGGCGGATTTCCCGGGATTCCGCTCAAAATATTCAAGCCATCTCTGGATGTGGTCATGGTTGACAGCATTCGAAAAAAAATCAATTTTTTGAAATATGTCATCAGTCAATTAAAATTCGATAACATTGCGGCCCGTCAGTTACGGGTGGAACAACTGGCAGAGATTCCTGAGTTTGCCGGACGGTTTGATGTGGTGATCAGCCGGGCATTTACGTCTTTTGAAAAATTTTTTCAATGGTCTGTGCCGCTCATTCAACCAAAAGGAATCATTATTGCCATGAAGGGCAGGGGAGTGGACGGAGAAATTCAGGCTCTGAAAGCACGCCAATTGGGATCAGGGTGCTATAAAATAGATAATAACCTGTTTAAATTGCAGGTGGAAAAATATCAGCTGCCGGTTTCCGGGGATGAGCGGGCGTTGGTGATCTGCCGTCCGCATGTTGACAATGAATTCTGATTATTTAAAAAAGAATCAGAAAAATATAATTCAATCCCTTCCTGCCAAGTCATGATAACCAAAGCGAGAAAAAGTCCTTGACATTCCAGGCTCACTGAATTTAATTAAAAACTCTTAAACTGCTTAAGTGCTCCACGGAGCATAATAGGGAACCCTGTGAAATTCAGGGACGGGCCCGCCGCTGTAATTGGGGATGAACGCCGCACCCTGCCACTGCAAGAAATTGCGGGAAGGCGCGGCAAGTAAAGTGATCCAAAAGTCAGAAGACCTGCTTAAGCATTTTGATGTTTTTCGTGGTAAAAAAACATCAGTGATCTCAGGGTTTAAAAAGGGAATTCCCGGATCGGTTGTCTGATCCGGGAATTCCCTTTTTTATTGGAATTCGATAATTTTAAGAATGACAAAGGAGTTTGGTTATGAAACGGTTTTTATCTTTTATCTGTGTGATGGTTTTTTTTGGGTTTACCTGTTCCGCATCTGCACAACCCGCTGATTTCGAAGATCTTTCGCTGGATCCGGAAAGCTTCTGGAACGGGTCGGATGAATCCGGCGGTTTTTTCAGCAACACTGTTTTTTTCAGCAACAACTATAACGCAGAATGGTTTTCCTGGGACGGATTTGCCTATTCCAATTTAACCGACACCACTGCCCAGGGTTTTGAAGCCCAATACAATGCCATTACCGGCAAGGGCAAAAACAACAGCGACATCTATGCTATCTGCTATGTCAGCTCTTTTGCGGCAACACCGGCCACCATTACCCTTCCCGCGGAAGAAACCATTAGCGGCATGTATGTCACCAATACCAATTATGCTTATTATTCCATGAAAAACGGGGATGATTTTTCCCGAAAATTTACAGAGGATGACTGGTTTTTACTGACCATTACCGGCATTGATGCTGAAGGGGAAACTGCCGGCGCGGTAAATTTCAAGCTGGCGGACGGCACGGACATTGTGGATACATGGACCTGGGTGGATTTAAGTCCTCTGGGCAAGGTAAAAGAGTTGACTTTTTCTTTGAGTTCTACGGACAACGGGGACTATGGCATGAACACGCCTGCGTATTTTGCCATGGATAATTTTGACGACAACCTGGATGATGATTTTGACGACAACTTGGACCAAAAAGATTCCGGCGGCAGCAGCGACAATACCTGCTTTATTCAATCACTGACCCATGAAAAATAAGTTGCTCAACAACATAATCCGGTGGACGGCCTTTTTTTTCGTGCTGTTTTTTTATACGCCGGCTTTTGCGGACAATGAAAACCCGCCGGCGCCTGAATCAGTGATTTCTGAAACCGAGGCTTCAGACGTTATTCAACCCGACACCACTCAGCCGGACACCACTCAGACGGACGCCATTCAACCAAACACCATTCAGCTGGATGCCATTGTAGTGACCGCTGGGAAACGCAAAGAACCAGTCTCCGACATTCCTGCCCACGTCACCATCATTGACAGCCAGGATATCCAGGCGGCTGCCGGCACCAGCATCACGGATGTGCTGGCCCGGGAAGCCGGTATCACCATTCGAAGCACATTCGGCAACGACAAACAGGCTGTTGTGGATTTGCGCGGCATGGGCGATACCGCGGCCAGCAATGTGGTGGTGATGGTAGACGGGCTGGTGCTGAATTCCCCGGACCAGTCCGGCCCCTCGCTTTCTTCCATCCCTCTGGAGCAGATTTCGCGCATCGAAATTGTGCGCGGGGCAGGTTCTGTGGTTTACGGCAGCGGTGCGGTGGGCGGTGTGATCAATATCATCACCAAAAAGGCCGGAGACGCGCCGGCTGCCGAGGTTTATTCCTCCTATGGTTCCCATAAAACCTATGAAAACCGGTTGTCTCTGGACCGCCGGATCAAAAATGCCGCGGTTAATCTGAATGCGGGGTGGCAGGATTCGGACGGTTACCGGGATAACGGGTTTTTCCGGAAAAAAGACGTCACGGCAAAGGCCGGGTATGATTTTACCGATCGTTTTTCCGTCAATCTCTATGGGGCTTACTATGAAGACGAATATGGGCTTCCCGGACCAGTGTCCCGTGAGGATATTGATTCCACTTCCCGGCGGAAAAAAACGAATTATCCGGAGGATGACGGTGAAACACAGGAAGCCAAAGCCCGCCTGGAACTGGACATTGATCTGGATAAGTGGGGGGCCCTCAGTGTGAAACGGGGGTATTTGTCCCGGGAAAATCGCTACATCATGGGATTTTCTCCGCAGATTCCCCGCTCTGATCAGGAAGATAAAATTGATGAAGATACCCGGCAGCTGGACCTGAGCTATGTGAAATATTATTCCATGGGCGGTATGCCTCAGATGATTCAGATGGGCCTGGATCATTATGAAACCGAATATTACCGGGAATCGCGGCCGGACGGCCCCCGGGAAAACAGTGAAACCGAAAGTACGGGTGTTTTTATCAACAACCAGTGGGCCGTGTTTCAAGACGTTAAGCTGAATGCCGGGGCCCGGTATAATCATTACAAAGGCCGGTTCCGGACAGATGAGCGAAAATTGTTTGATGATAAAAAATACTGGGTCAACGGGGCCGCGGATTCATCTGACTGGGACAACCCGGCATATGCCCTGGGCATGACCTGGGCCCTGACGCCGGCCACAAGCATTTTCACCAGCTTTGCCACGAGTTTCCGTATTCCCAATGTGGATGAATTTGCCGAGTGCGAAGACGGGCTTGAACCCCAGGAAGGCCGGCATATGGAAATCGGGGCCAGACACTGGATGGGGCCTTTTCTTTCTTTTACGGTGTCTGTTTTTGACATCCGGATTGATGATGAAATTTATTACAGTGACATTAACCGGAATTATGATGACACCACCATCCGGCAGGGCGTTGAATGGGATATCACGGTTTATCCCCATGATGATCTCCGGTTGTGGGGAAACTACACCTACACGGACGCGGAATTTGACCGGCAGAACACCACAGTGCCGCTGGTGCCGGCGCACAGCGCATCAGCCGGGCTGCACTGGCGGATTGTTCCGGCGCTGTCGCTTGCCCTGTCCGGCACTTATACCGGCAGTCGATATGACGGCAATGACACGGATAACAACCGGTATGCAAAACTGGAAGACTATTTTGTGTGCAGCGGCAAATTATCTTATGAATACAAACATTTCACTGTTTTTGCCGGTGTGCATAATCTATTTAACGAGCTGTATGAAACCAGCGGATACAGTGAACAGTATTATCCCATGCCGGAACAAACGATTTATGGAGGTATCCGGTGGACATATTTTTAGATAAAAATCAAAGGCGTTCAGTACAGATAAATCCTGATCAAAGCCTGTGGACATGGGCTAAAGCCGCGGGCCGGGCAGGCGTTCTGTTTTTGATGGTAACGGCCATGGCACTGATGGTTGCGGACAAATCCGGCGCAATTACCTATTCCCCGGCCGCGGGCCTGGGCGGATCCGCGGCCATTTCCATGGATGACCCCGCGTTTGTGGCCTGGGCCGCAGCATATGAAAACTACATGCCTGGATCAGAAGTGGATGCGGTGTGGCAGACCCCGGAATACAGTCTTGGCCCGGCGGCGGGCACCTCCTATGATGTGGTATCTTTGGGAAGGGGCGGCAGCATCACCCTTTGTTTTGACACTCCCCTTCAAAACGGGGAAGGGTGGGACTTTGCGGTATTTGAAAATTCATTTAACAATTATAATCTGGAACTGGCATTTGTGGAGGTATCCAGCAATGGCGTTGAGTTTGTCCGGTTTGACGCCATCTCGCGCACCCCTTCGCCGGTGAGCACTTATGGCAGTGTGGACGCCACCCGGATCACCGGATTTGCCGGCAAATACAAACAGGGATATGGGGTGCCTTTTGACCTGTCTGATTTGGCGGAAAAATCTCTGGTGCAGTCCGGGCAGGTGGATTTGTCCGCTGTCTCCCACATCCGCATTGTTGACGTTATCGGTGACGGCAGCACCATGGATGCAGACGGCAACCCGGTTTATGATCCTTATCCCACTTTTGGCAGTGCAGGGTTTGATTTGGATGCGGTGGGAGTGTCCAATGGCGCGCCCTATCCGGAAGACAGCATAATGGAAGCTCCGGATGCCGAAGCACCGGAAAAAGACGGCAGCGCCGGATTTGGCGGGGATGGGGGGTGTTTTATCGATAATTTATTTTGATTGACTTCCGGGGTTGCTTCTTGTAGTAATTTCTGAAAGATCTGTTTTTGCTTATTTTTTCGTAACCCCCTTTCCCTGAGAGGCCTCATGATCAAATCCCCCACCCCGACGCAATCCATTTCCGCTGTTACTGCCAGGCTCATCGAAATTATTTTAAAAATGCCGTTTGAACAGCGTATCCGGCTGTTGTCCGAATTATCCTCCGACTTATCCGGAGAGCAGCCGGGAATCGACAGAAAACATCCCCGGAAAAATTTTTTTATGGATGTGGTGTTTCTGGCAAATGATCATATTCACAGCGGTTTTATTCAAAACATCAGCACCGGCGGCATTTTTGTGGAATGCCGAAAAGATGTTTTAAAGCGGTTGGAACCGGATCAGCCCATCATTTTGACATTCGATCATCCGGACAAAAAAATCCACGTAAAAATTACCGGCAAAATCACAAGGATTGACGAATCCGGATTTGGCGTGAATTTTGATGATTTGCTGCAAGGTCTGTCCGGCGCACTATAGGCGCACTATAGGCGCACTATAGGCACCCCGCAACCGCCTGCCAGATAACGGGTTTTCCAAAACCCCTTCTCACCCTCTGGGATGATACTGTTCATGCAGTTTTTTCAAATGATCCCGTGCCACATGGGTATAAATCTGAGTGGTTGAAATATCCACATGGCCCAGCATCATCTGCACGGCCCGCAAATCCGCCCCTCCTTCCAGAAGATGGCTGGCAAAAGAATGCCGGAAAGAGTGGGGGGTTATGTTTTTGCGGATGCCGGCCTGGATGGTGTATTTTTTTAAAAGTTTCCAAAAACCCTGACGGGTCATGGGATTGCCGGCCCTTGCCACGAAAAGATAGGAACTGACATGATTTTTCAGCAGCCTGGGCCGCGCGTTTTTTACGTAATCCTCTATTTTTTCCCTGGCCTTGCTGCCGATGGGCACAATCCGTTCTTTTGACCCTTTGCCAAGGGTCCGTACAAACCCCATGTCCATGTTCACATCCTGAAGTTTGACGTGGATCAGCTCGCTGACCCTGAGCCCGGCCGCATAAAGAAGCTCCAGCATGGCCCCGTCCCTGGCGCCCCGGGGCGTTGCCCCATCCGGAGCTTTCAGAATCAATAGAATTTCATCCAGCGACAGCACATCCGGCAGCTTGATGCCGGTTTTGGGCAGATCAATAATGCGGGTGGGATCTTTTTTGATTATTTTTTCCTGAACCAGAAATTTGAAAAATTCCCGCAGTGTGACCAGGTGCCGGGCCCTGGACCGGGCGGAAAGCCCGGCTTTTCTGAGATCAATGAGATATTTCAATACCGCGGCGGCATCTGTTTCCGCCAACGGGTCGATGCGGGAAGATTTTAAGAAATCGGCAAAATTTTTCAGATCACTGCCATAAGATTCAATGGTGGCATCTGCCAGTCCTTTTTCCACTACCAGGTAGTTGATATATTGATCCATAAGATCAGAAATAAAATCAAAAACAGGAGGCGTCATCAAGTCTCACCGGCAAATGGTTCAGCACTTCAACACCGTCGCGGGTCACCCGGACCATGTTTTCCAGGCGCACTCCGCCCCAGTCCGGAAGATAAATTCCCGGTTCCACGGTAAATACCATGTTTTCACAAAGCGGGATGTCTTTTTCCGCCACCGGGCTGATGGACGGAGATTCATGCACGGCGAGTCCAACCCCATGGCCCAGGCTGTGGCCGAAAAACGCCTTAAATCCTTTGTCCGCAATATGATCGCGGCTGATGGCATCAATTTGGCGGGAACCGGCACCGGGCCGGATGGCACTGATGGCCTTTTGCTGGGCATCATAGACAATGGAAAAAATTTTTTTGAATTGGGCGTCCGGCGCACCAAAGGTTACGGTGCGGGTCATATCGCTGCAATAGCCGTCGAGCTTTGCCCCCCAGTCAAACAGCAGGGGGGCTTGGGGTGCCAGTTTCCGGTTGCCGGGAATGGCATGGGGCAGGGCGCTGTTGTTGCCGAACGCGGATATGACCGGAAAGGAGAGGGCGTCTGCGCCGGCAGTGCGCATTAATTTTTCAAGTTCCCAGGCCGCTTCTTTTTCGGTGATGCCCGGCTTTAACCTGCTCAGAAATTTTTCAAAATTCTGCTCTGCCACAGCTACTGCTTTTTTAATGGCCGCTATTTCCGTGTCCTCTTTTATCATGCGCAGGGTTTCCACCAGACGCGGCGTATCAGTGATTTCAATTTTTAACTGGTGTGCTTCCAGTTCCTGGCAGATTTTTTGGTAAAGATCATAGGACAGTCGCGGTCCTTCTATACCCAGCCGCCGGGTGTGAAGCTGGGCAAGCAGGGACGGGAGTTCTTTTGCCAGTCCTTTTTCATAAATCACCACTTCATAGAGCGGTGCTTCCGCCGCGGCCTGGAGTTCAAACCGGGAATCCGTGGTCAGAATCAGCGCGTCCTGCGTAATAATCAACGCGCCCGCGGATTCGTCAAACTGGGTGTCTTCGCCGGTGTATCCGCTCAGGTAGCGGCGGTTTTCTTCGATAAGCACAAGAAACGTATCGATTTTCTGCGTGTGCATTTTTCTGCGAATCTGCTCGATTCTTTCGGCAACTTTAGTGTTCATGGGGGCCTCCGGTTTCAAATAAGAGATGTTCATTTGCTTATCAACGCTATTAAATTGCCGCAAATCCGTCAAACGAAAAACAATATTACTCAAGCACATGCCGGTTCAGCACAAAACAGGAAAATTCCCCTGTAAAAACAGGTTCTTTGTCACGGTACACCGTCACCTGAACCTGCTGCTGTTTTTTACCGGCATCTTTTGTGGTTGCTTCCGCGCTCAGGACTTCTCCGGCTTTGACGGGTTTTAAAAATTTTACACTGGCGCCTGCCAGCACCACATGGGGATCATTTACCGCCAGCATGGCGGCATGGTCCGCCAGCCCGAAGACAAACCCGCCATGCACCAAACCATATGTATCCACTTTCATGTCATCGTTGGTTTTGAGTTCAACCCGGCTGAACCCGGATTCAATCTGCCGGGCCGTGCCGCATACAGAGGTGTCGATCTGGTTGTGGGTGTTGATGTGCATGGGCTTCTCCTTTTTCTAAAATAACCTTGAACAACGCGCAATATCCTGATATTGGGGAGCTTTGTTGTTACTGTCATCATTGATTCAGCAATGCCCTGTTTTTACAGGAATCTGAAAAATCAATCAAATCTTATTTCTGAAAAAAGGAAATCTGTTTTGGCAAAAAAAGCATTAATCACCGGTGTGACCGGACAGGACGGGGCGTATCTGGCCGAGCTGCTCCTTGAAAAAGGCTATTCTGAAGTGCACGGCATCAAACGCCGGTCCTCGCTTTTTAATACCCATCGCGTGGATCATTTGTATCAGGATCCCCATGAAAAAGACCGCCGGTTTGTGCTGCATTACGGCGACCTGACCGACGCCACCAACCTGGTGCGCATTGTGCAGGAAATTCAGCCGGATGAAATTTATAATCTTGCGGCCCAGAGCCATGTGCAGGTGTCTTTTGAATCACCGGAATACACGGCCAACGCGGATGCTCTGGGCACCCTGCGGCTGCTGGAAGCCATCCGGATTCTCGGCATGAACGATAAAGTGCGGTTTTATCAGGCATCCACATCTGAGCTCTACGGCAAAGTCCAGGAAGTGCCCCAGAGCGAAAAGACACCTTTTTATCCCAGGTCCCCCTATGCCTGCGCCAAGCTGTATTCTTTCTGGATCACGGTCAACTACCGGGAAGCTTACGGCATCTATGCGTGCAATGGAATTTTGTTTAACCATGAATCCCCCATTCGCGGGGAGACCTTTGTCACCCGGAAAATCACCCGGGCCGTGGCCCGGATTGCGCTGGGGCTGGAAAATCAGGTGTATCTGGGAAATTTAAATGCCCTGCGGGACTGGGGCCATGCAAAAGATTATGTCCGGGCCCAGTGGCTGATTTTGCAGCAGGAAGCAGCGGATGATTATGTCATTGCCACCGGTGTTCAGCACTCGGTGCGGGAATTCTGCGACAAGGCCTTTGCCTGCATCGGTCTTAAACTGCGATGGGAAGGGCAGGGGATTGATGAAAAAGGCGTGATTGACGACATCACCATACCTGATACCCTGGCCGCTCTGCCGGTAAAAATTGTCTTAAATCAATTAAAAAAGGGCCAAACCGTGGTGTCTGTGGATCCCCGGTATTTCCGGCCCACGGAAGTGGAAACCCTGCTCGGGGATCCCACCAAATCCAAACAGAATCTGGGCTGGGAACCGGAAATTTCATTTGAAACCATGGTCGCGGAAATGGTGGCCCAGGATATTACCGAAGCGGCCCGGGAAGCCATTTGCACCCGAAACGGTTTTCCCATCCCGTCCAGCTGTGAGGCGTTGATGTAGGGGGGGGTAGGTAGAAGGTAGAAGGTTTAAGGTAGAAGGTTTAAGGTTGTTAACGGTAGGTCGGGATTCTAATCCCGACATCAATGATGATCAAGGGCGCAGGGGCGAATGCCATTCGCCCCTATGCTGATAACAAAGAGAAAAAAATGGTAAAAACATCAAAAATTTATATTGCCGGCCATAACGGGCTGGTGGGATCTGCTCTGATCCGAAAATTTACCGCCAGCGGATATACCAATCTTCTCACCCGGGACTCAGGTGATCTGGATCTCCGGCGCCAGGCGGATGTGGAAGCATTTTTTAAGGCGGAAAAACCGGAATATGTGGTGCTGGCCGCTGCCAGGGTGGGCGGGATTATGGCAAACAACACCTATCCAGCGGATTTTATTTATGACAATCTGGCCATTGAAATCAATATTATTCATGCGGCCTGGACCGCCGGGGTCAAGCGGTTGATTTTTCTGGGATCATCGTGCATTTATCCCCGGGAGTGCCCCCAGCCCATGAAAGAACCCCACCTCCTCACCGGCCCCCTGGAACCTACCAACGAGCCCTATGCCATCGCCAAAATAGCGGGGATAAAAATGTGCCAGTCCTACAACCGGCAGCACGGCACCCGGTATTTTGCCCTGATGCCCACCAACCTTTACGGCCCCAATGACAATTTTGACCTGGAAACCAGCCATGTGCTGCCGGCCCTGATGCGAAAATTCCATGAAGCAAAAATAAACAGCGCGAAAACCGTGACGGTCTGGGGCACGGGAACGCCTCGCCGGGAATTTTTGCATGTGGATGATCTGGCGGATGCCTGCCTGCACATCATCCGCCTGGATGACCCGGTGTTTCAAAAACTGGTTTCAGAAAACATCACGCCTCTGGTGAATGTGGGCTGCGGCAAGGACCAGACCATCGCGGAAATGGCCCGGATGATCAAGGAAATTACCGGATTTGACGGAGAGATTGTTTTTGATACCACCAAACCCGACGGCACCCCGCAAAAACTGCTCGACGTTTCTTTTTTAAACAGCCTGGGCTGGCACCAGACCATCCCGCTTGAAAAAGGCCTTGCCATGACCTACCAGTGGTGCCAGGATAGTCATGTGTTTGAATAGCCCACACCCGAGAAAAACTGGCCAAGATAAAAAGGAGGCGGTTATGAACACGCAATTTATCACTGATAGTCAAGGCGACCACAGTAGGTAGGGATTCATATCCCGACATCAGGTATCGGGTTATGAATCCTGACCCACTAAGCGGCAAAAAGGACTTCTCCGTTTCGAGCGGATTGAATTATAATGGAATCATTCTGTTCCCATTCTTTTTCTGTTACGGCAATCGCCTCAATGGGTTTAAATATATCATAAATAACATCAGTTAAAATATCGATTCGCTCCCAATAACTTTTATCGACAAAGTCATTTGAAACAACAACAATATCAATATCGCTCTCTTTCCCATAAGAATCAGTTGCATAAGACCCGTGCAGAATAATCTTAACGGGTTTTATGCCCCTGGCTTCAATCTTTTGTTGAAATTGTTTTATAATCTCTAAAGCTTCTGTTTTATCCATTATATATACCGGCCGCCACTATACATGTAATCAGCCGTATCCATATCGTAGTCGGATTGTCTCAGCCACTCTTTTGTCTGTCTTTTCATTATTATATATTATCAAATGAATCCAGGAAAACGCAATGCTAAACATATAGCTGACCAGGTCAAATTCCGGGTTATCCGTTTCACTTGAGGTATTCTGTGGTTCGTAGTGACGCCGTAAGGCGTTAAATTCATATACCCTCACAGGCACACGACAAACGGGTTATACACAAACCCGCGACCAATTCGCCGTAGGCCGGGATTCATATCCCGGCGGTTCTTGACGATTGAATAGTAGAAGCGGCTTCCAGCCGCTTTTTTCAGCGACAGAATGCCGCTTCCACTTTAAGCCAGGCCAAAACGAAAACGATGACAGACGCAAAGCGTCCTTTGACGTTCCCACGCAGAGCGTGGGAACGAGTTTGACGCCGTTTATCGCAATCGCGCTTTGATCACCGGGTACCTGCAATACTTTGCAAAATAAAAATCAGCTCCGGCATACCGATTTTTCCGTCATTATTGATGTCTAGTTCGGAGCCTGCCGGAATGGCCGGATTCACGCCTGCCATAAGCTGCAACACCAGAATCACATCTTTCAAATCCACTGTTCCGTCACCGTCAATATCAAAATTAGCAGACAAGAAAAAATCAACTCCCACAACATCCTGGTTGTTTATGAAGATTGTCTGAAAATTTGGTAAAAAGAGGGTTCCGCCAAAAAACGGCGTAATGGTGTAGGCACCATTGTCCAGGTTTTCAAAAACATAATCACCAGACCCATCCGTGGTGGTTTGCGCATGTTTATCACCGGACAAGGTAACGGTTACATCCGGCATATCTCCCACATTGCCTGTGATGACATAACAGCCCGTGCAGCAGATGACTTCGAGCTGATATTGACGTACCGTGGTTTCCGGCACGGGCGAGGCATCGGTGAGCTGGACGGCAAAATCAAAAATGCCGCACAGGGCCGGTGTGCCGGAAATAACACCCGTGGCCGGATCAACGGCAAGGCCGTCCGGCAGGGTGCCCGAGGCAATGGCCCATTGATACGGTGAGATACCGCCCGCGCCGGTAATGGCCGCCTGATACGGCGCTTTCTGCATGGCCGCCTGGATCTGGGGGGTCGCAATGGCAAGGTCATCAATTACATACATGACCAGTTGTTTTTCTTTAGTGCTGTATGGATTGCCGGAATCGGTCACCCGCACGGTAAAGGTCACGCTTTCCGAGCCCACCATGCGGGTGGTGCCGGAGAGATGGCCGGTAGTGGAATTGAGTTTCAATCCCGGGGGCAAATTCCCGCTGATCAGGCTCCAGGTGTAGGGCGGTTCGCCGCCGGAAACCAGAATATCCTCGGAATACGTCTCGCCCCGCACCGCACTTCGGATTTTTACAGTATCAATGGTCATTTCGCTATAAATGTTGACAATATAGGATTGCATGGCGGTTTTGACCGGAGTGCCCGAATCCGTGACTGCCAGGGTAAATTCATATGTCCCTGCCCCGGTGGGCATGCCCTCAATGGTGGCGGTGTTCGGACTGCCGTTTAATTCCAGGCCCGGCGGCAGGGTGCCGCTTTCCACACGCCAGGAATAGGGCGACGTGCCCAAAGCCGCCTGCACGGTATCCGTATACGCCTCATCCAGGCGGCCGTTTTTAAGGGATATGGTATAAACATAAAGTTCATCCAGCACCTCAATGGTATAGGTGCGAAGGTCGGTCTGGGCCGGGCTGTCCGCGTCACTCACCTCCACGGTGAATTCATAAGACTGCCGGTTTTGCGGAGTTCCGGAAATGGTGCCGCTGCTTGAAAAATCCAACCCATCCGGCAATGTGCCGCTGGTCTTGCGCCAGGTATAAGGCTTGATGCCGCCTGCCGCTTCTAAAGTAACATTGTAAAATTCCCCTTTGGCCGCATCCGGGATAGCGCCCGTGAAGATGGATAGAATATCCGACACATGCCAGAAAAAGTCTTTTTGCGCGGATACGCCGTTGGCATCGGTGGCCTGAATGGTGACCACAAAATCGCCTTTATCCGTGGGGGTGCCGGACAGCTCGCCGGTAGAAGGATTTAAACTGATGCCGGACGGCAGGTACCCGCTGATCACGGCCCATGCATAGGGAGAAGGTCCGCCGCCGGCTGACAACACCACCGGGCTGATGGGGTCCCCTTTTCTGGCATTGGGCATGACCGCGGAAGTGGTGATGGTGAGCATGCTGGTGGTGCGAATCCCCAATGTGTTGTCATCGGACTGATGATCATGCCAGGTGCTGTCTGTGACTGTAAAACTGACATTGGTATACCCGCCGATGGTGGGGATGCCGGATATGATGCCGGTGCTGGCATTCAATGTCAGTCCGACCGGTAGCTGGCCGGTAAAAGAATAGGCATACGGACCAATCCCCCCGGAAATCCGGACCGCCTCGGAATATTCGCCATCCACCAGCCCGTTGGGCAGGTTGTTGGTTTCAATGGTCAGGGGATCGGCAATCTGAAGGGTCAGATCCTGATAATCAATCCGGTTTTCATCATCTGCCACGGAAAATACCAACGGCGCCAGGGTGGCTTTTTCCGGGGTGCCGGAAATTTTGCCGGTGGCGGTATCCAGGGATAAACCTTCCGGCAGCACCCCGGCATGAACTTTCCAGTGATGGTCTCCATACCCGCCGGAAGATTGCAGGGTATGACTGTATGCCGTGCCTGTAATCCCGTCGTTCAGGCGATTGGTGGTGATCCGGACCGGATCAACAATTTCAAGATCAAAGGTTTTTTCCGCTGCCCGGCCTGCATCGTCCGCCACCCGGACGGTAAATGAATAACTGCCGGTTGAAGACGGGGTGCCGGAAAGATTGCCGTTTGACAACAGTCTCACGCCGGGGGGTAGGGTGCCGGTGGATTTGGAAAATACATACGGCTGCTGGCCGCCGACAGCCGCCAGGCTTTTAAAATATTGAACGCCCCGGGTGCCCCGAACCAACGGGGAATCCGTGATGATGCCCAGTTTTTCCGTCACATCAATGGTAAATTCCCGTTCCGCATACGTGCCTTCACTGTCTTCCACGCTCACGGAAAACGTATAAGCGCCGGGAGATGTAGGCGTGCCGGAGATTTCACCGGTTGCCGGGTCTAACACCAAGCCCTCGGGCAGAACGGTATCCATGAACAGCGAAAACGTATACGGCAGCTCACCGCCTGTGGTATTGACCCGATCTTCATAGACAATATGCTTTACCCCCGGCATCAGGTTTTCCGAAAGAATATTCAGCGGGCCCGCAGGTGCCATGATCACGTTTATTCCCTCTGTTTCACCCGCTGACACCGATACACCGCTTCTCTCATGGCTGCTGTAATCGGTTTTACTGAATACAATATTATGGGGACCCGGTTCCATATGATTCAGACAAAAAAAGCCGGCGCTGTCTGTTTGCGCCGTCATGCCATTATCCGCTCTTACCCAAACGCCTTCCAGAGGTTCGTTTACGGAAAAATCAATGACCGTACCGGAGACCCGGCCCCAGTTATCGATGGTAAAAAGCCCCTGAACAGCTGCATTAGGCGGCAAGGTTGCAGATTCGATCCGAATGACACAATTATGAGATGGCGGTATCGACCGGTCCACCAACCAATCAAACTCTCCGTCGTTTTCGGTATTTTCGACAATCGGCTTAAAGGTGCCGTCTTTGCCGCCGTCCCCTGAAAAAAAGATGCTGACAGTGGGGGCAAAGGCATCGAGCGTCCATTTAATGGGCATTGTTTCCCTCCCCTTCCACACCGAGGCCTGCCCCGGGTTGTCAATCAGAAGATTCGCACCCTTCCGGTTCTGGCCGCCGCGAACAGCAAGAACATGCATCTTACTTATGTCTTTAGAGCCCCACTGGCTGACATCCCCGGCCGAGGAATGAACATACCAGGCGTTTTCCGGCGAACCGGCAACCGTTGTGGAACTCCATAGTGCATCCTGCCACAACACGTCCTCAAAAAGCGGGTCAACCGCCGGCTTGTTTCGTTTGACATCGATGATGCTGGCCAGTTCAATGATACTGGGAAGTCGCCAGTCTTCATAATCCGCAGGCGAAAGGTCCTCGCAAAAACCAATGGCTGCCTCCCATAGGAGCATTTCTTCCTGAATTTCCTGATACCACATCAACCCTGTGGCAACATCGGTTATGGTGCCATCCCCATTGTCAATAAAACGTATTCTGTTGTCGGAGACTTCTCCCCTTACAGCACGCGCCTTATACGTAAAGGTTTTTAAATTCATCCAATCATTTTCACCCGTCGTAAAATCCACGGCCCAGGCTCGTCCAGCGTAGTATTTATAGCTGTCTGACGACCAATACATATCACTCAGAACTCTATCGAAATAAATAGTATTTACTGCCGGATCAGTTTCTCCGTAATCTGCAATCATCAACAACTCCAATGCCTTTGGCATCCGCCAGCTACAGAAACTGCCAAAACATGACTCATTCAATTGCTGAATATATTTGTGGGTGTTCCAACTGCTCTCATCGGCACCCGGGTTTCCGCTATTCGTCTCTGGGTTAGGATCGTACCAGGCACAAGAATAATTATATGTTGTTTCCCAGGTCAAACCCGTCACATTATCACGGACCATGAACCATGATGTCGCGTCATCCGGAAGTAAATTGCCAAATTCGTCAATTTTCGTGTATGATTTTGGATTGATCAGATAATCCGAATCCTCACCAAATATATTTGTATAAGACTGTGTCTGCCCAGTATCCGGCAAAGGTTGACCAGCCAAGGAGATCGCGGCGGTTAAAAAAATAATGAGAAAGAGGCCAATCAATGTTTTGCGTTTCATATCCATGAATTCCTTTTATTGTTTTTCCGAGACCGTTTTTCCAATAAATAAAGCCTCTGCCATCCCGATTTTGCCATCGCCATCAATATCATATCCAGCCAAGTCCGGGGGTAAAATACCGGACAAAATTTGCAGGGCCATAATCATATCCGTTAATTCCACCACGCTGTTTCGATCCAGGTCGCCGGGCAGGGCCGTGGTAAATTGCCAGGTCTGGCTTTGGGTTTCAGCGTTAAACATATCCCTTGCAGCAATGCGCCAGTAATAGGTCTGACCAAGGGTTAATGCACCCGGATCATATTCCAGGTCAATTACTCCCTCCGCTATCGTTGGCGGTGAAGATGCCGTGCCGAAAGACACATCATAGACCACTTCATCTTTGGGGTCCGGATCAGTGCAATCCCACGACAGCACGGTATTTAAAGACACATTGGGTTGGCCATCTTCCGGAACGGGATTTTCCGGAGCGTCAGGGGGCTGATTTTCCTGCACAGTAAAATCAATATCGCCCGTATCCTGGTTTTCGATAACAACATCCAGGGTTTCCGGATCAATCCAATAGGCTTCTTTTTGGGGTTGTACGCGATACACGCCATTGGACAAGCCGGTAAACCGGTATTTGCCGACGGCATTGGTGGTGGTTGTATGAACCGCATCCCCGCTGAGATTTACCGTGGCCCCGGAAAGGTCGCCAACAGTACCGGATATTTCGTAGCACTGGGTACAGCAATTCACGGTTATGGTAAATTGTTTTTCCACGGTTTCCGAAACAGCGGCTGAATCATTAATCGCTATTGTAAAATTAAAAACACCGCATTTTGACGGCGCACCGGAAAGGGTTCCGGCACTTGAATCCAGGGTAAGACCCAACGGCAGGCTGCCTGCGGCAATGGCCCATTGATACGGCAAGACCCCGCCGGCCCCTGACAAATCAATGCTGTATTCCTGTTTTTGGTCGGCATCCGGCAATGTATCTGTTTCCATGCGCAAGGGATCGACAGTGGAAAACTGCCACAACGGGCCTTGTGTTCGCTCTTCATGCGTATCAATACTGTCTACTTTCCAGAAGTAGGTTATGCCTTTGTTCAACGGTTCCGGTGTGTAGGCGTTTGCTTTAAGGCCTTCCGCTACTTTGGCGGGGTCCGGGGTGATGCCGAAATAAACATCATAGGTGATGCTGTCACGGGCATTGGGATCACCGCCGGTCCAGGATAAGGTCGGGGTCAATCCGACATCAGTGGCACCGGATGCGGGAACGGGATTTGACGATTTGGCCGGCGGCTGATTGGCCTCAACAGTGAATCCGTCAACCATTATATCCTGGTTTTCAATGATCACCGCAAGATTTTCCGGCGACATCCAGAATCCGGTTATCTCCGGCTGAACCATATAACTGCCGTTTGAAAGTCCGCTAAAGGTGAATATGCCGTTTTCATCTGTGCTTGTGGAGGCGGCGGCATCACCGGACAAGGTAACGGTTACCCCGGCCATATCCCCCACATTGCCTGAGATGATATAACAGCCCGTGCAGCAGATGACTTCGAGCTGATATTGTTGCACCGTGGTTTCCGGCACGGGCGAGGCATCGGTGAGCTGGACGGCAAAATCAAAAATGCCGCACAGGGCCGGTGTGCCGGAAATGACGCCCGTGGCCGGATCAATGGCAAGGCCGTCCGGCAGGGTGCCCGAGGCAATGGCCCATTGATACGGTGAAATACCGCCTGCGCCGGTTATGGCCGCCTGATACGGCGCTTTCTGCATGGCCGCCTGGATCTGGGAGGTTTCAATGGCAAGGTCATCAATGACATACATGACCAGTTGTTTTTCTTTGGCGCTGTATGGATTGCCGGAATCGGTCACCCGCACGGTAAAGGTCACGCTTTCTGAGCCCACCATGCGGGTGGTGCCGGAGAGATGACCGGTGGTGGAATTGAGTTTCAATCCCGGGGGCAAATTTCCGCTGACCAGACTCCAGGTGTAGGGCGGTTCACCGCCGGACACCAGAATATCCTCGGAATAGGTCGCACCCCGCACCGCGCTTCGGATTTTTACGGTATCAATGGTCATTTCGCTGTAAATGTTGACAATATAAGATTGCATGGCGGTTTTCACCGGAGTGCCCGAATCCGTGACTGCCAGGGTAAATTCATATGTCCCTGCTCCGGTGGGCATGCCCTCGATGGTGGCGGTGTTCGGACTGCCGATTAACGTCAGGCCCGGCGGCAGGGTGCCGCTTTCCACACGCCAGGAATAGGGCGGGGTGCCCAGGGCCGCCTGCACGGTATCGGTATACGCCTCATCCAGGCGGCCGTTTTTCAGTGAAATGGTGTAAACATAAAGCTCATCCAGCACCTCAATGGTATAGGTGCGCTGATCGGTCTGGGCCGGGCTGTCCGCGTCACTCACTTCCACGGTGAACTCGTAAGACTGACGGTTTTGCGGGGTTCCGGAAATGGTGCCGGCGTTGGAAAATTGCAGACCGTCGGGCAGGGTACCGCTGATCTTGCGCCAGGTATAGGGCCTGATGCCGCCTGCTGCTTCTAAAGTAACATTGTAAAATTCGCCTTTGGCCGCATCCGGGATAGCGCCAGTGGCGATGGTAAGAATATCCGACACATGCCAGAAAAAGTCTTTTTGCGCGGATACGCCGTTGGCATCAGTGGCCTGAACGGTGACCACAAAATCGCCCTTGTCTGTTGGCGTTCCGGACAGTTCGCCGGTGGCGGGATGTAAAATGATGCCGGACGGCAAGTACCCGCTGATCACGGCCCATTTATAGGGCGAGGGGCCGCCGCCGGCGGACAACACCACCGGACTGATGGGATCCCCTTTTCTGGCATTGGGCATGACCGCGGAAGTGGTAATTGTGAGCATGCTGGTGGTGCGAATGCCCAATGTGTTGTTATCAGACTGATGATCCGGCCACGTGCTGTCCGTAACCGTAAAGCTGACATTGGTATACCCGCCAATGGTGGGGATGCCGGAAATGATGCCGGTATTGGCATTCAACGTCAGTCCGGCCGGAAGCTGGCCGGTGAATGAATAGGCATACGGGCCAATCCCTCCGGAAATCCGGACCGCTTCGGAATACTCGCCATCCACCAGCCCGTTGGGCAGGTTGTTGGTTTCAATGGTCAGAGGGTCAGCAACCTGAAGGGTCAGATCCTGATAATCAATCCGGTTTTCATCATCTGCCACGGAAAATACTAAGGGCGCCAGGGTGGCGTTGGTGGGAGTGCCGGTGATTTCGCCGGTCACAGTGTCAAGGGTCAGGCCGTCCGGCAGCACCCCGGCATGGACTTTCCAGTGATGGTCTCCAAACCCGCCGGACGATTGCAGGGTATGACTGTAGGCCGTGCCAGTAATCCCGTCTTTCAGGCGGCTGGTGCTGATTTGGACGGGATCAACGATTTCCAGGTCAAAGGTTTTTTCCGCTGTCCGGCCGGCATCATCCGCTACCCGGACGGTAAATGAATAACTGCCGGTTGAAGAGGGAGTGCCGGAAATATTGCCGTTTGCCCCCAGGTTCACGCCGGGAGGCAAAGTACCGCCGGATTTGGAAAATGCATACGGCTGCTGGCCGCCCACTGCGGCCAGGCTTTTAAAATATGGAACGCCCCGGGTGCCCCGAACCAAAGGAGAATCCGTTATGATGCCCAGTTTTTCCGTCACATCAATGGTAAATTCCCGTTCCGCATACGTGCCTTCACTGTCTTCCACGCTCACGGAAAACGTATATGCTCCGGGAGAGGTGGGGATGCCGGAGATTTCTCCTGTGGACGGGTCGATGGACAGGCCGGGCGGGAGTGCGCCAAACGGGATGGCGAAGGTATAAGGATAAAAACCACCGGTGATTCGGATGAAGGTGGAAAATTCAACCGTGGTTTCTGCGGAGGGCAGGGAGGTCGTTGTAAAATTGAGTGGGCCGGGTGGAGTCATAAATACATTGAGTTCAGTGGTGTCTCCGGATTTGACTTCGACATTGGAAATAAAGATTTCCTGATATCCGGTTTTAGAAAAGGTAATATTGTATGTTCCGGGTGTTAAGCTCCCGAGTTGATACTTGCCCTGACTATCTGTTTGCGTATTTTCCCCACTGCCTGTTGTGACAGTGACATTCGCTATAGGATTGCCAGTCTGATCCGTTACTTTACCGGTCACCCGGCCGGGAGGGATTCGAATTGTAAACAAACTCTGGACCGTGGATTTGTCCGGTTCACTGAGCGGTTCAATTTTTAACGCACAGTTGATGGAATTGTAATCGGGTATGGTCCAATCATAGCTTCCTTCATTGGCCGTGTTGTTTGCAATCACTTCAAACGTGCCGGCTTTTCCTCCCTGGATGGACAGGGATATGCGCACATTGCCTGGAATACCCCGGGAATTCCAGGTAATTGTCTTCGATGTGCCGGGGGCCAATTCTGCCCCCTGTTCAGGCCCCAAAATAATCAAATGATCCAATAATCGATTCTGTCCCCCGCGCACCGCACGCACGTAATAATCACTAGACTTATGGTTGCTGCCGCCGTAGCCGTGGGTGAAATACACGAGCCACGCATGGTCCGTATTGCTGGCATTGGTCGAGGACGACCAATAAGGGGACGATTTTGTATCAGGGAACATATTTGTGTCAATCGCCGGACTATATTTTCCATAGTCCACTATGGATCTTAGCTCCCGGATGTTTGGCAGGCGCCAGTCATCATAGCCGGCAAGGGATAAACTTTCACAATGGGATATGGCATTTTCCCATGTCATTGAGCCGTCAGAGGCTTTCTGCCACATCAGGCCGGTGGTGATATCTGTTACCGTGCCGTCGCCATTGTCGACCAATTCAGCCCCGGCGACAGTGGGCAATAAAATAAAAATGATAATTAACGTCAGAATGTTACGCATCTTTTAATCCTTTCGATAAATATCCCGGGAAAGTTCCCGAAGATCCGAGCCAATACTGTATTTATCATACCGGCTGAACTGCCTGACCTGATTTTGAAGATACACCGCCAGGGCCATGGCGGTTTTATATATGGGCAAATGGTCGTATCGGGCCATTTTAAAATTCCTAAATAATCAAATCACCAAATGATCAAATCATACATCACTGTCCCCCGCGCACCGCACGCACGTAATAATCATTCGACTTAAGGTAGGTGCCGCCGTCGCCGCTGCTGAAATACACGTGCCACGCAGAGCCCGTATAGTAGGCATAGGTCGAGGACGACCAATAATGGGACAATTTTGTATATGGAAAATAGTCAATATTAATTGCCGGATTATAACGGCCATAATCCACAATGCCGGCCAGTTCCTTGAGGGTCGGCATCCGCCAGTCGGAAAAGCCGCCAAAGCGTTGTGCATTCAATTGAGCGATAAACACATCCTTTGCATCATACCAGTTATACTGATTATCCCTGTCATGAATTGAGCCATCATCGGTTTTCACCTCCCAGATCAGGCCCGTAACATTGTCTCTGACCATAACCCATTTCGCGGCATCATTCGGCAGGTCATTGCCCTGGGCGTCGAGCTTGGTGTAGGACGGCGGATTGATGGTGTAATCCGCGTCTTCACCATGGGTATTGGTATAGGACCTGGTCTGCCCGGTGTCCGGCAAAGGTTGACCGGCCATGGTGGTCGCAACGGTTAAAAAAATAAAAAGTAAGATGCCAATCAATGTTTTGCGTTTCATACCCATGAATTCCTTTGGTTAATTCGGGTTTTTATTTTTTTCGTTTGTCCAAAGACTGCTTTTTACTTACTCACTCGGAGCGTGGGTACGAGTGAAGCGCATAAATCAATGTCGGGATATGAATCCCGACCTACGGCCATCTCCAATAATTTAAGCTTTGCAGGCGTGGATTTCTCCAGACCTATGGCCATCGCTGATAAATCAAGTTTCCATGCCGGTATTTCTTCCCAGATTAAAGGCATCTATCAATGTCGGGAAAGAATCCCGACCTATGGCCATCTACCATGAGTTTGATCGGGTAGGCCGGGATTCCTTTCCCGGCGGTTATTTTTGATTGCGCAAAACCATGATTCGCTAAAAATTACCGAACATCTGCAATGGTCTGTAAAATAACAATCAATTCCTGCATCCCGGTTTTGCCGTCATTATTCATATCGGCATTAGCAATATCCGCGGTGGCATCCATTGGGCCGGCCGGATCAATCCCTGCCATCACCTGCAACACCACAATCGCGTCCTGAAGATCCACTGCGCCATTGCCGTCCACGTCCACCACATGGGAAAGGGCGGCAAAATCAATTCCGCTGGTGTCCTGATTCTGAATTATGACGGTTTGAAACGCCGGAATAAAAGCGTCATCCGGTGTTGAGGCAACCACGGTATACTGACCGTTTGCCAGGCCGGAGAATGCATAATCGCCGTTTGCATCGGTTTGGGCGGTATCCGCGGCATCGCCTTCCAAAGAAACGTCAACACCGGGCATCCCGCCGGCATTGCCGGAAATGACATAACAGGCGTCACAGCAGATTACTTCAAGGGCCAGGGTGCGGACTGCCGTATCCGGCACTGGCGCCGATCCCGTGGCCCAGACGGTAAAATCAAATGTGCCGCACCGGACAAGGGTGCCGGAAATCACACCGGTATTTGGATTCAATGAGAGTCCTTCTGGCAACACGCCGTCCGTGATCGTCCAAAAATAGGGAGAAATGCCGCCGTTTGCTTCCAGGGTGGCTGCGTATGGTGATTTTTGAAGCCCTTTTTGCAGTTTTTCCGTAACAAGGGTCAAAGGATCGGCCACGCAAATGGCAAATTCCTGTTCCAGGGAGATTGCCGGGTTTCCGGAATCCGTGATTTGCACGGTAAATGCCGTACTCTGGCCAGTGCTTAAATGGGTGATGCCGGAAATATGACCGGTGGTGGAATTCAGCGTCAGTCCGGCAGGGAGGCTGCCTGCCACAATCTGCCAGACATAGGGCGGATCACCGTCGGTCACGTCGATGGTTTCCGAATAAGGAATGCCCCGCTCGGCTGATGCCAGTGCCTGTGTCTCAAGATGCAGATCTCCGGCAATATCCACCCGGAATTCCTTAAAGGCCGAAGATTTTGGGGTGCCGCTATCCGTGACAGCCAGGGTGAATATCCAGGTCCCTTCCTGCAGGGGTTCGCCGGAAAGCACGGCCTGATCCATTCGGCTTTCCAGATCAAGGCCCGGCGGCAGACTGCCGCTTTCCAGACGCCAGTCATAGGGCGGGGTTCCGGCAACCGCAGAAATCGTTGCCGTGTAGGCGGCGTTCAGGCGGCCTTTTGGCAGAAACGGCGTAAAAATTACCAGATCATCCATGGTCTGAACGGTAAAGGTTTTTTCCGTGGTCTGCATGGGCGAGGCGCTGTCGTTGGCTTCCACGGTAATGGAAAAGGTCTGGACGGCTGCGGGCACTCCGGAAATGGTGCCGGTGTGGCGGTTTAAAGAAAGTCCGTCCGGCAGGGTGCCGCTTTTAATCCGCCATTCATAAGGTTTTTCCCCGCCGCTTGCCGTAAGGGTAAAATTATACGCAGCCCCCACGGCCCCGTCCGGCAGCGCCCTGGTTTCAATGACCAGATCATCGGCAATATGCCAGTAAAAGGTTTTGACTGCGGTATCTCCGGTCCCATCGGTGACCTGAACGGTTGCCACAAAATCCCCTCTATCCCTGGGCGTGCCGGAGATTTCGCCGGTATCAGGATTTAAAGAAATTCCCTGGGGCAGAGCCCCGTCAATGAGGGTCCAGACATAGGGGGACGGTCCGCCGCCGGCGTTCAAGACCACCGGGGATACGGGACTGCCCAGACGCTCCCGTGGCAGTACCGCCGGGGTGGTGATGGTAAGATCGCCGGTGATATTAATGCCCAGGCTGCGAATAATGGATTGGGTGGCCGGCCGGGAACTGTCCGTGGCTACTATAATAACATTGAAATACCCCACATGGGTGGGGGTTCCGGATATGATGCCCGTGTCCTGGTCCAGGCTGAGGCCGTCCGGAAGCATGCCGTAATAACTGAAAGCACAGGGAAGAATTCCGCCGTTGACCTGAATGGCCTCAGAATAAAACGTGCCTGCCAGCCCATCCGGCAGTGACGGGGTGGCCATGCTCAGAGGGTCGGCCACATGAAGAATCACATCCTTATAAACCGTGGTGCCGTTTTCATCGGTCACGAACAGGACCACGGTGCCGAAGGCGGTTTCCGCGGGTGTGCCATAGAGCGCGCCGGAACCCGGATCAAGGGCCATGCCATCCGGCAATGTGCCGGCATAAACCGCCCATGTGTAATTGCCGGTTCCGCCGGCAGCAATGATTTGCTGATTGTAAACCGCCCCCGCAATACCGTTATTGAGCTGATCCGTGGTAATGTCGAGTTTGGGCAGCACCCGGAGCTGAAACTGGGCCGACGTGCTGCGGCCGCCGGTATCCGTGACCGTGACCGTGAAATCGTGATTACCTTCCGGGTTGACCGGGAAGGTAATATTGTCCAGGGTGACGAACTGGTTTGAACGCTCGCTGTCAAATCGCCATTTAAACGTATGCCATCCGGCGGAGACGCTGGTGGTATACCGGCCGGTATGGCTGCCGCCCCAGTCGGTTATTTTGGCCTGGTCTATGTAAAATTCAAATGTGCCGGTGGTGTGATACCCGACCACAAAATCGGTGACATAGTCAAAGGAGATGGTGCCGGGTTCCGGGCAAAAAAGCTGAATTTGAGCAGTGGTGGTGCTGTGTGCGCCGTTAAAATAGAGTTTTTTAGCGGAAATCCCCACGCCGGAAGATACATTCCATAGCTGATGCAGCACATTGGAATTAAAATCCACGGTGTCTGTTACTTTGTACCGGATGTTGCCGGTATTGGTAAAATAGAGATCCAGGGGCAGGTCCCCGGTATAGGAAAACTGATACGGTTTGGTGCCGCCGGATGCGGCAATTCCGGTCTGATACAGCTGGTCTTTGGTGGCATTCGGCAGGCGGGACCCGGTTTCAATGACCAGGGGGTGGGTGACATCGATGCTGTACTGGCGTTCGGCAAAAGCGCCCAGGGTGTCTGTTACCCGGACGGTAAACGTATAACTGCCCGGCATGTCTGGTGTGCCGGTGATGTTGCCGTAAACCGCATCCAGTGTGCAGCCGGGCGGGATTTTCCCGGCGCTCAGGGTAAAAGAATAGGGCGGGGTGCCGCCGCTGATGCGCACCGACGGATTATACGGATTTTCGGTTTCAGCCGCTGGCAGCTCCGGGGTGATGATATTGAGCGGGCCGGGCAGGGTCATGCGCATATCCCGGATCACCGGGGTGGTGCCCGAGACATAGACATTTTTAATGGTGGCGGTCTGGTATCCGGTTTTGGCAAAGGTGATGTCGTAGACGCCGGGACTGAACTCACCAAATCCGTATCTTCCTTGGGGGTCGGTCTGGGTGCTGGTGAGGTTGATGGTGGAAACAATGACATTGGAGATGGGCTGACCCGTGGCATAATCCGTGACCGTGCCGGCCAGGGCCAGGGGCAGTTCCACATTCAATTCACGAGACTGGCCGGCAATAATTTCCACATCCGGTATGGTGAGTGGCAGATGGTCGCATTTTTCAAAGGTGATATCGTAAATTCCCGGCACCAGGCTTCCCAGGGTGTAGACGCCCTGGGTATTGGTTTTCGCGGTTTGGGGGCCTGCGGAAACATCCACATTCATGACGGGTTCGGCGGTCATCTGGTCCGTGACAATGCCGTAAAGGGAAACCGGCAGTTCAATATCCAGCGATAGCATGGTGTTTTCCGGCACCTGGATATGTGTGCGGGTGATTGTCTGATATCCGGTTTTGGATACTGTGACTTCATAATCGCCCGGACCGAGATCCAGCAGATACTGGCCGTTGTCACTGGATTGAACGGACGTTCCGCCGGCAGATACCTGCGCGTCCTGGATGGTCTCGTTGGTTCGCTGGTCCAGGATTCGGCCCTGAATGCCTTCGGGATAGTTGATGTCTGGGGCTTGGTATTCAACTTCGAGTACCGGCCGGTAATCCGTATTGGATTGTGAAGACCAGAAATTGACAAACTCGTGTTCGTGGGGTTCTGTTTGATTGATGTCCCGGTTGCTGCGGAGACCCAGGCAGGTAATGCCGCTGGTATTGATCCAGGAAATGCCTTCGGTGGTTAACCGGATGGGATTCACCCCATTGTGGCCCTGCCATGTGGCCGTATTCAGACTGCCGCCGGGAGTTTCCTCCAATTCGGAATAATCGGCTGGTATCAAGGCCGCGTGGGATGCTGGTTGTGCCCGGACCACCTGAAGATCAAAATCCGTATCGGAATAATCTGCATCATATCCGTAAAGATACAGCGTGGCGCCGGTAATCACGGCATTTTCCGGCAGCGATGACGTGTCAAAAGGAATCACGGCCCGGTAGACATAATATTCACCGGAATCCGCCCGGTCCTGACCGGCTGTGAGGATGGTGTTAAATTCCGGAGGCCCCACTTGACTGCCGGTTTCAGATGCTTGAATGGTTGGGTAATCCGCAAAACCATGGTTGAATACCACACCGTCACTGATGCCCTCGGTTCCGGAATCAAACATGGCAGCGGTAAGGGTGGCGGTGGTATGGGCCGTGTAATGTTGCGCTTTTGGGGAAATGACATTGTCATAATCGGTTTCAGCGGGGGTGACTGTATAAAGGGGTTTTGACGGAAAAACTGTTCCGGACCAGCCTTCGGGAACGCTTTGTTCATAATAGCCGGCGTTGTTGGTCAATACCGTGCCGGCACCGTTGGTAAAGGCCATGTTCACGCCCGGTATCCCCTCACCCGTTTCGTTTGTAACATACCCGGATATCAGATGCATCAGCGGTTCCGGTCGTTCGATAAATGTCACCCGGTCGATATACACCCGGTCATCTTCTGTGTCCGAGCCAATGACAACGTCGATGCGTACCTGTTCGATGGCCCCTGAATAAGGGATGATGCCCTGATAGAGGCATTGGGAATTTTTGGTTTTTATGCCGGACACATAACTTAAAACAAAGGGTGGCTGCCAGGTGCCGTCAATTTTGAGATGGGCCTCAAGGCTGTCGATATAGGCGTTTTTAACCCCGGCCCGGACTTCGATTTGTCCGTATAGACCGGTGTGCAGGGATCTCAAATCCGGAGCACTGATAATGCCGCTCTTGCTGGCCGGATCATAGAAAGGATCGATAATCCAGTAATCCTGGTTATAAATGCCCTCGCTTTCGGCATTGCGGGCGGTCCAGCCTTCGGTGCCAGTGGTGTCGAAATCCCAGTAATGATAGAACAGCCAGGCCGGAGGCGGTTGGGTGGTGAAATACCATGTGTCGCCGATGGTGGTGCCGTGGGCGTTGATGGCATCCACCCGCCAGTAATAGGTGGTATCATATGCCAGGGGACCCGGGTCAAAGGGTGCGCTGGAAACAGCAGTTTTCGGATTGTCTCCGGGTTCCGGGCGGGTGCCGAAATAGATTTCATAGCTATCTGCCCGGCCCCCGTCGGCCCAGTTCAGCGTCTGGTAAATGGCTTGATTGGTGTCTCCCCTTGACGGATGGGGGTTCACAGGCACCAGGGGCGGGGTCTGGGGCTGAGTGACCGTGATGGCCTTTGAATAATGGGAATCAGCGGAGCCGTCATTTACACGCAATGTGACGGTATAGGTTCCCGGTGCGGTATACTGGTGCGTGGCCGTGATGCCGGAAGCGAAAAAACCGGCGCCTTCGCCCCAGTTCCATTGATAACCAAGGCTGTCCCCATCCGGATCATTGGAATCGGATGCGTCAAACGAGAAGATCGTGGATGGATCGCCCATGGTCGTGGAAACGGAAAATGCGGCCGATGGTAAATGATTGGCAGTGCTGCCGCCGGTGGTAAAGCGTGAAAAATCACCCACATCCAAATTCCAGTTGCCGTATTGATTTTTCGGGAATACGGCCCAGTCGTATGGGGTGTTCGGCTTGAGGGTAACGGGCAGTTTAAATGAGGTGCCCTGGATCAGATGGCCGAGGTCTTCATCCGCCTTAAAGATGGTGCGGCGGTTTTGATGGATTTCCAGATTGTATTGGACGGTACCGCATTTTTTGCATGATGACGCGCTCCATGAAAAGACAATGCCGGAAGGATTGACACCGTTTTGAATCTGATAACGCTCTGGCGCGGAAGGCGTATTTTCGATGTAATTTGTGTAACGGTCATGGAATTCATTCATATAGCGCAAGATGAGCCAGACGTCATTATTTAATTGATCCTTATCCACATTCATTTGATCGCTGACAAATTGAACAATCGCCGGCCATCCGGATCCGGGAATATCGTAATATGCAATAATCACATCGATATCCTGGCCCAAAGCATAGAAACTATACATCAGGTCATTGATGGCGGTTGACTGATTGATTTTGCCCCGTAATTGCCAAAACTGAAACGCACCGTAAAAGTTGACTCCGGATTGAACCAGATGGGTTGCGCAGTAGGCGGCAAAAGCAGAGGGATCCCCCAGAGAGGTTTCAACGGCTGCCATTGCCGTATCAGTCACAATGCCGCTGATTTCGGTGCCGCCGATGGTATTTAAAAAATCAAGTTCCGTGCCAAGGGTTAAGGTGAGCAGCTCCATGTCCGTCAGATTTGGATTAAGCGCAGATTTTAGAGAAAGTGATTGATTGAAAAGCGTTATACCCAGGTTGGTAATGGCTTTTTCCCATGCAAACTTTAACTTGACGCGTTCTTCGAGTATTCGCATTTGGGCGTAAAGGGTGGGGCTGACAAAGTTTGCATACAACTGATACTGAATATACTCTTTTTCCGTCATTTCATCCAAGTCGGGCGATGGACGTCCAAGCGGGTTGCCACCCGATGCCACACCGGACGTGAATACGACACTGATTGTTAACAAGCATATGATAAAAATTTGATGGATTTGTTTCATTGCGCATCCCCCGGGTTTGCGTCGAGTCAATTTTTTGAACGAATAGAAGAAACGGCTTCGGCTGTATTTGAAAATATTGATTTCAATCAGTCAGTTATGGCGGGAAAGAAGAACAATATTTTGTTGTTAAAGTGGTGTTTTGTGTCTGAACAGCCATATCATATCAGAAAAGTCGAATGCAAGGATTTCCGGGTTGAACCGTAGGATGGTCACGTTTTGCAGAGAAAATGGTGTCGGAAAACAAAAAAACAGGGCTTTGACAATTTTTTGATGTTTTAAACGAAAAAAAGCCGGTGCTGTTAAAAAACAGCGCCGGCTTTTTTATTAAAATTAAAATTAAGCGAAACGAAACGAAATTTATTCTTTATCGCTTGCCGCCTCGTCAATGATTTTCTGGGCCAGCTGGGCCGGCACTTCATCGTACTGCACAAACTTCAGGGTAAAATTGCCCCGGCCCCCGGTCATGGAGCGCATATCCGGTGCATAGGTGAGAATCTCCGCCATGGGCACCAGGGCGCGGACAATCTGATTTTTGCCTTTGCTGTCCATGCCGAGCACCCGGCCGCGGCGGCTGTTCAGGTCGCCCATAATGTCCCCCATAAAATCTTCCGGGGTAATGACTTCAAGTTCCATAATGGGTTCCAGCAGTTTCATGCCGGCTTCTTCAGCCCCTTTTTTAAAGGCGATGGAACCCGCCACTTTAAAAGCCATTTCCGAAGAGTCCACGGAATGATAGGAACCGAAATCCAGAGTGGCCCGGAAATCAATGCAGGGAAACCCGCCGAGCACGCCCCGCTGGGTGGCTTCAATAATACCTTTTTCCACCGCCGGGATATAGGTTTTCGGAATCACCCCGCCCACGATTTTGTCCACAAACTCAAACCCTTCGCCCCGGGGCAGAGGTTCAAATTCCACCCAGCAGTCCCCGAACTGACCATGGCCGCCGGTCTGTTTCTTGTGGCGTCCCTGAACCCGGACTTTCTTTTTAAACGTGCATTTGTAAGGCACTTTGGGGATGGTCAGATTGACTTCCACCCCATATTTGCGTTTGAGTTTTTCAATGGTGGTTTCAATGTGCACCTGACCCATGCCGGTAAGCAGGGTTTCATGGGTTTCTTCGCTTCTTTCAAGCTTAAGGGCCAGATCTTCCTCCATCAGTTTGGCAAGAGACGAAAATATTTTTTCTTCATCACCCTGGGCCTTGGGAACAATGGCATACGTAATGATGCCGTCAATGGGGGCCGCTGTTTTTGCCTGGAGTTTTGTACCGGGATCGCAAAGGGTATCCCCGGTGGTGGTGTCTTTCAGTTTGGCAACCGCCACAATATCTCCGGGGCCGGCACCTTTGGCCGGTTTCTGCTCTTTGCCCGTAATTTTCAAGAGCTGGGTGAAGCGTTCTTTGACGCTTTTATTGGGATTGTAAAAATTGCCGTCGCTGCCCAGTTTCCCGGTCAGCACTTTGATCAGGGTCAGGCGGCCGGCAAAGGGATCGGCAATGGTTTTGAAAACAATTCCCAGAAACGGATCATCCGGATTGGGGCGGATTTCCACTTCCTTGTCCGTGCCTTCTTCCACCGCTGTTTTAGGAGCCGCCTGAAGCGGGGAGGGCATGGCATCGGCTATAAAATCGCACAACAGGTCAATGCCGATATTTTTGGTGGCGGAACCGCACAGCACCGGCACAAACGTCCGGTTTGCGACCCCCTTGAGCAGGGCTTTTTTCAGATCTTCATCTGAGAGGTCTTCGCCTTCAAGGTATTTTTCCACCAGTTCATCATCTGCTTCCGCAATATTTTCCACCAGGGATTCATGCTCAGCTTCCACGATTTCCTGCATGTCCGCCGGGATATCGCAGGGAGTTGCCTTACCGTTTTCATAGGTGTAGGCTTTCTTGCTGAGAAGGTCCACCACGCCGCTGAAATCTTCTTCTTTTCCAATGGGAAGCTGAAGAATAATGGATTTGGGCTCGAACACATCGGCTGCATCCTGAAACGCCCGCTGAAAATCCGCTCTTTCCCGGTCAACTTTGTTTATAAAAATGGCGGCCGGCAGGCCATATTGTTCCGCATATTCCCATGCCTGCTCGGACTGGAATTTAACCCCGTCAATGGCATCGATCACCAGAACCACGCAGTCAGCTGCCTGAAGGCAGAGTTTGGTATCGGAAAAAAAGTTCTGGTCTCCCGGGGTATCAATGAAGCTGATGGTTCTTTTCTGCCAGTCAAACTGATGAAAAGACGTACTGATGGTGGATTTGCGTTTCAGTTCCTCGGGTTCAAAATCCAGTACGGAGTTTCCCGCATCCACACTGCCCAGTCGGGTGGTGACACCGGCATTAAACAGCATGGCTTCCGCAAGGGATGTTTTTCCTGCCCCGCCTTGTCCAACAAATGCGACATTTCTTGTTTTTTCTGTCATTTCAGTGTTTTAACTCCTCTCTGCAAGATTTATTGATCTGGTCTTAAGATACAATTTAATTTATTTATAAACTAACTTATCAAAAATCAAGTCCAAACCAACATCAAACCAATATAGATGCAAGCGTAAAAAGTCAGATTCCAATCTTTCATGTAAATTTCAGGAGGTTTGTTTCAGGCGGATGATAAATTCCTGGTTTCCTTTGGGGCCCAATACAGGCGAAGGAATTACCGGGCCCACAACAAAGCCCTGAGATGTAAAAACATCAGACAGATCCCGGATAACAGCAGTGTGCATCGCCGGATCCCGGACCACTCCGCCTTTTCCCACCTGGTTTTTGCCCGCTTCAAACTGGGGCTTGATCAGGGCCAGTATAAGGCCGTTTTTTTTAAGAAACCGGGCTGCCGGCGGCACCACGATTTTAAGCGATATAAAAGAAACATCAATGGTGACAAGATCCACGGCAACGGGCAGGAGATCGCTTTTGGCATACCGGATATTGGTGCGCTCAATTACCGTGACACGCGGATCCTGCCGCAGTTTCCAGTCTATCTGGCCATATCCCACATCCACGGCAAACACCCGGGCCGCGCCGCGCTGAAGCAGGCAGTCTGTGAACCCGCCAGTGGAAGCGCCCACGTCAAGGCAGGTCATTTCGGAGACATCCAGCCCGAGGATCTCAAGGGCATGGTCAATTTTATACCCGCCCCGGCTGACAAAAGGAAGGTCCCCGCCCTTGTTGACGATTTCCGCATCCGACGGCACCAGGGTCCCGGGTTTGTCCACCGGCGTATTGTTGACCAGAACGTTGCCGGTCATAATGAGCGCGCTGGCTTTCTGGCGGCTGGGGGCCAGCTTTCGTTCAAAAACCAGAACATCAAGGCGTTTTTTGGAAGGAGATGCCATACCTTGTCAATAGGATTACATAGGGTTACAAAGGGTTACAAAATAAAAATCAGATCAGGGCAGGGGGAAAAGACAGGGCTGCCGTCACAATGGCGGCCGCATCAATTCCGTATTTTGTCGTCAAAATCGGCCGGGGCCCGTGTTCTACAAAAACATCCTGAATGCCGATGCGTTTTACAATACAGTTTGAAATACCGCTGTCCGCCAGAAGTTCCAGCACAGCGCTGCCAAACCCGCCCTGGCGAACATTTTCCTCGATGGTGATAATATGGGGAATTTTTTCGGCCAGATCGCGGATCAGAACCTGATCCAGGGGTTTCACAAACCGGCAGTTCACCACTGTGGCGCGAATGTTTTTCTCCAGAAGCAGATCCCGGGCTTTCATGGCCTCCCACACTGTGGTGCCAATGGCCAGAACCAGCAGATCGTCACCCCGGGCCATGACCTCTGCCCGGCCCATCGGCAGAGCTTGAATTTCCGGATCAAGGGACACGTTTTCACCGGCGCCCCGGGGATAGCGCAGGGCAGCCGGGCCGTTGTGGTTGATGGCGGTCATCAGCATGCGGCGGAGCTCATTTTCATCTTTTGGCGCCATTACGATCATGTTGGGCAGGGACCGGAGGTAAGACAGATCAAACAACCCGTGATGCGTGGGGCCGTCTTCCCCCACAATGCCGCCCCGGTCAATGGCAAAGGTCACGGGCAGAGATTCCAGACAAACGTCGTGCACCAGCTGATCATAGGCCCGCTGCAGAAATGTGGAATAAATGGCCACGACCGGTTTCATTCCTTCCGTGGCAAGGCCGGCGGCAAAGGTGACCCCGTGCTGCTCTGCAATGCCCACATCATAAAACCGATCCGGAAATTCCCGGGCAAACCGGGCCAGTCCTGTCCCTTCAGGCATGGCTGCGGTGACCGCAATAAGTTTTTCATTGGTTTTTGCCAGTTCCACCATGGTATCCCCAAACACCGATGTATAGGAGGGCGCGCTGCTGCACGACACCCGGTCCCCGGTTTTCACCTGAAAACATCCCACTCCATGAAAATAGACGGGATTTTTTTCCGCCGGCGCGTATCCTCTGCCTTTTTGAGTGCTTACATGCAGCAGCACCGGATCTTCAATTTCTTTGATATTGGTCAGGATATCAATGAGATGATTCAGGCGGTGCCCCTTGATAGGACCGAAATAATCAAAATCAAAGGCTTCAAACAGCATGCCCGGCGTGACAAAGGCTTTAAAGGATTCTTCGGCCCGTTTGGCATAATGGTAGGCTTCCGGGCCGATTTTGGGAAGGGATCTCAGAAATTCGCCCATCTCCTTTTTTAAATCCTGAAGGTATTTGGCAGAAAAGGTCCGGCTGAGCAGAGAGGAGAGGGCGCCCACGTTGGGACCGATGGAAAGTTCATTATCATTTAAAATGACAATCATATCCTTGCGAAGTCCCCCGGCCTGGTTCAATCCTTCATAGGCCAATCCGGCGGTCATGGACCCGTCGCCGATCACGGCAATGACTTTTGAAGGGTCGTTTTTTATGCGTTTGGCGCAGGTAATGCCCAAAGCCGCGGAGATGGAGGTGCTGCTGTGGCCGGTGGAAAAGGCATCATAGGGGCTTTCCGATATTCTGGGGAACCCGGAAAGACCGCCATGCTGGCGCAGGGTCTGAAACCGGTTTTTCCGGCCGGTAAGCAGCTTGTGGGTATAAGCCTGGTGGCCCACATCCCAGACGATCTTATCATTGGGAACGTCAAACACATAATGAAGCGCAATGGTCAACTCCACCACGCCCAGATTTGAGGCAAGATGGCCCCCGGTTTTGGACACCACATCCACGATCAGCTGCCGGATTTCCTGGGCAAGCGCCGGCAAATCCTTGCGCGGAATTTTTTTTAAGTCATCAGGGAAATTGATCTGATCCAACAGGCTCAACAGTTAAATTCTCCTTGATCTGTATATGGGTCCGAATAGGGATCCGAATATGAAAGCGCTCAGCGGTTTCGGGTAATCACATATCTGGCAATGGCTGCCAGGGAATCCGCTTTGTTACCAAAAATCTCCAAAGCATGCAAGGCATTGTTCACCAGATCAGATGCAAAGGCTTTGGATTTTTCCAGCCCCAGCAGTCCGGGATACGTTGCTTTGTGGCGGGAGGCGTCGGTTCCCGTGGCTTTTCCCATGAGTTCGGCATCGCCTTCGACATTTAAAATGTCATCTGTCACCTGAAACGCCAGCCCGATGTGGTTTGCATAAATCCGGAGCTGTTCAATGGATTTACCGTCTCCGCCGGCAAGCAGTGCGCCCGAGACCACGGCCGCTTCAATCAAAGCCCCGGTTTTCAGGTAATGGAGATGTTTTAACGCGTCCAGGGGAAGGGGAGTATTTTCCGCTTCAATGTCCCGCATCTGGCCTTCAATCATGCCTTTGTGCCCGGCAGCAGCGGCGATTAAATGCATAATTTTCAGCTTCATTTCCGCGGGGGCTGCGGTCGCGGAAGCATTACGGGATAAAATTTCAAAAGCCAGGGTGAGCAGGGCGTCTCCGGCCAGAATCGCGGTGGCTTCATCAAACTGAATATGGCAGGTGGGATTGCCCCTGCGCAGGTCGTCATCATCCATGGCCGGCAAATCGTCATGAATCAGGGAATAGGTATGAATCATTTCAATGGCGCAGGCGGTTTGGATCACATCATTTGTAATATTATTTGTAGTGTTATTGTTTATATTTCCAACGGTTTCTGCCGCTGCCAGGCACAGCACGGGCCGCAGCCGTTTTCCAGAGGCCATGAGAGAATATTTCATGGCTGCATTCAGCCGGGAATCGGAAAAATGCCGGCGGATGAAATCATTTAATGCCTGATCAAGGACGGCCCGCTGCGCTTTCAGGTAAGTGCTCAGGTCGAAACGGTCAGGGCGGGAGGAATCGGGTAAGTCCGGCACAATATAAATTCCTTAACAGGGGATTTCAGGGCAGATGGGGGTCATTGTCGGTAAAGGGTTTTTCAACCAAAGCCCCATCCTGATCCTTTATCAAAACAGAGACTTTTTTTTCGGTTTCCGCGAGTTTATCAAAACAGAATCTGGAGAGTTTTACGCCTTCTTCAAACTTTTTAAGCGCGCTGTCCAGGGGCAGGTCGCCGTCTTCCAAATCCTGGACGATTTTTTCAAGCTGGAACAGGGAATCTTCAAATGTCTTTTTTTTTGCCATTGGCAGTGTCCTTTTTATCAACTTTTTCAATCCGGTTTTTCAACTTTTTCAACCCGGCAGATGATGTTGCCTTTTGCCAGCAGAACTTCCACATTCCGGCCCGGGGAAACCTGATCTGTATCCGTTATGACGGTTCTGTCGGGCAGGGACCGGGTGATGCTGTATCCCCGGTGAAGCACGGCAAGGGGACTGAGGGCGTTCAGCCGGCCGGTCAGTTCTGTTAATCGCATTTTTTTTGTATTTACCAGAGATGCGGATAAATACAAGAGGGATTCATGAAGCCGGGCCACGCTGGCATGAAGGCGGCGGAGGTCGGTTGCGGGTGATGCGCTTATCAGCTGGCGGGTGCGCCAGGCAAGGTGTTGGTTTTGTTCGCGCAGATACCGGTGAAACGCCCGGAGCAATTTGACATAAGCCTCATCTGTACGTATAGCTAAATATTCCAGGCGTTTCTGCGGATGAACAAGGCGGCGGGCCAAGGTTTTTACCTGATTTTCAAGATTTGCCAGATACCGGCGGAAATGACCATAAATCTGCTGAACCAGCATTTTCTGGTATTCCAAAAGGTCATTTTTAACCGGCACCACCAGTTCCGCGGCGGCAGACGGTGTAGGCGCCCGCAAATCCGCAACAAAATCGCAAATGGTAAAATCGGTTTCATGGCCCACCGCGGAGACAATGGGAACATCAGAGGCCGCCACGGCCCGGGCCAGGGCTTCTGAGTTAAAGGCGCTTAAATCCTCAAGTGAGCCGCCGCCCCGGGCAATGATGGCGACTTCCGCATCCGGCAGGGAATTGACCCGGGCCACTGCGGCGACAAGGGCTTCAACAGCCGTATCTCCCTGAACGTTTACCGGCAGAATCACAAGGTCCAGATCCGGATATCGCCGGCCCATGACCTGAATCATGTCGTGCACCACGGACCCGGTGACCGATGTTATCAAATGTACTTTGGCAGGCAGCAAGGGCATCGGTTTTTTGCGATCCGCATCAAAGAGGCCGTCGTCACTGAGTTGCTTTTTAAGCTGCTCAAAAGCCGCCTGAAGCGCGCCGGCGCCGGCAGGTTCAAGATATTCAAGTATAATCTGGTAAGCGCCCCGGGGTTCATACAGGCTGATTCTGCCGAACCCGGTGATTTTCATGCCGTCATGGGGCAGAAATTTCAGGTTCCGGTTCTGGCCGCGAAACATGACCGCGCTGATCTGGGCGGATTCATCTTTTAACGTAAAATAAAAATGGCCGGACACCGGTACTTTAAAATTTGATATTTCTCCGGAAATCCAGATAAATGGAAAATTTTCTTCAAGTAATGATTTAATTTTTTCAGTGAGCCGGGAAACCGTATAAATGGTTCGCTGGGCAGGTGATGCTGATGATTGGGTCAATTTACCGTGTCCTGTGTTGAAATTTCATTGCCTGGTTGTCCTGTAGCGGATTTTCCTGCGCTTTGCAAGCAGGGCCTGAAATCCGGAATTTCCATATATTTTTATAACGTCTGATAATGAATATTATGTAAACTTTTAATAAAACGTCGTCAAATAGAGGGCCGCGTAAGGAATTAGCCATCAAATATGGTCCATATAATGGCATAGACTTGACTTCCACATTCTGGCTCCTGCATTCTGTCTTCTGACTTCTGACTTCTGTCTTCTGGATTTATTTCCCCCCCTGCTTTTCCAGATATTTTCTCACCGCCGGCATCACATACACATCATCCAAGGGCAATGTCTTCAAACATTCCGCCAAAACTTCATTTTTTTCACGCAGATTCAGGTGTTTATCCATAATAAAAAGTTTCTGCTCTTTGACAATACACAACCCGCTTCTGGCATTCACGCCAGTGACTCTCAGGTTCTGTTCCGCCACCTTAATGTCAAATCTTTCAGCCAGCTCTTTTAAATGTTGGTACAACTGTGTGGGTGTCATTGGGTGCAGTTGTTTTCAATAATTGGACCGGTAACTGTTGCAAATTGCCGGCTATGTGTTATTTTATGCTTACTTTGGCGGAAAATTTACTTTTTAATTTGTTTTGTTAAACCTAATTTTCAGAATTACAGGAGGTTATGAATGGTTGAGAACCTTTCAGCCCGTCGCGTCGATACTCAGGCGCAAATCCGGGTCAACAGTTTTATACAGAGCACCTATAACTGGATGGCCATTGGGCTGGCCCTCACCGGGGTTATTGCCTATTTTGTAGCCCACACGCCGGCCATCAGAAATCTGGTGTTTGGCAATTCCATGATTTTTTTCGGTCTGATCATCGCGGAACTCGGGATGGTATTTTACCTGAGCGCCCGGGTTCAAAAAATGGAAGCTTCCACGGCAACCGCTTTGTTTGTGGGCTATGCCGTCTTAAACGGAGTCACCCTTTCGTTTATTTTTCTGGCCTATACCGGCACCTCCATTGCGTCCACCTTTTTTGTGTGCGCCGCTACCTTTGTGGCATGCAGCGTCTACGGCATGACCACCAAGCGGGACCTCACTTCTGTGGGCAGCTTTATGATGATGGGCCTGATCGGCATCATCATCGCATCGGTGATCAATCTTTTTATCCGCTCCAGCGCCATGGCAATGATTATCAGTTATATCGGGGTGTTTGTTTTCGTCGGCCTGACCGCTTATGATACCCAGAAACTGAAACACATGGCCCTTACCCAGCCCGACGGCCTGGATGCCGGCGTCATCCGCAAGGGTGCCATTATCGGCGCGCTGTCTTTATATCTTGATTTTATCAACCTTTTCCTGATGCTGCTGCATATTCTGGGCGGTGCCAGGGAATAGATGAAAATTTCAGATGCCGGATTAAGCCCTGCGTGACGGAATTCTCGATGAATTTGTTTTGTTTTTTTTAAAGCAGGCACGGTGGCCTGCCCTACGAACCGGTCAAAGCCGCCGTGCCTCGCAGGGACGGCCACCGTGCCGTCCTTTCATGCGCGACGACTTTCTCAGTGTTCTCTGTGGTTAAAAAACAGTTTCTTCTTATTTGGTGATACCGATTTTTTCCGCAATCACATCCACGATTTCCCTGCAGAACTGCTCAGTTTCCGTCTGATCCGGGCCTTCCACCATGACCCGGCACAGAGGCTGGGTCCCGGAATACCGCACCAGCACCCTGCCCTGGTCTTTGAGCCGGTTTTCCACATCAGAAATTTTCCGGCTGATTTCCGGCACCGATAAAATGTCGATTTTTTCCGCCACCGGCACGTTCAAAAGAATCTGAGGATAAATTTTCATGATTTTTACCAGCTCGGCAAGGGGCTGGCCGGTTTCCCGGATGACTTCAAGCAGCCGCAGCGCCGTATAAATACCGTCCCCGGAAGTGTGATGATCCAGAAATATCATGTGCCCGGAATCTTCTCCCCCGATCACCGCCTGCCGGTTTTTCATGGTTTCCAGCACGTACCGGTCTCCCACATCTGCCATGGCATGGGCAATGCCCAGTTTTTTCAGGACCTGCAACAGCCCCACATTGCTCATGACGGTGCTGACCACTGTGTTTTTTGCAAGTGTTCCTTTTTCTTTCATAAACCTGGCGCACACCGCCAGAATCTGATCCCCGGTCACCCGGTTTCCGGCACCATCAATGGCAATGACCCGGTCCCCATCCCCGTCAAAGGCAAACCCCAGATCCGCATGGGTTTTCACAACAGTTTTAGATATAAAATCAGTATGTTCAGATCCACATCCCGCATTGATGTTGACCCCGTCCGGCGCCACAAAAAGGGTTTGCGTATTTGCCCCCAGCGCTGAAAACACCTGAGGCGCCACTGCATGGGTGGCGCCATTGGCACAATCGAGAACGATTTTCATGTCTTTCAGGGAAAAGCCGGACGGCAGGTTTTTTTCTAAAAATTCAATGTATCGCTCCCTGGTATGGTCGAATTTTTTAATAACCCCTATTTTATTTGATACCAGATTGTTATTATTTGAACCCTCATCCAGAACGTTAGCTTCTGTGGCGGCTTCAAGATCATCTGAAAGTTTAAATCCCTGATGATTGAACAGCTTGATGCCATTGTCTTCATAGGGGTTGTGGGATGCGGAGATCACAATGCCTGCGTCAAATTCCGAGGAAGCTGTTAAACAGGAAACAGCAGGCGTGGGAATCACCCCGGCCAGAAAAACATTTCCGCCGGCAGAACAAATGCCGGAACTGATGGCGCTTTCAATCATATCCCCAGATATCCGGGTATCTTTGCCGATAAGGATTCTTTTTTTATTGCGGCCTTCCGGCAAAGACCGGACAACGGCCCGGCCAAGCCGGATCATCACTTCGGGTATAATGGGATACTGGTTTGCCACACCGCGAATGCCGTCCGTGCCGAATAATTTTTTTTTCACAGGTATTTTCATGGGTGTTTTGTATGTCCTTGTATATTAAAAAACCTTTGCCGTGGTTTTGGCAACCACATGATCGACAATCTGCTGAAGCCAGGCAGTGCCGTTTTTTTTGTCTTCAGGGGCCAGGTGCTGAATCACGGTTACATAATCAGATGGTTGTCTGTTTTTAAAATTATTTACCGCGCTGATCCATTGGTTACGCCGGGCAGTTTCTCCTTCATAATCCTGGAGCGCTGCCAGCAGCTGTTTTATTTCCGGCCATTTTTCAGCCATAACATGGTGAAGCGCATTTATTTTGTTTGAACCGGTATGCTGAAAACCAGAGAGTTTTTCCACAAACCCTTCCATTCGCTTAATGCGTTCCTGAATCCCAAGCGCCAGTTTTTCGCACACACTGTTGTACAGGGCAGCGGGAAATTCACCGGACGGACCGGTAATAAACAGGGACCGGATGTGACGGTACCACTGGGCCAATGCCATAAGATTGGCAATATAATACATATTATTGGTAAAAATCCGGCGCGCATTATTGTATGCGCCGGGAGTGTAGGCGATGTTGCCGCTTTTGGCCGCGCCCCCGAAAATCAGCCGGTTTTTCCGGAGTTCATCTTTCCGATAAATGGTGCCCGCGGCAATGGTGATGCCGTAAGCCAGGCGGCAGGGACCCACCAGACCGCCCTGCCCGCCCAGAAAAATCGGGGCCTGATCCAGCATCACGCCGGACGGCACATCCCCGAGAAGCGAAGGGGTGGCCTTGTCCTGCTGAGGGGTAAAATTAAAATGAATATAGGAACTGCCCACTTCACTGTGATTTTTCTTTCCTGTGCCCCCGGCCATGAAACAGTCGCAGAAATTGATCAGACTGCCCAGGGTGACCCAGGGGAATAAAATGGTCTGCTTGACCCCCACACTGTGGGCCGCAGTGGCATATTCCTCAAAAACCGTACCTTCCCGCACATGGGCCCCGGACCCGACAGAGGCGCCTTTTAAAAATACGGCATTTTTGAAATATCCGCCGGCCAGCGTTACATCCGGCCCAATCTGACAATTGTCAATGCAGGCCGGTGCTTCCCTGCCGATCACGGTATTTTTTAAAATCAGGGTGTTTTCTCCGAAAATTTTACATCCGCCGTGAATCACCACGTTGTCTCCGGAGATGTTGTCCGGGTTGACATCGCTGCTGATTTCAATGCTTTCCGGGGCTGAAAGAAAAACCCCTTTTTTTATTAACGCGCTGATGATGCTGTGTGTCAAAGCCGTCACCTCGCCAGTGTAAAATCAAATGAGTTAATTCAATGGGTGAAATTTTCCGCTGATTGTGATAATCCTGCCATCTGCTGTTTTCTGCGGCAAAACAATTTTGAAATATTTGCGATAACCTGCTATAAATTTATTGTATTATAGCGAATCTATCGCATTAACCGCAAACTATTATCAGGGAATAAACAATATGGCAAATATAAATAGATACCGGCTGCTCACCCGCGGGGATCTGGACGGGCTGGTGTGCGCTGTTTTAATGAAACATCTGGATATGGTGGATGAAATCAAACTGGTGGATCACCCCAGCGATATGCAGCTGGGCAAGGTGGCCGTGTCTGATGCGGACATTTCAACAAATCTCCCCTATGTGGAAGGCATTCACCTGGCCATTGATCATCATTTTTCCGAAACCATGCGGCATGAAAAAAACGACCGCCACATCATTGATCCGGACGCCCCTTCCGCGGCCCGGGTGGTGTATAATTATTACGGCGGCAAAAAGCAGTTTCCGCCGCTGTTTGACGATATGATGAAATGGGTGGACATTGCGGATTCCGGCCAGTTTTCCCGGGAGGATATTCTGCACCCCAGGGGCTGGGCCCTTTTGAATTTTTTACTTGATCAGCGCACAAACATTGAAAAATGGGGCGATTTCCGTATTTCCGAACAAGAGTTTAAATTTGATTTAATCGATTATTGCGGTAAAATGACCATTGATGAAATCATGGCCCTGCCGGATGTGCAGGAACGTTTGGAAATTTATTTTAAATATGAAGATCAATACAAGCAGCAGGTCAAATCCCGGGCCAGGGTGCATCATAATGTGGTGGTGCTGGATATGAGAGAAGAAGACACCCGTTACCCCGGCAACCGGTTTCTTGTCTACGCCATGTATCCCCAGTGCAATATATCCCTGCTGATGCGCCTGGACAAGGAAACCGGCAGCACTATTTTTTCTGTGGGAAAATCCATTATCAACCGCAGTTCCGATGTCAATGTCGGCGAAATCATGCTGGCCCACGGGGGCGGCGGTCACCGGGCGGCCGGTGCCTGTCATCAGGATGACCCTGAAGCGGCAGACCAGGCGGTTACGGAAATACTGGCGGCATTAACCGAACGGTAATGCCTGCTGTCGGAAATCGGCTTCAACATAAATGTCTGAAACGGAGGTGGCTGAAATGACCAAAAATGCGGTAACCTTACTGCCGGAATGGACCAATGCGGGGATGGATGCCGGACGCATGGGCCTTGGGGAAAATCATTTAAAACACCTGATCCGGCTCCCGGATCGGCTGAAAAAATTTTCCCGTCGCGGGGCCGGTATATTTTATGATTTTTCCCGCCAGCGGCTGGATGATGAGTGTTTCCGCAGCCTGATCAATCTGGCCCAAGCCCGGGGCATCCGCCAGCGGTTCAGGGACATGATGGCCGGTGAAATCGTCAATACCACAGAAAACCGGGCCGCCCTGCACACGGCCACCCGCAGCTTTTCAGATGATCCGGTCATGACTGCCGGCCCCGGCAATACCGGCGGCACTGCCAGAACAGACATTATGCCGGAAATCCGGCGCATCCGGGCGGAAATCCGCAATTTTTCCGCGGACGTTCACAACGGCAACATCCGAACGGCCGCTGGAAAACAGTTTACCGACGCGGTGGTTATCGGCATCGGCGGCTCCTATCTGGGAACGGAATTTGCGGCAACCGCCCTGGCCTGCTGGGCGGATAAAGGCATCCGGCTGCATTTTTTGTCCAATGTGGATATTGATAATTTCGGTGCAATTGTCAGGACGGTTCCCGCAGACACCACTCTCTGGATTGTCATTTCCAAAAGCTACACCACCGCCGAAACCCTGGCCAACCTGAACCAGGTGCGCGGATTTCTGGCGGAAAACGGGCTGGAAGAAAAAAATCATGTGGTTACGGTCACCAGCAAAGGCAGCCCCGGAGACGACCCGGCCAATCCCGTGCTGCGATCCTTTCACATGTTTGATTTTATCGGGGGCAGATACAGCGTTACCTCTGCTGTGGGCGGGGTGCCCCTGGCCCTGTATCTGGGCTATGACCAGTTTGAAAGATTTTTAAAAGGGGCCGAAGAAATGGACAATCACGCCGCCACAGCACCGGATGCGGAAAATCTGCCCCTGATTGCGGCCCTGGTAAGTATCTGGAACAACAACTTTCTGGGATATCCGGCCCAGGGCCTGATCCCCTATGCGTCCGCCCTGTCCAAGCTCCCGGCCCATATTCAGCAGTTGTCCATGGAAAGCAACGGCAAATCCGTCACCCTGGACGGCAGCGCACTGGCGGTTTCCAGCGGCAGCATCATTTTCGGGGAGCCCGGCACCAATGCCCAGCATTCCTTTTTCCAGCTTGCCCACCAGGGACGGCCCTTTCCCATAGAATTTATCGGCGTGGCCACCCCCTGTTATGACACCTATACCAGAACCTCAAAAGGCGTGACCAACCACCAGGAGTTGTGGGCCAATCTCATGGCCCAGGCCCAGGCCCTTGCCGAAGGAAAAACAGACGACAACCCCGCCAAATGTTTTACCGGCAACCGGCCTTCATCCACCCTGATTCTTCAGGACCTGTCTCCGGAAAATATCGGCCGGCTGCTGGCTTTTTATGAGGCAAAAACTGTTTTTGAGGCGTTTATCTGGGGCATCAATCCTTTTGATCAGTATGGCGTGGAACTGGGAAAAACCATGGCCGGCGACATCCGGAACGAAATTGCCGAAAAAAATAAAAATCCCGGCTATCAGTTTGACAACCGGGATCCTATTCGAAAATGCTATCTGGATATATTATTTGATAAAAAACCTTAAGATTATTAAAAAAACCGGTAAATCATGGCTCCCCATGTAACGCCCGCGCCCAGGCCGGCAAAAAGCAAGGTGGCATTTTTTTCCGGAATCCGTTTTTGTTCAATGACTTCATCTAAGGCAATGGGAATGGTGCCGGCGGTGGTGTTGCCGTATTTCTGAATATTATTGTACATTTTCTCATCCGGCAGGTTCAGGGATTTCTGAAACGACTGATTGATACGGAGATTTGCCTGGTGCGGGATCACCATGTCAAGATCCTCCACCTTCAGCCCGGCCCGCTCCAGCACCACATGGGAAACCTGCGGCAGTCTGGTGATGGCAAGTTTGAACACATTGCGGCCGTCCATTTTGGGCCAGATTCTGGCGTCGTCAAACATGTCTTTGGTCAGCCGGGGATTCAGGCGGGATGCCGGGGCTTCCAGAATCAGGGCGTCCGCATGATCTCCCTGGGCGTGCAGACTGGAGGCAAGCAAACCAACATTGTCATCTGTTTCCACCCCTTCCAGACAGACCGCGCCGGCGCCGTCTCCGAAAATTACGGACACGTCCCGCCCCCGGGTGGTGAGATCCAGGCCGGTGCTGTGCACCTCGCTGCCCACCAGCAAAATCCGGCCGGCATACCCGCTTTTGATATACGCATCAGCGATTTCCATGCCGTACAGAAAGCCCGTGCACTGCTGACGAATGTCCAGGGCCGGGGTGGATTTCAACCCCAGCTTGCTTTGCAAAAGACACCCGGAACCGGGAAAATTGATGTCCGGGCTGAGCGTGGCGAAAATGATCAGGTCAAGGTCTTCAGGGGTCCAGCCGGCCCGGTTCAGGGCAATTTTGGCGGCTTCCAGTCCCAGATCTGAAGCGCCCACATTGCCCTCTTCCGGCACCCACCGGCGCTCTTCAATACCGGTGCGCTGGCGAATCCACTCATCTGATGTGTCCATCAGTCCGGCCAGGTAATCATTGGTCACCACCCTGTCAGGCAGGTATCGGCCGGTTCCGGTGATTTTCATTTTTTTCATGGTCTGTGGTCTCCTTTTTTGTTCAGAAATCAGCAGAGGTTAGGCATCTTTTTCAGTTGCAGTGGCAGCTTCACCTTCAGATTCCGTCCCGGTTTGCGGCCCGGGAATATCAATGGTGTATTTTTCCTTGAGGGATTCAATATAATCCGGAAAGATTTCCTTGAATTTTTCCTGTTGCAGCTTTTCCACCAGCCGGTCCTTGATATCGTCATATGCCAGTTTGGTGGCGGCTTCTTTTTCCTGGACCTGGATGAGGTGATACCCAAACCGGGTTTCCACCACATCGCTGATCGTGCCGGGCTCCTGGCTGAACGCTGTATCTTCAAAAGGTTTTACCATCTGGCCCCGGGCAAAAAATCCCAGATCCCCGCCCTTTTCCTTGCTGGGACAGTCAGAGCGGTCTTTTGCCAGTTTGGCAAAATCTTCGCCTTCATCCAGCCGGGTTTTAATTTTTTCAATTTCCTTGCGGGTTTCCGCTTTGGACGCGTCTGATGCATTGGGCTCCACTTTCAAAAGGATATGGCTGGCATGCACCCGCTCCGGCATTTCAAATTCTTCCGGATGTTCATCAAAATAGGTTTTCACATCCGCGTCCGTCACCGTGATGGTGGGCATGACGGTGTCTTCAATGTATTTTTCAATAATTTTGCTCTCCCGGATCTGGGATAAAATTACGTCTTCAGTGTAATTCATACTTTCGATTTGTTTTTCAAAATCCGCTTCGGTTTCAAACTGTTTTTTAAAATCATCCAGGGCCTGTTTCACCGCTTCCGGATCAATGACAATGCCCTGGGCCTTTGCTTCCTGAAACAGCACTTCCTGGTCAATCAGCGAGCTTAAAATATTTTCCCGGAACTCCGCTATTTTGGACTCGTCCAGGGGCACTCCCATGCTGGCGTAGCGCTCGCGGATCAGGTCAAATTTCCGGTCCATATCTGCCTGGGAAATTTTTACGTCATTTACTTTGGCAACATAATCTGTTTTGGCGGCATTGGTTTTGGCATCCTCCTCCTGCTGTGCTGCCGCGGGTCCGGCAAAAGAAAACACCATGGTGAAAATAATGGTAAAAATAGCAAAAATAACGGTGACTGAAAAAATACTGTTTTTAAAAATACGCATTCGGTTAATTCCTTTTCAATGGGTGTTGAAAGAGGTTTTGTCGATTTAGGTTATGTCTGCATTGATAAAAGAAGGATTATTAAAAAAACTGATTAGCATTAATAAAAAAACCGGTCAACTGCTGACCGGTTTATTTTATCGTCTGTTTTATGATTCTGGCAATGATGAAGTTGATTTTGAATCTGGTCGGGACGGCAGGATTTGAACCTGCGACCCCAGCGTCCCGAACGCTGTGCTCTACCAGACTGAGCCACGTCCCGACTGATGGTTGCTTTATTTATTTTACAATTATCTGAATGTCAATCAAAAATATTATTTAAAATAATGGTTTCTTCCCGGCCCGGTCCCACAGAAACAATATCGATTTTGGTTTCCGTGAGCGCTTCAATCCGGCTGAGATAATTAATGGTATTTTGCGGCAGATCCTCATACGCCCGGATTTTGGAAATATTTTGCTTCCACCCCGGCAGGGTTTCAAACACCGGCTTGCACTGGGCCAGAACATCCAGATCTGCGGGAAAATCCGCCAGGATGCCGCCGTTAAATTCATAGGCAGTGCAGATCTTAATTTCATCGAGATCGTCGAGCACATCCAGCTTGGTGATGACCAGCCCGGTCAGGCTGTTCAGGCGCACCGCGTTGTTCAGTATCACCGTATCCAGCCAGCCGCACCGGCGGCGTCTGCCGGTGGTGGCGCCGAATTCCGCGCCGGTCTGCTGAATTTTATTCCCAATGTCATCAAAGAGTTCCGTGGGAAACGGGCCTTTGCCCACCCGGGTGGTATAGGCTTTTACAATGCCGACAACTCCGGAAATCTGTTTCGGCCCTACCCCGGACCCGGAACAGGCGTTTCCGGAAACCGTATTGGATGAGGTTACAAAAGGATAAGTGCCATGGTCAATATCCAGGTGCGTGCCCTGGGCCCCTTCAAAAAGCAGCTGTTTTCCTTTTTTGATGCCGTTGTCCAGAAAAATGGAAATATTGGTTACATAGGGGGCCAGCCGTTTCTGAAATTTT
>JAABSH010000024.1 GCA_011390465.1 Desulfobacteraceae bacterium
CAACCCGTTAATCCAGCAGCTTTATGAAAAACACCAAAAAAGCGGGAAGCACAACATGGCCATCATGGGCATCTGTATGCACAAAATCCTGCGGATTATTTACGGTATGCTCAAAAACAATAAACCTTTTGACCCTCTGATCGACAAGGCAAACAGAAGACGCAGTGCCCGGGCCAGTAAAGAATCGACAGAAAAAGACATGAGCCGTCGTTTCCAGTCCTATGATGAAAAAGCCCCGGTGTCCAGGCGCCAGAAAAAAAGGAGACTGGAACAGGACAGGTCACAAAGTGTTAACGGCACTCAAAACGTGATCACTGAACCTGTTCCAGTAGGCAACATTATAGCAGATATTTTACCAGAAATATAGGCATTACCGAATTTTCAAAGAACAGCTCAAAGAAAAGCAAATTTTACCTTGACTTTCCTCTGATTAACTTAAGTTAATGACATTGAATTTCCAGTAGTTTGACAAAGCATTTTTGTTGAGTATTTTAAAAAAAATATTCAACTATTAAAACATATGACAAAAGATAAATAATATGTCAAATTTTTTTCACATAATTTAAGTCCTTTAATTTTCGACTAAATTTATCACCTCCAGGCCCCGAGTTTTTTATATACGAAAAAAATAGCGATATCGCGCAAGAAACGCGACCTACGCTTTAGCCCACGCCGATAGGGGTAGAGATAACGCATTGGCTTGCGTCACCCCTCCCTCCGAAGCGTGCGTGCGGTTCTCCCGCACACGGCTCTTCAGTCGGTAGTTCACCGCTTAGAGGATTGACAGGCCACTGCATGGGCTGCGGCTAATGAGAACAACCCATGCTTGACAAAATATTTTTTTTTCACCCCGTCTAAAGGACCGTCAACATACGATCCATATAGACCTCCGGTTCGCCCCATGACCATCTGGCCCGAATCTCTCCAACGAGCTTAGCCATCTCTGACACTGACACCGGTTTTTTCTTCCAAAGTTCTGTCTTTCACGTATCCACCTTCCTGCGCTCCCTTCGCTCCACACCCGTTACAGGCGATTCATCACTACTATGGGCCCTCTGACACCTGAACGGCTCTCTCCACCGGGCAGGTCTCCCTGCTTAACGCAAACCACCTTCCTGACCATTCCGACCTCAACCACCACCTGGTGTCCCCTGTATTCTCGCTTTATACCTGCCACATTGTTCTCAGCGGTACAGGCTCCACGGCTCGGACGTAATTTCCTATTACGCCATCGCCAGCACGGGTCTGGGCTTCGCCACTGCCTATCAGGCTCGCTGAAAACACCCGGCCGAAACAGGTTCGTTACCCTTCGGACTGGTCGTTCATCTCATGCTGCTCCCCACCCTGCCTCACGGCAACGCAGTTGCATTCGATTACAGGCTGTGACATATTCCTGAAGAGGACTTTCACCTCATCGATGGTTTGCGCTCACAGGCGCACTAGGCCGGGATTCATATCCCGGCAGCCCCATTCCCACAAACCGGGATTGGAATCCCGGCTTCAAATACTGCTGATATCAATAGACCCAGGGCTCACGGCCATGGATGCCGTCATCAGCTGAGAAAACCAGCCAGCCCAGAATATCGGTCAGGTGGGTCGGATTCGACGATTCGCTGCCCGGCAGAATATCGCCGGCCATCTTTACTTCGCTGCCGTCACACACCCAAAGCTCACGACCGCTGGTTCCGTCGTCAGCGGTAAAAAAAAGGAGGTTCCCGGCCACGGTCAGTTCCTCCGGATCGGAATCACCCGAGGGGTGAATGTCAGCCACCAGGGCAGTTCCATCGCTGGTGCCGTCGGTTTTCCAAAGCTCGGTGCCCTGGTCCGCATGGGTGGCGGCAAAATAGACATTTCCGTCCATGGTGGTGAATTCATGCGGCCAGGACGAACCGGCATCATGAATATTTGTCACTTTCAAAGTTCCATCTTCGGTGCCGTCGCTCTTCCACAACTCGTAGCCGCTGCTGTCGTGGGCGCAGAAATATAAGGTATTGCCAAGAACCGCCCAATCTCTGATATTGAGAGCGTAACCAAATTCCATATCTTTGATTTTTTCGGTTCCGGCTGCCGTTCCGTCGCTCGACCAGAGGGCGACAAGGCCGTAAGTGTCGCTTCGAGCGGTGAAAAAAAGGCGGCTGTCAACCGCGCCTATCAGACTGGTACTCAAATCCGGGTCCGCATTGGTCAGCATCACGGTCCCGCCGGTGGTCCCGTCACTTCGCCACAATTCGGAACCGTGAGAAGCGTCTTTGGCGATAAAAAATACGTTCTGCCCCGCCTTGGTGAGGGCGGCGGGGGCTGATGAAAACGCCATCCCGTCCCATGAAAAATCTAGAATATCTTTAACCAGAACTGCGGTGGTGCCATCACTTGTCCAGAGCTCTTTACCGGTTTGGTCATCCCATCCGGGAAAGTAAAGATTGCCGCCCATGACGGCGATTTCCGTGATATTCTCCGGTGAATTTTCCACCGGCTGAGTGCCGGTTGCCGTTCCATCGCTGGAAAACAGGACGCCGTATGCGTATGCTTCATTCGATGGATTGTAAAATCGAGACGTAAAATAAAGCCGATCACCATTGACGATAATCGGCGTGCCTGCAGAACTTGGCAGTGAAGCAACGGGAGTGGCCGCCGCCGCAGATGTTTCTTTTTTCCACAGGTGATCGCCGCCATCTTTTTGCCCCACAAAATAAAGATCGCCATTCATGGATACAAACTGCTTCGGACCAGACGATGCGTTTTTTCCGTTCTGATCATCAGCCACGTACGTCCGGCCCTCGGCGGCATCGTAGTACAATAATTTTTTAGGCTCGCTGGGGGCATTACAGGCGGCAAAAAACAATTTATCGTTGCTGACCGGCGTCAAAAGAACCGGATCTGAGTCATTTGTGCCTGGTAAAATATTCGCCGCCAACTCGGGGGCCGTGTCCGTGTACCGCCATAGCTCCCGGCCGGCCTCCTCCCGGGACAACGCCAGGTCTGTTGCCGTGAAATAGAGGGCATCCCCCATTGGGGTCAGCTCGCGGGGCGCCGCATCGCCGGCGGTGTTGATATCCGATATCCTGAAGGTCCCGTCCTTGGTGCCATCGCACTGCCAAAGTTCCCGACCGAATTCAAAGTCAAGCGCGCTGAAAAAAAGCCTTTCTTCGAAGACTGTCAGCGATTCAGGTTCAAGGATTTCCTGACCGGCAGCGTCAATCATTTTTTCCAGCGTCATCGACCCCGTAACCCGCCAGAGTTTGCGGTAATTGGATTCATCTCTGGCTGAAAAATAAAACGCGTCGCCCATCGGCGTAAAACCACCCGGATTATGGCTTTTCGCGGTATGATCGATACGCCCGGTTCCGGCGGCTGCGCCGTCCGTCTGCCAGATTTCTTTCTGGTTGGCACGGAAAATCATCACATCCTTTGCCGGCCAAACCATCAACCCCCCTGCCGCCGAAGGCAAATCCGCAACGGTTTCAGCAATATAAATGAAATCTGGGTTCAGAGGGTTGCCCTCTTTTTGAATGTTGATCTTATGCAATTCTGCGTGCAGCTGAGGAATGAAATACAGCGCCCCGCGAAAGACAACCAGGTTGCGGGGGGCAAGCGAATATACAAAACCCATCATATTGGATTCAGGAATATCAAATACCGCCTGCGGCTGTGTACCATCGGATTCCAACGCCCATATTTTTCTTCCCCCGTCACCGGCATCAGCCATAAAAAAAAGGCAGTTAACCCGAGGGGCGGCGCTGATCAGCACCGTCAAGGCGTAAGGGCTGGAACCTGAAGGGCCCGGATTAACATCGTAAACCAGACTGGTGCCCTTTTCTGTACCGTCGGTCCGCCAGAGCTCCCGGCCGCAGGAACCCCCGTCATCTGCCGAAAAATAAAGCGCGCCATTCCAAAGCGTTAGATTTCCTGGGACCGAACCCGGAGGCCCCGGACAAATATCTTTGACCATGCGGGTTTCTCCAGTTTTCAGGTCGTATCTGAACAACTCCCGGCCATGCAGGGTGTGGGTGGCTGCGTAAAACACCCCGCCGTCGAATTCCACCACTGCAGAGGGCTCCGGGCCACTGAAGGTGTCATTAAGGTCGGTCAGGAGCCTGGTTGTTCTCTCAGGGGTTCTTCCCTGTAAAACAGAAAGTGCTTCGACGACGCCGAGCCTCCCGTCTCCGTTCATATCCGCCCCTTGACAGATTTTTCCTATGGTAACATCGGCTATTATATTCAGGGCGTTTGCTGAATCGTCAAGCGTCAGCCACCCGTCCCCGTTGACATCTCCCGGCTGTACAAAAGGCGCCCGTCCGCACATGGAAGCTCCCCCATCAAGACAGCCAACCCCTTTTTCATCCCCTGCCATGCCGTCGTTTTTCTCATCCTCTGTCATCTCAGCAACAGCACTGCCGGTCAAAAAAACCAGAAAAATCCAGACTGCAAACCATACAACCCCTCTTTCCCGTCTCTTCCTCCTTGAATTCTGCACGTCATCTCCCCCGCAAATCATGGTTTCACAATACCGGCAATATCCCGTAATACATATAAGGCCTCAGGCAATCCGAAATTCATCGCATTAGCCGGATATCCTTGACTGTCTTTAAATCAGGGGCAAGCTTGACCTCCCCATGCCATACCGCATACTCCTGTTTCTCTGCCGTCATCTGATAAACACCGGGATGGAGCGGATCAAATTCATACCCGCCTTCGGCATCCGTTTTGACATATATTGCTTTTTCTTGTATACTGTCGGCCGTTTTCCGATACAGGCCGACTTTCACCCCTTCAATGGGAACGATACATCGTGCCCCGTCGCACCTGACCGAACCATCATATACATGGCCATAAAGAAAGGCTGTTTCCCCTGTGCAATCCCTAAATGCCATCCGGCAGCTCTTCAAATTTATAAAACCCATTTTCATCGCAAATCGCTTTGAAGCGGGGATTTATAGAGACATCACCCGGCCACACAGCAAAATAAAGATAAACTTCAGCCCCCGGAACCGGAACATTGCAGTCTGCTGCCGCGCAGTCAGCCAGCCCGTCACGGACATGCCCGCTAAGAGATGCGGGCTCGTGGGATCTGGGCACCAGCCGGAAATCAAAGATATTCTGTTCGCCGGGCACGACCGTGGTCTGCCGGGTTGCACTGATATATCCGTCTGCCGCTGCGCGTACCGAAAAAACGACCTCTCCGGTTTCCATATACGCCACTGGTAAATCGCTAAACTCATAAAAACCGCTATCATCAGTGACAGTTGTAAGTGCGGGCACGGGCCCAAATGCGGCGTGAGGAAAATTGGGCCGGGCTGTCACGAGGGCGCCGGCAATTGGCACCGGCGCGGCATCGCTGTCACTGTTTTCTGAAAGGCCGATGACATGGCCGCTCAACCTCGTGGGCGGATGGGGCTGGGTGCTCGTCAGGATGACTTTGACAGAATTTACCCCGAAATGCCAAAAACCAAACGGCCCCATGCAAAAGCAAGCCCCCCATTGCGTGTCCGCCAGTTCCATGAGGCTGGACACAACCGGTGCATTTGCAGAGCTGGCGTTTGTCGGCGCTTCCTCATCAGAAGCGTCCTTACTGACATTGACCAGTTCCAAAACCCTGCCGAACAAAATGCCGGAGCCTGAATAAGTGATGGGAAATATCATTAAATCTATCCGGAATCCGTGGCTCCCTGTATAATCCACCACACTGAATGCCTTTTGGTGCGCTTCAGATTCAGCTATCAGCAGATAACGACCGGAAGCCATATTTTCAAAATAGACTAATACAATACTCTCGGCACACGTAGCTCGCTGCGCTTATTCCAGCACCAAGCTGCTCGGGTCATTCGAATACTTCACCCCCCATTTGGTATCCGATTCCAACGGGTCAAGGGTCGTTTCTCCGCCATTTTCGCCGCACGTCAGCGGCCGCGCCGGAGCGACTGTCACCACGGCCCCAGCCCCGGCCCATAGCTCTGTCTTGCCCGTATCGGCATTGGTTTCCATAAAACCACCGTCGAACATAAACGTGCTGTAGTACGGGCTGTATACCCAGCAATCATCGATGTCTGAGGCATGAACGAGGCTGCCAGTCGCATCTTCGGCCGTATCCAGCTGCAGGGTCAGGCTGTCGCAGCCAAACGTATAGGTGCCGTAAACAAACAAAGGGCTGTCCTCAAAACAATCCATACCACAGGCCCCGGGATAGCCGTCCGTTTCATAGATGACATCACCGTTATCAAAAAAATGAATGTATTTCTGGCGGTCACTGTCATGGCCCAGGTCCCATGTGCCGACCAGCGCCGCTTTGATCAATTCTCCCTCAACGGGTTCGGCCTGCGCCACGCTGGTGAGCGTTTCAAGGATATACACCGCTTCGGCCAACCCGGTTTTGCCGTCATCATTAATGTCAAAAAGAACGCTATCCGAGCACGGGCACCCCGTATGGTCAACGCAGGACGGACTTTCGGTGCCGGGGCACTGATCCTTGGCATCCACCACCCCGTCACCATCGCTGTCCGAACCGGTAATATCTGGCGGCAGCTCACTGATGGCCATCCGGGTATAATCGAATTCACCTTCGTAGTGATTGCCCGATTGTTGGGTTTCTTGGTACGTCCCGAAAGCGTCAATCCGGAAATGGGGGGCAATGAATCCTGTGGCGCTGGCCTGGCCTTTACCCGCCATACCGATGTAAGTGTAATCTCCTGGATTAAAGGGGTCGCCGCCATCAAATTCCATTTTAAGGGTATAGGTGTGCTGCACCCCGTAACCGCCTACCGTGTATTGCTGCCCGTCAAACATAAACGTGCCGGTGCCTTCATAGTAGCCCACCATTTCCATATAATAGATACTGCCCGCAACCCCTTTCGGCCCTTCCCACCAGTCGTTTTTCAATACGCCGCCCACCCGCTCGGCGTCAATCCGCCACTGGGTCCCGGGCGTGGCCTCCTGGCTCAGGATTTCAAGGGTACTGCCGACATACTCCGGGTGGGACCCGGCCAGATCAAGCGAGGATGTGCCCGTAAGCAGTGCAACGCCACCGGGCAATAATTCTCCGCCCGGCTCCGAATCCCATACTCCGGCCGCCAAGCCGGCAGATGCGGTCAGCGGTGCTAAAATGCAAATAATTGCGATACCCAAAAACATCAATAGCGTTTTTTTCATAACATCCCCCTCATTTGATTATTTTTTATTTTTATTTCTATAGCCTATCTAATACCGCTAATTGCCTGCATTATAAACACCCCTTCCGTCAGGCCGATCACGCCGTCCCGGTTGCAATCTGCGGTGATATGGATTGTGGGACTGCCGGGGGGCGCGATGCCGGCGGTGACCTGCATGGCCAAAACCGCATCAACGAGGTTGACCGTGCCACTGTTGTCGATATCGCCGGGGCCGGCTATGGAGATGAAGGTAAAGGGGCTGGTGCCGTTTTCCGCCAGGATACACCAGGCGGTGGGGCCAAGGGCCAGGCGGTTGGAATACTGCCAGTCAAAGCCGGTGGTCAGACCCGGGATGCCGGCGGCCGGGATGCCGCGGCCGTCTGCATGAACGGCCCTATATTGGGCCGCCCGGATCGGGGCGAGGCTGTTTTGGTAATGACTGGTTTGCCCGGCCTGAATATACGCGGCCGCCATCTGGGCCGTGCCTTCGTACCAGACCCCATCCAGGTCATCGTTGAAATCAAACTGCTGCCAGTGGGCCGGGTTTTCCGGCGAGGTCGGATAAGCCAAGTGCCCGGCCGCCCAATCCAGGGCAGACCAGTAGGGATCGGTCGCAAAAAGCATGGCGCCCCACGACTGTATATCGAGAACCTCTACATCGGATATGCCCCCATCCGGATTGAGACCGGTATGAAAACGAGCGGTATCCCCATCCCACATGGCAACCACAAAATCTTTGGCGTGATCGCTTCGGGTCTGCCACTTTTCTTTACCGGTAACGGCATGGAGCATGTCAAAGACGGCCACGAGATCGATGTTATGCTCGGTGGCCGTACCTATCTCCTGCCAGGATTCCGTATCCCAGTTCCAGACCCATCCGCCGCTGTAGCCGGCATTGCTGCCCGAGCCGGTGCGCTCGCAGTTGGCAGCGATCCACTCGCCCATTTCCTTGGCAGCATTCAGGTATGAAGCATCACCGGTGGCGCGATACATATTGGTCAACGCCAGCATGGCCCAGGCCAGGTCCCCGGTGCGAAAACTTAAGGCGGATTCGTGCATGTACCACATGCCGGCGGATTCCTCCCACCAACCCGGGTATCGGAAGGCACCCTGACTATCGGTGATATCGCCGGCGGAATAGGCATCGCGCAATCGGTGTCCGGAAAATGGCGGCGCTTCATATTCCCAGTCGGCCGGGACCAGATTCGTATCATTGTTATGGACGAATACAAGCGTGTCTGCCAATATTTTCGCCCGTCTTATATCATCGGCCCCGCCCCGGTCGAGAAATGCCAGGACGGCCAGGGCGTTGTCATAGACCGTGGCCAAATTTTTGTTGCGGATATCGAATGTTTCGGTGTCCGTTGCTGGTGTAAAGCTCGGGATCAGGCGCAGGGCATCCGGTCGGGCAAGATCGTATTTGATATCGTCAATGTAAAATCTGGTGCCTGTCGGCGCCGGGTCATGAAGGTCGTTTACGGCAAACAAAAACCCGCCGTGGACATCGGATAGATCCATGCCGGAAAGATCAATTTCAAACTGCTGCCAGTTTTCGGTCAATGAATACCACGCCTTGTGCTCGCCGGAAGAATCATCTATATGACCGAACCCGAACTCCACTTCCAGACCGGAATCATCGGTGCGGGCCCAGAAGGTAAGTTTGGACGCGCCAGTGATATCGTATCCGGAACCGGCAAGGCTTCCCAGATATCCTTCCGGTGTTTCAAACATAACTCCGTTCCAGGGCTGACCGTCGTTTCCGTGCTCACCGGTCCAGTCCACCCGGATACAGCTCGTGCCGGCATGGGGGTTGTCCGGGTGCCGGGTATCAACGGTCAAGGTGGCGGCGCCGTTGTAAAACCCGGAGGGGTAAAAATGATTGCCTCCGGCATCGGCATCCGTGTAGACATCAAAAGCGTCATTATATTCGTCCATGGCCGCGGTCATATAAATATAGGCCGCAGATGCCGGATCGGTGAAGGCAAATTCCAGTTCAAAATTACCGCCGGGCGTGCCATCGGCATCACCGTCCAGGGCGTTTCCGGCCAAATCGGTGATCCCATCGGACAGGGTCAGCCAGTAGGTATCTATCGGCAGGACCGTATCGGAATTGACTGTCAGGGTGGCGGTAAACGTTGCGTCATCGTAGGCGATGCTGTCTATCACAACCGCTGTGTCATCGCCGTCTTCGAATAGGCCGGTATTGCCGGATGCGATGAGGGTGTAATGGGCCGGATCTGCGGCTTCGGCCTCATCCACCGGCTCGTGAAAGGTTACCGTGATCTCCGAGCGGGTGGCCACCGGCACAGGGTCTGCGGCCGGGTTGGTGGATGCAATTGTCGGGCCGGTGGTGTCATTGATCTGCGTGGTAGCTTCAGCTTCGGTCTTGGCCGACTCGGTCTGGCCGGTGTTGTCGGTGGCCCGGCAGAAAAATTCGTAGGTATGGCCGTGTTCGCCCACAAACATGGCACAGGTCTTCGTGGTATTCTCCAGCCAGACTTTTTTAGGCCCGACGTTGTCCGACACATAGACGGTGTAATGGGCCAGTCCCGATCCGTCATCATCATCGGAACCGCCCCAGCAGACCTGGAAGACGGCGTCGCCCGTTTCGGATGCCAGGACCTCGATTGCGCTTGTGGGCGGCGATTGATCCAGGGTGTTTAACCACGGGCCTTCCTTGGGCGCCGGGTGATCGTAGAGGTCACCGGCAAAGTCGAACTCCACAAAGGCCTGGTTTTCCACCTCGGTGCCCGAGGGCAGATCGTCCTTGGCCTGGACCGCAAATTCCACCCAGCCGATTTCATAGCCGGTTTCCGGGTTAAACGGCGGCAGGAAGCCGGCCATGGGGTCTTCGGGATACGCGCCGGTGTCCGGGTCAATGCAGTGGAACCACCAGCGGATTGTGCCGGTGTCCGGATCGAAATCGCCGGTGACTTCCACGGCGATGTTCATCTCCGGCCGGCAGTCGATGCGGGTGTCAATCACCTGCCCGCCGGGCAGCGCCCGGTCCCACTGCAGAAAGCCGATGCGGGTGAATTCAAGCGTGCTGTGGTCAAAAACGTCCGGCTCCAGAGTGTCTTCGATGATTGCATCCTGGGTGGGCACCACCGCTTCTTCCTTGTTCCAGAACTCGATGCGGTAGGTCAGGGTCTGCCCGGCTTCCACGTAACGGACCTTGTTGGCGTCGTCGGTATCAGGGGCGTCGTAGCCGATGGGGCCGAATTTGTCTTCTGGGGTGTAGGAGGTGTATAGTTTTATTTTTTCATTCTCAAATGGATTAGAGAACAACCCTTTAAAAAAAAGAGGGAGATCTTCTCCATAAAATTGTTTAAAGCTTCCTATTAACCCATGACGAAACAAGTATTCAAACCACATGCGTTGGCCTTTGTAGAATTCTTTACTAATATTAAATTCAGATTCACCTATACCGACTTCTTGATAATACCCGCAAGGTCCAGTAGATAACAAGAGTTCAGTATATCCGCCCGAGTCAGATTTCATATCGTTCAGTAATGGCTCTTTATGGCCTATCGAAATCCCAAGAATGTATCCACCCCCACCCTCACGATAAACACCTGGAGAAATATCAGATGTTGAAAAAAAGAGAGTTCCTCCTGGCGTCGAAGGTCCGGCGGAGTATACCGGATAAACATCCCCGGTTTTAAAGTCGATCGCAAAACCCCCACTGGCTATCTTGATGTTATATTGAAATCCCCAATATGCAAGTCCTAAAGGGTCTATCATCACCATAGGCGAATTTCCTGCATAGGCATTCAAGTTGATCTCCCCACTTGTCATTCCTAAAGGATCCTCGCTTATGAAACGCCCTATCTTGGCGTCATAATATCGGGCACGCATGAAACGCAATCCTGCCTGCTCATACATCACTCCAAGTTTCCCCACGTAGCGAAATACTTCTTCTGTACTTTGACTTTTTTGCAAATTTTGTCCAAAAGGCTTATACATAATTTGATTCTGAAGTATACCCATGCTATCGGTTAGTTCACTGGTGTTCCCAACAGCACTAAACGAATACCAGTTAGTATCTTCATTGGCATCCATTACAGATATCAATCCTAGTCCATGATGATAATGCTTATCTAACAAATCGGTTTCATCGTAAACGCCCATCACATTTCCCAAACCGGTGGGATCGACCAGGTATTTTTGGATGCCCGCATCACTCACCGTACTTATCCGGTTCCCCGAAGGTCCGTATGAATACTCCCTGGTTTCTTCAGGACTGGTCACCCTGAATAACCGGTTAGCCGCTGTATAGAAATAGGTAGTGGCCGCACCATCTACGATTTTCGCAACCATGTTGCCATCCGCATCATATTCATATTCGGCATCCCCCACCTGAATATACTGGTTCATATCATTTGTCGTATATTCAGTGACCTCGCCATTAATCACCGTCCAGGTCCGGTTGCCGACCGCATCATATTCGTATGCCAGATCCTGGTCCTCGATGTCTGGGTCAGTGGAATCGAGTATCGCATGGATCAATTGGCCGGTGTCATCGTATTCATAGGACCAGGTGCCGTAGTGGGTTTCCATGGCGGTCCGAAGCCCGTTGGCATCATAGGTATACCGGAAATAGGACTGGGGCGTGCCGTCCGGGCCGTGATTGGTCAGGTCCACCACCTGCCCGGCCTTGTCGTAGTCGTAGGTGGTATAGGTGCCATTGCCCTTGTCCTCCCGGATCAGGCGGCCGGCGCTGTCATAGGTGTAAGTCACGACATTGTTGCCGTCCTTGTCGGTCAATTGCGACAGACGGCCGGCATCATCATAATGATAATGGGTGACAAATCCGTCATGGGTGGTCAATTTTGTCCGGCGGCCGGCATCGTCATATTCATAGGCCAGCCAGCGGCCGGTGGGATAGGTGATCTTTTTGAGCCAGGTCGTATCCGGCACGTATTCGAGCGTGGTCCCGCCCCGGTCGTCTGTCGCCGAGACCAGGCGGCCGTTGTCATCGTAGTCGTAGGTATGCACGGCGCCGTCCGGGTATTCCTTCCGGATGAGCTGGCCCCGGTCATTATAGGTATAAAGCATGACATCGCCCCGGCGGTTGGTCCAGGACAAAGGATTGCCCTGGGCGTCATAGCGCCAGCTTTCCGTGGTGCCGTCCACATAGGTGATGCGGATGAGATTGCCGCTGTCGTCATAGTCATAATGGGTCTGGTTGCCGCGGGCATCGCTGACCCACGCCATGTTGTGATACGGACCGCCGTATCCGAATGCGGTGACATTGCCCTTGGGATTACGCGAGGCCGTCAATCCACCCCGGGGATCATATTCAAATGCGGTGTCCTGCCCGTTGGGGCCGACGGCGCCCGCGATCCGGCCGTCTGCTGTATAATGCAGGTCAACGGAATTGTTCAGCGGATTGTCAGCCCGGGCGGTCTGCCCGGAAGCATCCATCCAGACCGTGCTGGTATTGCCGGCCGCGTCCGTTATAAAGGTCCGGCCGGCCCGGCCGTAGGCATACTGAACCTTTTCTTTTTCATCTGACACATACGTCTGCGTCAGCCGGCCGAGCGCATCGTATGCAAAGTATTGATCCGGCCCGCCGGGCCGGGAGACCTGCTTAAGCAAATGATCCCGAAGCGGGCCTTCGCCGGTGATATAAAAATACCCGGTCACATTGCCGTCCGTGCCGGTGACCGACGTCAGGTGCGCATTTTCAACGTCATAGGCATAAGTTATGGTCCGGCCGGCATGATCGGTAAAAGAAGCCAGACGCCCTGCTGCGTTATAAGCGAACGAAAACCGGTCGCCATTGCTGTGGGTGAGCCTGATCAGACGCCCGGCCGCATCATAGGCCGCTGTTACCCGGTTGCCGTTAGTATCTTCAATGTAATTTAGCAACCCGTCTGACCGGAACAGTATCTCTGCACCGTTTTGATAGGTCAGCCGGAATTCGCCTCCGCCGATGGCCTCGAGCCGGCTGCTATCTCCTTCTGGTGCAATGTAGCCGCCGTCTCCCGCCGGCTTAAAAGCCCGGTCGACACCACCGGCATCGTTGACCACCACACTGCCGTCAGAACGCTCGCGAAGAGAGATGTCATAGGTATGGGACCATCCATATCCCATAGGCCCCGTTTTGGCGCGCTGCAGCGGTCCTGGCCGATAAAAGCGAACCAATTCCAACGGCAGACCCGGGGCGGGGCAGAAAGCATCCTGCTGCATTTCAAGCATTGAGGGGGTGCCCATGGCAGCGGCCTGCATCAGTTCAAATTGAAAAAGCTGCCCTGAATCATAGATGATCGTGTCCAGTTCCGCCAGATAAGCCGCGTTTTCCCGGAGCATGGTCAGATAATCGCCCCAGGTGTCGCCGACCTGGGCCTTTAACCGCTCGATAAACGGGGTCCAGCATTCAGCGGGGGTATCATCAGGTCGAAGTTCCTCTGCCATTGCGGACCAGTCAATGGACTCATCAATGCCGGTGTCTCCGGGCTCCCCGAATGTATAAAGGGAAAACGGAACATCACCGGGATTAAAAGGCATCTCCACCCTGAGGCCAATGGATGCGGATTCACCCGGCCGGATAACGGCGGGATGATCGCTTTGGGTCAGACCGAGGACGCTGACGCTGGCGTTTCGGACGCTATCCGGAGGGAGCGTGAGCGTCCTGTGCACCGGTATCGACCAGTCCATTTCCGCATTGCTTTCGATGATAAACAGCGGGCTAGGCATATCCACGTCACCGGTGTTTTCAAACTCGATGCGCACATCGACTTTGCGGCCCGGACGCGCCACACCGGGCACCACCAAATTGGCTTCCAGTTCGGCCGCCCCCCCGGATTCTATGGTCAGGGCGTCCGGCTTGGTGGCAGACTGCATATCCGCCGTAAACACCTGGACATCATAAGTGCCGGGGGGCGCGTTTTCCGCGGCCAGATCGAAGGAGGCCAGGATCGTGGACGAATCCCGGACGTCTTCGGTACCCTCCAGGGTCGTCCCGCCGGTGCCGCTCAACTGCACCTGGGCTTGGGAATCAAAGCCGTCTCCCAGGATCTGCAGGGTAACCGTATCCGCATTGCCGGCTGTCTCCGGGGAGACTTCCCGGACGGCCAGTGGCGGATGATCGGCGGACAGGTTAAAATCCGACGATCCGGTGCCGTCATTCTGACAATATACCCCGACATAATACGTACCGGCTTTTGGATCGACAAGTCGCACTTCCGGATCGGATTGTTTGTAATCCGTTGCTTTGGCATCGTATTCGCTAAAGGTGGGGGGGGCGCCATGCCTTACATACAGATAGACGCTGCCGGAATTATCAACGGAATTAACGGCAAACCGGATCGTTTTTCCGGCTTCGGCCTCGAAACGGTAAATATTCCATTCGTCTTCGGTATGCGCACCGGTCTGCTGGGAGCCAACGGTTATACTCGGAATGGATACGGCAAGTGTCCGATTGGAAGCCCGATGGTTATTATAGAAATCAGCCTCCCGAAAGGTTTTGTAACAGTTTGTCTGAACGATAATGTATTGAGGTCCTGCCACACCTGTCGGAATCGTCCCGTTCCAGGTTTGGTTGTATCGCTTACCGGTGGTTAAACCGTTGTTGTGTGAGGCCTCCCCGAGCAGAATGTCACTATTTAAATCCAGGTAGGTATCGGAGGACAGATAAACCGCATCGGTCCATGGACCGGATATATCACTGTCGCCCCTATTTTCCACTGCCCAGGTCAGTGAAAGGGAATCACCGGCATCCACCGCATCCGCATCAGGGCCGGAAACTTCAGTGACTGCAAGATCCTTTGCCGGGGTATCTCCTTGCCGTTCAAATGCCCCCATATCCACATAGGATGGGTAACCGGAACCAGTGTTCGCCATGCCCGGGTCATCATAGCGGGATCGGCCGCGAATGTCGGTTTGTGGCACTTGGATGCCGCTGCCCGAATCAATGGCCGGGGAGCCGATATCAAGTTCGTAATTGCCATCTTCCCTTCTAATAAAGTGAGGATCAGCATTTATATTGCGGTCAGCGGAAAGGTCCGGCCGGCCCGGATCCCCGTCCCAGACAATCTCTTGCCCGGCCGGGTTATAGAAATCACTATTCATGATGCTTAAATCTGGTATATCCCCGCTATGATTAAGGCCATTTGCATTGTAGGCAACAATACAATTCTGCAGCATCAATTTGGCCCCACCCAAATGAATGCCAGCACCATTTTCTACGATGGTGCAGTTTATGAATTTATGAGAAGAATCTGCCCGGACAAAAATGGCGGTGTGGACATTTCGGGCAATCAGACAATTAATTCCGGTTACCTCGACATAGGGTTTATAAACATAAACTCCTGATCCGCTATCGGAAAGAATAGTGTTTTTCAGGACAACACGAGCGCCGGATGCATCTGCATCAATTGCCGTGGATGCATAGCGAACAACAGCGTTTTCAATAATGATTTCACCTGAACCATTTATCCGAATGCCCTGCCAGTCGAAATTGCCAGGAGTGGTATTGCCGTCATCATCATTTGTATCTCCGCCTGCCGCATCATCCCTGATCGAGGTCATTATAACAGGAGATTCAGGAGTACCGAGTAGCTCCAATTTTCCATTAACATTAATTCCTGTTGTTTCGCCGGAGAACTTCAAAATAGTACCTGAATGAATGGTGAGAGTTGCGTTTATATCAACTGATTCGGAGATTAAAATAACACCACCATACCACTCAGTATCTTTATTAATTTCACCGGATATAAACAAAATGCGCCATTTAGCTATATATCTATCCAGTAGAGCATCCCCTCCGATTTGATCATTATTATTATCCAGCGCGTACCCTTGAAGATTCTCGATAGCTGGACCTAAAATCATCTCATAATGCCCCGGCTCCGATTGCGTGAGAAACGTAATTTCAAGTATTTGATCATCAATCCAACTGGAAGAGACTTGGTCTAAAGAGATTTCACCACCAGGGCCTTTGAAACTGACAATGTCATTAGGAATCGAAAAAGATCCGGTATCCATTGGTTGATCGAATTCAAATTGAACGGCATTCACGACGGTTGTTACAGATCCGCTGGGGGTGTGATGTAAGATGTATGGTCTCTTTATTACAAATGTTGCGTAATATTGATCGTCTGGATTTTCTCCCGGCACGAGATCATCGTCTTGAAACATGGGTGTTCCCAAGACATTTCTGATATCCGGACCGATGACCATCTGATATTGGCCTAATGACGAAACGAGATTGAAGTTGATGGTTAATATTTTTGATGTAGTCCATTCATAAGATGATATCGCAATTTCCCCGTTCGGCCCTGTAAAGCTAACTATATCGTCAACAGGGGAAAAGCTCGACTGATCCATTTCATGGTCAAAGTAAAATGAAATAGTATTTACAGGTGCGGCTGCAGCTCCTATCGGCGAATGACTTATTGACCAAAAAGGGGAATTTTCTAAGATAGGTTGGTATGTTACTGTAGGACGATTGGGATCATCTTCTTGATGTGCTATTTTTGATTCGATTTCCTCAAAGTCCTCCGTTCCCCACCAGTTATTGTGCAGGCTGATCACGGAGGTGGAATTTCCGGTTGCATCGACTGTCCCCTTGCTGAAATCACTCTGACTGATATTTAAATCAATGCCACTGGTGATCTGTAAATCCGAAAATTGAGTGTATAAAGCATTACCCGACGAGCCCTCTGCATAGACGACCTTTGGACTGCCCTTATAAACAGAACTGTTTCCGCCATCGTAAAAGGCAAATGTCACTCCGGTAAAATCCGCTGTGCCGCCGTCTTCGATCGTCACCTGCCCGGGACCGCGCACGGAACCGCCTGTCAGGGCCAGTTCTCCGCCATCACGCACTCGCAGATCAACTGCATATTCTGGAGTGGCGTAATACAGCAGGCCTATAGTTGCATTCGTTGCCTCCAGCCGACCTTCTACAAAAATGTCATAATCTCGAGACTGAATCGTCACTCCGGACGCCAGGATCAGGGTGACGCCCGAGACGATTTTCAAAGGATTACGCAATCGATATTGCCCCAGCACGCCATCGATAAGTCCCAAGGTCCGGGAAGCATCCAGAGCCCCCTCGATTTCAACCCAGGGATCGGCCGAGTCAAACGTGTTGCCGGAAATATTGCCCGTGTCCGTGTCCGGGTCGGTCAGCCGGAAAGGCGTATCCCCGGTTATCGTATTGTCTTCGATTACCGGCGTTCCAGCGCTGAGAGTCAGTGATCCGATAGTATTACCGCGCAACACCGGGCTGCTGCCCGTTACGCTGACCGTGCCAATGGTGCTGTCGGTCACAGTGGCATCTGCGGAAACCGTCAGCATGTCAGCCATAGCCTGGGCCACCGATACCGGGGCGGAAAGCGTAACAGCGCCCGCCGGAAGCGCCGTGGGCACCGAAACCTGATCACTGCCGATGGTCAGATGCCAGTCTCCGTCCTTTTGAACGTCCGCCACTGTACCCGACGAGCCCTCTGCATAGACGACCTTTGGACTGCCCTTATAAACAGAACTGTTTCCGCCATCGTAAAAGGCAAATGTCACTCCGGTAAAATCCGTTGTGCCGCCGTCTTCGATTGTCACCTGCCCGGGACCGCGCACGAAACCGCCTGTCAGATCCAGTTCTCCGCCAGCGCGAACCCGCAGATCAGCTGCATGACCTGAACTGCTGTAATACAGCAGATCAATTGTCGCATCCGCTGCCTCCAGCCGTCCGTCTATCAGAATATCGTGGTAGGCGTTTTTTGTTCGAAGGGTTGCCCCGGAGGCCAGGGTCAGCGTGGCACCGGAATCGATATAAAGGTCACCGTTTAAAATGTAAGGTTCAGACATGTCGTCCCAAGTCGTATCAACTGATATGTGGCCGCTGATATCCTTCGCGTAGCATTCTGCCACAAAAAAAATTGCAAACATTATAATTAGAGGGACTTTAAGAAGTAGTTGTTTTTTCATATCTGTCCTTATTTCGGCTTTAATATGAAGCTGGTTGCCGTTCGGTCACTATCTAAAAATCAATTCCGCATTACGGGCAGCCAATTGGAACAAATAGCGAAAACGCTATCTCACATAATGAAATTAAAAATATTTCATTATTTATCAAAGAGTTATTTTGTAGTAAAAAAAGTTAATCGGACAGCAACAATTTATTATGCAACATATAAATTTTCATTCAATGCCATTAACTTAAGCGGCTTTGATCCTTGTAGGTTGGGTTTCGTTCCTCAACCCAACCTACACATTGGCCATTTTCTCGCCAGGTTAATGGCATTGGGTTCTCATTTATTGGTCGGCAATGTGCCTTAATATGTGTACCGCCTCCGGCATGCCAATAGCGCTGTCTCCGTTGACATCAGCGGCTAAGTTCAGGGGATGACTGCCTTCTAAGCCGATGCAGATCTGCAATGCCAAAACGGCATCTTCAAGGTTAACCGTCTGGTCCCCGTTAATATCGCCTGTTTCGTCAATTGGCCCGGACTGAAATGGATCGAACACAAATGTAATCCTTTCAGATGCCAGCATTTTATTATACGGCCAATGCGTGTCGTATGTCCGTATAAACCACTCATAGGTTTCCCCCAGCTTCAAGGCCCGTAAATCCCAAAAGTGCAAATCTATATGATTCCCGGTTGTACTGATATTTACATATTCTTTTACATCTGTTGGATCGTCCCCGGCCAAATCGCGAATCCGCAAATTATAAAGCTGGCCTTCTGCTGGCCTGTCCCAATCAAAGATCATGCCGCCATCAGGCAGGATTTCGTGTGTCATTGAATCAGCATCCACCCCCAGGATCTCTGCGGTATCATCGTAATCCTCGGCGGCGGTCAAAACCGTGCCATCCCCGAAGACCACCTGAAGCTGATAATTACCCGATGGATAAGCGGAAGTGTCACAAACATGAAACCATCCCTTGTCCCCTTGCTGCGTCTCTGTAGACAGATTGAACCCATCATCGGCCAGATCAAACTGATAGGAAAAACCATCAGGCCCTTGCACGGTGGCTTCATTGACATTTGGGACAGACCCTGGACGGACACTGAAACCGCAGGCAAATCCGTCCGGCCATCTGTCTGCGATGAACCATCTGATTCGATTGTCCAAATTATTCGGGGTATAAGCGATATTGTCGTTGGCAGCAGATGTGCGTACTGCCGTATATTCAGGAAATTGCGGATCATCAAAAGTTTTGACCTGCCATTCGTACGACGCCCCTATTGCCAGGCATGCCAGCTCATTTGCGTCAACGGTGAGTCGATCGATATCCCATGTTCGCTGAGATTCATAAAGCCGTTTCCCATCGGCATCATATATCTGTACCTGATACCCCAGGCCGGATCGGGGGCTGGTCCAGGAAAATTCAATGCTGCCATCATCTGTTAAATCTGCCGCCATCGTTGACGGATCGACTGACGGGATACTGTTAAATTGGCGATCCAGGGTATAGGTTCTTTCCAAATCGTCTTTGAATCTCAACGACAACGTATATGTGCCATCATTTGCCGGGGTGTCAAATGGCTTCCACCAGTAATTAAACCCGGCACAATCGCTCATATCATCGTATCGATCATTTATTAGATCGAACGTATAGGAAAACCCGGAAGGCCCGGTCACAGTCGCGGATTGAAGTTGATCCTCAAATACAGGCGGCAGATCAAAACCAACACTGAATTGTCCTTCATACTTGGCCACTTCCCACCAATTTAGCCTTCGGGGGGCCTCGCGTAATTGAAAATCCGCCTGGGTCTGTGCGTCCGTATCGATGCCGTCCGCCAAAGCGCACTCATAATCGCCGATCATCCTGTCATAACTCCACCAATACGACATAAAGGGCTCATGGCGGCAGTCACCGCAAGCCTGCACATAAACGATCCCGTCTTCTGTGTCGATATCCCGAAACGCATATGCCCCATCGGAATCAGTCGTTTGGCTGTCTATATGATCGCTCCAGCAGGGCGAATCATAAAGCTGGACCACAATGTTTTCCAGCTGATGTCCGTCCTGATCGGTGACAGTGCCTGAAATGCTTGGCTGTGCGTATTCCTGTGCGGTGACATCCATTCGCATTATACTATTGGCCTGCTCTGTATTCCAGCTGGCACCCGAATCTGCCGAATACGCCGAATGATCAAGAATTGTCCAGGAACCGCTCTCTGAAGTCGAATCGGTGAAAGATAAATTATAATCCCCATTGCCGCTGCTGATCTGGACCGTCACCCAGTAGTCCGTGTTTGGCGAAAGAACAATATCGGCTGACGTCCGATACGCATTCATCCCCACTGTCGGACGGCCGGGACCCGCCAGTACCCCATCTGTTATTTGGGCGCCAGGCCGGCCGCCGTTATCCCTGCAAATACGGACAACGAAAGTGCCTGCATCATTATTTACCGCTTCAACAGCCACGGTCACGCTCTCCAGGATATACGTATCACTGCCCGTCGTAAATCCCTGAGCCTGATAACGGGCGTCGCTGACCGTAAAAGACCTGTCAGCAGACTGGTTCAAATTTGAAACCCCGAACTGGGAGGTGTCCAGTTGAAAATCGACCCCTGAAACGGTTTGCCCGTCAGTTATGGATACCTCTGCCCCTTTTTCGCAATCCGGGGTCACCCTGTCCAGATCCCACCATAGATCCTGGCCCTCCATATGGGCCGCATAGGCGCGAAGATAGTAGCCGCCGGGCGGCAAAATAAGGGAATACTGCCCTATGGAATCGGTTTTCTGTGAAAAACGATACGGTTCATAACGGCATTGATCATCGGTTGCAAGGATCCATACGTCTCTCAAAGGCCGATCCGATGTGCCTGTCGCCGTACCGGTAATCTTTCCGGCATTCTCAATCATCTGTATATGGGTCAGATTGTCATCGCTGACCGATACATCCGGCATTTCGGCACCTACCGCATGCGTATAACACCGAAGATAACGATTGACCCAGTCGCCCATGTCGGCAATTGGCACCTTCCATTCAATGAAATCTGAACCGACGCCGACATATTCACTGCCCGGATATGTGCCGATGACCGCTCCACTGCCCCGCTCGTAAACACCTGCTCCCCATTCACTTCCATCGGGCTCATAGGCAGCCACAGCGTATCTATCCCCCCATGTGTCCGGGGATTGGGGAGACTGGCTGGCCTGGAATACGTAAAGAGTTTCGGGGGTTTCGAGGGGGGCGCCGTCCGCCAAGCGGATCATGATATATAAATATCCTTCATCCCGGGCGAGATATAATCGGTCAATATCCGTGCCATCGAAATCGACCGCTTCATCCCCTATTGCATCGGTATATACCGGCGACAGTGAATCCCAGTCCGACGCCTCCCCGTCAATTGAAATCGATTTCCTTGGGATTGTGGTAAAGCCGCAACTTTCGGGAGTTAAAATAAAATCATATCCAGTCAGCACATCACCCGTATCAGCAGGGATCCGTGCGGCCAGTTCACAATCCGTGGTTCCATCTGCAGCATCCCAGTATTCCGATACCCAACCGGAACCTTCGGCAGACAGGTAAATATCTCCAGATGGAACCCGCACTGAATAGTTGCCGTTGATATCTGTGGTACAATAAGAAGCGACGTCTATGCGCTCACCGCAGGCGGCTTCATATACGTTTATTTCGGCATTGCCAATTCCATGGCCCTGAGGCGACTTGACCTGCCCGGATAACAGTGCGCCGGCATCAAGGGTAAAATCGATACCAGTCAAATGATCGTTTCCGCTAAGGTCAATCCGGTCAGCTTCAGCCCATCTGTAACAGGCATCATAGTATTCCGGGACATAGCCACTGATTCCGGCCGCAAGCAGATACTGGCCACTGGGGAGTCCGCAGATGTCATAAGACCCGTCCGGGCGCAAAGAAAATCTTTTTTCACCTCCCCCTTGATCCGTTCGAAACGCAATAACTGCGCAGTTGATCTCCCATTTGTCGTGCACCCCAAAGACGCGGCTGCCGCCATACCATTCAACCACCACTTGCTCATCAATCATAATTTCGGATGCATCATCCGAATCCGTGCTGAACCACCATAGGCCTGGCTGATCAACGTAGAACCAACATTCGTATTTGGACACGAAATGATCATTTGCGCCATGAATGTTTTCTTCCTGATACACTTTGTCCACCACGCTTTGCCCGTACCAGCCCTCTGTGGTTTGCGCATCCTGCTCCACACAGGATCGCATGTCGCTATGTGTTTGCGGGTGCCGGTTCCAGGTATTGCGTTTCGTGGTCAATAAAATCCCTGGTTCTCCATTTGTTTCTTCAGTTTGAAGATTCAAATGGGTGGTGGAAAATACTTCCCACTTATCGCCTCCGGGAAACTTAAAAGCGGCTCTGGCGGTATTGCTGTATTCGTCTGTATTTTCATAGCGGTACGTAAATCGATGCCATCCCTTTTCTAATGAAATGCTGCCGATATTGCCGGGCGGCAGGGGCTGGCCGGTAGCGGCATCCGTGACGGTTCCGGAGATACATCCGCCCTGATCGATTGAAAAATCAATGCCGCCGGATTCGCTTCCGGATTGGACCGCTACCTTTTGCGCCGTTTCACACTCCCATTCCGATAAAGTTTCAACACCGCCCCACCATTGATTGATATGAGATGGATCAGCGGCCGTGGCCTCCGCATATACATAATATTCCCCGGGCGGCAGGCTGACGGCAAAGTCGCCGTTGCTGTCGGTAGGGACGACCGCCGCATCCGGTGCTTCCCAACACTTCTCCGAAAACAATCGGACTTCTGCATTTTCAATAGGATCTCCGTCTGATGTAGACACATTGCCGCAAACAACCCCTCCCCTGTAGACAAAAGGCACCCCTGCTGATGAATGATTCTTTCCATCAAGCGCAAAAACAGATAAATGGTAAATCTTCCCTTCAATTAATGCTTCACCCGTCCCGTCCTGATTATAGGTGCAAGAAGTTTCAGATGTTTCCCAAAACCAGATGGAATGGTCATCATCTTCGATCCAGATATGATACCGACTGGCATTGGGAACCGGTTCCCAGTCGATTGGGAAGCTTGGATTGGTTATCATACCCCCATTGGTCGGGGTGATGATTTCAGGTAAATCCAGAACCGCCGATAAATTGTCCTGGACGGTTACCTTATTTCCGGATTGGTCCAAAACATGAAATGTGTATGCCCCGAAAAGCGGTGCCTGATTAAAATCGTACAATGCATTTCCATATACCCCATCTGCTGATCCATTATCGTCATGATGACCATCATCAAAAAGAAAGTATGTATCCCCCTGAGGATCTTCGACCCAAACGCTGCGGATATCTTCCACCCCCTGAGGATCGGCGGCTAAAACGCTAAAATGAAGCCCCCAGTCTTCACCTTGATTCCAGTCATTGTGTATTGATCCGACCCCGCCGTCTCGAAGGAGGGCCACCGGCGCTTCGGCATCCGAATTATAAATAAAAGCATTAGAGGTATGGTGCCAGCTTGAATTACCGAATTCATCTGAAGCCCCTACCCCCCATCGGTAGACCGTGCCTTCGGTTAAAGCGTCTCCGGTGCCGTCATCATTGTAAGCAACGCTGGTACCTAAAATACCATGTTTCGACCACACTTCACTGTCGTCTGCATCCTTAACAACAGATAGAGAATAATTGCTGGCCTCAGCAACCGGTTCCCAGGACAGTTCAGCGGAATCCCCATCGATAAATTCATAATTCGAAGGCGAGGGATTTCTGGGATAATCCAAAATTTGCTCAACCGTATCGGTAGCGGTGGCAATATGCCCGTCTGAATCTGTAATGATAAATTCATATTCCCCAATAGCAGGCGGATCTGAAAATTGATTTTCCCAGTCACACCAGCTAAAAATGCCATCTCCCGCTTCACCATCGCAGTGATTACCGTCATCATAGAGGGGATAGGTAGTTTCTCCAGGAGAGCTGACTTCAACACTCGTAATCGTTGCTGCCCCCTGTGAATCATCAACCGCAACATAAAGAAGCAAACCATATTGATCGCCATTTTCATCTCCCCAATGACTGGAGTTGGCAAAAGGCCCATCCGTTACCATAGAAGCCCCGGATTGTTGAGAGATCGCTAAAAATGGATGCACAAGACCGGCCATGAAAAAAATAAAGAAAATGTTACAGACGAGGTACAACTGGTATTTTTTGTACGTTATCATGGTTTTCTCCTTCTTCGGAAAAAGTTTACAGGCTTAAATCTTCCTTGCATTTGATCTTTTGTGTAAAGAGCCTTAGCTTCTGAGTTCTATCATTTTGTTTGGTTAGCATACGGCGCTGATACTGGTAAAATGATCAATCAGAAATAGAGCTAATTATTTAAGCGGATATTGAACAAGAGGCTCGGCCATCAGGTTGAAAAGGCGGTGGAAGCTGATTCAAAAGTTTATGCAGGTTCTTTAAGAAAAGCACATGAGGCATATCTCAATTTGAACATATTAAGTAATATTTTTCAAGCTACCTTTCAAGCTTAAATTACCCTTGAATGTCTTTTGGGTTTCAGATATTAATTTTATTTTGTTCAAAATATTTTTAATGCGCAAAAATCACGCGTAAAAATGGGTTCAAAACAACTATCAACCAGGCTTGCCCATAGGATGCCGGGCCACTGGCCGGGAACCTGAAACAGCCTGTTAATCGGAGTTGGGGCAATGAAAAAAATTTCAGCATGCTTTCTGATCGCTTTTGTTCTGACGGTGCTTTTAACCGTACCCGGGTTTTGCCGGGAGATGTATGTGGGGGATATCACCGAACTGAATCTCCGGTCCGGCAAAGGGGTAACTTATCCGGTCATCACCACTCTGACTGCCGGCGACGCCGTGCTGGTAACCTCCGCTGCCGGGGACTGGACAAAAATCCGCACGGCGGACGGCACTGAAGGCTGGGTGGCCTCCCGGTATCTGACCGGTGAAAAACCCGCGGACATCCGAATTGAAGATCTCAAGATTCACCAGGAGACCCTCCAGGAAAAACTGGAAATGGCAACTCTCGAAAACCAGCGGCTTACCGAAGAAAATATCAGCCTCACCACCCAGCTGAACGAAAAAATCCTGGCCCTGACAAATACGCAAAAAGCCCTGAATGCGTTAAAAGCAGACTCCGGGGAGTACCTTGCGTTAAAAGAAAAATATGAACAGACCAGTAAAACCCTGAAAGAACTGAAAGAAAAAAACCGCCTCCTGGAAAAACGGGGTGACCAGCAATACGCGTCCATGGCCATCAAATGGGCCTTGACCGGCGCCGGCATTCTGCTTGCCGGATATTTCCTAGGGGCCCGCAACCGGCGGAAACGGTCTTCCCTTTTATAACCCTGAAAGAAGAGAATAAAATGAAGAATGAATCCGATTTTCTGGTCATCGGCAGCGGTGTGGCCGGTCTGCTGTTTGCCCTGAAAGTAGCGGACCACGGCACCGTCACCATCATTACCAAACGCAATCTGGCGGAAAGCAATACTGCATACGCCCAGGGCGGCATTGCCGCTGTGGTTGCCGAAACAGACACTTTTGAATCCCACATTGCGGACACCCATGCCTCCGGCGACGGCCTGTGCAATCCCCAGGTGGTGGAAACGGTTGTTAAATCCGCTCCTGAGCGGATTCAGGAGCTGGTGGAACTGGGGGTCCGGTTCAACCGCAACCGGGAAAACACCAGCGGCACGGCTGATCTGCACCTGGATCTCTGCCGGGAAGGCGGCCATTCCCATAACCGCATCGTTCACGCGGACGACCTCACCGGCCTGGCCGTGGAAGAGGCCCTGGTGGATCAGGTGCGGCGGCATAAAAATATCGCGGTTTTTGAAAACCATATTGCCATTGATCTCATTACCCGGTCCACCAATCTGCAGCGGGGCATGACCATCACCAATCACGAGGTCTATTGTTACGGCGCCTATGTGATGGACCGCAACACAACGGATATTCACACCTTTTGCGCCAAAACCATCATGCTGGCCACGGGCGGGGCCGGAAAGGTTTACGCCTACACCAGCAATCCGGACATTGCCACCGGCGACGGCATTGCCATGGCCTACCGGGCCGGGGCCACCGTGGCCAATCTGGAATTTGTCCAGTTCCACCCCACCTGCCTGTTTCACCCGGAAGCGAAAAATTTTCTGATTTCCGAAGCAGTGCGGGGAGACGGCGGCCTTCTTGTGAATGCGGCCGGCGAACGGTTTATGGAAAACTATTCGCCTTTAAAAGAGCTGGCCTGCCGGGACGTGGTGGCCCGGGCCATTGACGCGGAGCTGAAAAAACGCGGCGACGATTCCGTATTTCTGGATATCAGCCACAAGGATACGGATTTCATCAAAACCCGGTTTCCCAATCTCTACGCCAAATGCCTGTCTTTTGGCATTGACATGACAACAGACCCCATTCCGGTGGTCCCGGCGGCCCACTATATGTGCGGGGGCGTGGCAACCGACATCTGCGGCCGGACCAATATTCAACGCCTGTTTGCCGTGGGCGAAACCGCCTGCACCGGTCTTCACGGCGCCAACCGCCTGGCCAGCAACTCCCTTTTGGAAGCCCTGGTCTACGCCCACAATGCCGCGGCACAGGCCATTGAAGACATGCAAAGCTTTGCATTTGAGGTATCCCCGGAACTGCCGTCCTGGGATGATCTGGGCGCCATTGACAGCGACGAGGTGATTATGGTGAGCCATTCCTGGGATGCGGTCCGCCGGCTCATGTGGAATTATGTGGGCATTGTCCGGTCGGACAAGCGCCTGGCCCGGGCCCGGCGCCGCATTGACATGATCCAGGATGAAATCAATGAATATTACTGGGATTTTAAAATCACCCCGGATCTCATCGAACTGCGCAACATCACCATGGTGGGAGATCTGATTATCCGCTGCGCCACCCACAGAAAAGAAAGCCGGGGTTTGCACTACAGCATCGCCTACCCGGAAAAAAACGATGCGCGCTGGAAAAAAGACACCGTGCTCCGGCGGCCGTTTATTCATTAGGCTGAAGACTGAAGACTGAAGGCCGAAGGAAAAGAATAAAAAATGATCAAATCCTTTGGTTCTTCAGTCTAAATTCCTTCAGCCTTCAGACCATGATCAGAAAATGAAAAACGGTATAAAAAATTCAGTTTCCTTGAAACGAATACAACCGTAAAAAGTCAAATTGGCTGATCAGGAATTAAAAATATATATGGCCGATATCATCAACAAAGACAAACTCAACAATCTGGCCGGGGAAATCTGGAAATCCGCTGAGCGGCTGAGGGGCAAATTCAAGGCTTATGAATACCAGTCCGTGATTCTGCCCATCATCGTGATCCGCGAACGTTCACAAGCAAAAAACCTTCAAGAAAAATCATATCATTAAAGCCTGGCACCGTTTGGCGGAACAAAAATGGCTGTCATAAAACTTTCTGGTAATCCAGTTCTCTTTTTATTGATCTTGTCCTCAGTGCACGTCTGCTTGCATTGTTGCGCATCAGGGCACATAAGTTAACGCCTTACGGCGTCACTACAAACCAGAGCACCTTGGCTGTAGTAAAAACGTGGCCGGCAGCTACTTTTCCGCCATGATCTGGTGCACCTTTGCCGCCAGCGCATTGATGGAAAAAGGTTTCTGAAGGAACTGAATCCCATGATCCAGCACGTTGTGGTGGGCAATAACATCGGACGTATAGCCGGATACGAAAAGGCATTTCAGACCGGGGTTGATCCGGCGAATTTTTTCCGCAAGCTCCCGGCCGTTCATCTCCGGCATGACCACATCCGTGATCAACAGCTTTATTTCATCATTGCGTGCGGCAACCTGGCGAAGGGCCTCCCCCGGTGTGGCCGCCGCCGCCACATTGTATCCCAGCCTTTCAAGGATTTCCCGGCCCACATCCAGAATGACAGCTTCATCTTCCACCAACAGCACGGTCTCGCCCCTGCCCCGGGGGGGATTATCTGTTTTCGAAGCTCCGGTTCCGGGAGTCTTTTCCGCGTCACCGGAAAACCGGGGCAGATAAATCTCCATGGTGGCGCCGTTGCCCGGTTCCGTGCGCACGTTCACAAAGCCCTCGTTCTGCCGGACGATGCCGTACACCGTTGCCAGGCCCAGCCCGCTGCCCCCGCGCGCCTGCCTGGTGGTATAAAACGGTTCAAAAATATAGGCGACCATATCCTGGTCCATGCCGCATCCGTCATCACTGACCGCCAGCAGGACGTATTCTCCGGGATGACAATTTGGATGGGCCGCGCACCAGGCATCGTCAAAGACAGCATTCCGGGCTTCAATGGCGATCCGGCCCGCAGCGGAAATCGCATCCCGGGCATTGACACACAGATTGACCAGCACCTGATCGATCTGGGAGGGATCCATTTTCACGGGCCACAGACCGGCTTCGGGCGTCCAGTCAAGAGCAATATTTTCACCGATCAGCCGCCGCAGCATACCAAGCATATTCCCCACATTCTTGTTTAAATCCAGCACCGCGGGCGCCACCGTCTGTTTCCGGGCAAATGCCAGAAGCTGCCGAACAAGGTCCGCGCTACGAAGCGCGGATTCCTTAATGACTTTAAGGCCCGCATAGATGGAGTCCGAAGGGTAACAATCCCGCATGGCCAATTCCGCCTGACCGAGAATGGCGGACAGCATGTTATTGAAATCATGGGCCACGCCCCCGGCCAGCCGCCCGATGGATTCCATCTTCCGGGCCTGATAGAGTTGCGCCTGGAGCATTTCTTTTTCCGCTGCGGTCTGTTTGTGCTTGGTCACATCAATTCCCAGACCGATCATGTATTGGTTGCCTTCCAGAGTTACCTTCCGGCCAGTAAAAAAATACGGGATCTCGCAGCCGTCTTTTCTCAGCAGCGGCACTTCGGCAAAGGACTCCCCTTCGGTAAATACCATCTCCATGCGGGACATGATATAAGGCTTGTGGGCTTCTGTAAAAAATTCAAGGACATCGATGCCCTTTAACTCCTCCGGGGGGTACGCGGTGTCCTGTTCCAGCCGTTTGTTCCAGCGCACCAGCCGGTTGGTGTCATCATACATATAAAAAATGCCAGGCAGGGAGTTGATGATGTCTTCCGTAAACACCATTTCCCGGCGCACCGCCTTTTCCGACTGCCGCAGGGCCGCTTCTGCCTGCTTTCGTTCCGTGATATCGATGGTAATGCCCAGAATATGGCTGTCCGGCAGCATCCGGAACCGATTTTCAACGAAAATAAAGGAGCCGTCCCGGCGGCGCAGGCGGCGCTCCCGCTTCAAGACACCTCCCCGGCGCAATTCTTCCAAGGGTATGGCTTCTATGGCCAGATCATCGGGGTGGACCAGATCCGCCATGGTCATCCCGCGAAACTCCGTGTTGGAATACCCCATAAGCGCGATGCCCTGCGCATTCACGGCAATCAGGGAGCCGTTTAAATCGGCAATGAACATGGGTTCGGGGGATTTTTCAAACAACGCCCGAAAAAATTCCATTGAATCCGGCAGGTTTCCGGAGGTTTCCGATGGGTGCGAAGTTGTCGAATCTGACATCAAGAGCTCTCTTGTCTGTGTGGGAATGGCATTTCACGGGCATTCAAAAAAAATACCCGCCAGAGGAAACCAATCATTTGAAAAATATCACAAAATCCGGCAGATTGATATTTATTTTTCTGATAATCTTTTCTCAAAAAGGAACCGATCATGAACATCCAATTTCTGGAACGGGGTTTTTTTCAGCGGGTTTTCGGCATTCCCGCCACACCCAAACCCCAAGCCCCGGACGGCTGGACCTATGCGGACGGAAAACTCACCATTGACCTGAAAAAAGCAAAAGAACTGAAAAAACCCGGCGGCGCGCTGCGATTTGAAGGGGGCAACCTTCCGGAACGGGTGCTGGTGGTGTTTGGAAAGGATAAAAAATACCGGGCCTACCAGAACCGGTGCACCCATATCGGCCACCGCCGACTGGACCCGGTGCCGGGCACCGGCACGGTGCAGTGCTGCAGCATCAGCAAATCCACCTATGATGCGGACGGCAACAACATCTACGGTCCGGCACCCGGGCCGGTTGCCACTTACCCGGTCGAACTGAAAGGCAATCAGCTGACGCTCACCCTGTCCTGATCCGGCAGGGAGATAAGATCAATCAATTCCTCACGGGAAAAGGTCTTCAGGGTACCGGCGTCGTCTTCCGTGATGACATCGGCCATGAGTTTTCTTTTGCGTTCAATAATGGTGGAAATTTTTTCTTCAAGGGTCCCTTCGGTGACCAGTTTGAACACCTGAACGCCCCGGGTCTGGCCGATGCGGTGGACCCGGTCCGTGGCCTGGTCTTCTTTTGCCGCGTTCCACCACCGGTCGTAATGGATCACCACGGACCCGCCGATGAGATCAATGCCGCTGCCCCCGGCTTTCAGGCTGCCCACAAAAACCCGGCAATTGTCGTCTTCATTGAACCGGTCAATCTCCTGCCGCCGGTTCCGGGTGCTGCCGGTAATGCCGGCAGCACCAATGCCGTTTTCCGCCAGGTACTGATTAATGATGTTGATCATTTTCACAAACTGAGAAAACACCACGACCTTTTGACCGTTTTCCAGGCAGGCGGTGAGCAGTTCCGTAAAAAGCTCCCACTTGCCGGAATCCAGGGTGCCGGTGACCGGATCAACCCCGTCTTTGGAAACAGATGCCGGATGATTGCAGATCTGTTTTAAAAGGGTGAGCAGGGAAAAAATATGAATGTAGGGAATGGCTTCATCTTCATGTTCCAGGGCGCGCAGCAGACGCGTCCGGCGGGCATCTATCGCCTCCCGATACAGCCGGACCTGGGTTTCCGTAAGCCGGCAGAACCGGATGTCTTCAATTTTTTCCGGCAGCTCGGAGAGCACTTTTTCCTTGGTCCGGCGCAGGGTAAAGGGCCGGACCAGCTGTTTTAATTCCCCCCGCCGGTTGACGCCTTCGGATTCATAGCGCCGGGCAAAAAATCCATCAGTTCCCAGATATCCCGGAACCGAGAGATCCATCAGGGATTTTAAATCCTTTAACCGATTTTCAACCGGGGTGCCGGTGACCGCCACCTTCATTTTTGCCGGCACAACAGTCGCGGCCTGGTAGCTTTTGGTTTCCGGGTTTTTAATATACTGGGCCTCGTCAAAGGCCGCCAGGCTGAATTTCATCTTTGACAGCGGATGAAGATCATTGGTCAATACCCCGTAGGAGGTGATCACCACCCGGCCGGGCCGCTGCTTAGCGGTTAAATGCCGGTCCGGGCCGTGATAGACAACCGGCTCCAGGGCCGGAGCATATTCCAGTATTTTCCGGTGCCAGTGGGACAGCACCGTGGTGGGACAGACCACCAGAAACGGCGCCGTTTCCTTTTTCACGGTTTTCAGCCAGACCATGACTCCCATGATCTGATGGGTTTTGCCCAGCCCCATGTCATCGCACAGCAGGCCACCCAGGTGGTTTTCATATAAAAACATCAGCCATTCCAAGCCTTTTTGCTGATAATCGCGCAGCACACTGGAAAATCCAGGCAGCGCGGCCACCCGTTCCGGCGGCCGCATTTCCAGAAATCCGGCCAGGCCAGGCCAGGAATCGGACTGGGAACCAGCCGGCTCCCGGTCGCATTCCTGGGCTTCGCTGTTATGGTTTTTCGTATTCTGGAGGCTATTTTTTATTTGAAGCGGCTTGCCAAACCCGGCCTGAAGCCGCAGCAGACCGGCCCGGGACATCCGAATCCGGCCGTCCGGACCCGCCAGCTGCTCTGCCACGGCGGTATCGGTTCCCATAAGCACTGTATCCAGATCCACGGCCCGGGTATCCACCCATCCGCCGGGAACCGATACATAGCGGTTTCCGGATACCTTTGCCTTGTAAATCTCGGCAAGAGACACGGTGGCGTTTTCACCGAACCCGTAATCAACCGACAGCCAGCACCAATCGCGGTCTTCAGCGTCCGGAGAAATGATCATGCGGCTGGGTTGCGTGAAAATAGCCAGTTTCCGGACCGTTTCATCAATAATATTGGGCGGCGCAAAAAATTCTTCGATATTGTCCAGAATCCGGGGAATGCGCTCGGGCCGGAGCCGCTTGCGGTATTGGCCGGAAAAGGATTTCCACAGCCTGTCCGGCTTTCGCCAGGTGGCGATCACATGATGGGCCGGCACATACACCCCGTCTGAATACCAGAAATGTTTCAGCTTGCGCCGTTCCACTGTGTATGTGCCGCCGTCCGGCAGATGAACGAGCAGGAAAAGGGTGGCAGTTAAGGTATTGTCATCTTCTGCAATCACCTTGACAATGGATTCCAGAGCCTTGGGGGCGAGGGTCACCGGGCTTTTCCAAAAAGGATGGGGCTGAAGATGCCGGACAGCGGACATGACCTTTTCCCGGGGCACAAACAGCTCAAAAACCGGGCCGTTGCCGGTGCGGCAGATGACCCTGAACCCGCCATCTTTTTCAATCCGAGCGTCCAGTTCAAACGCCTCTTCCGCCGCCAGATAATGGCAGTGACGGGCCAGCTGGTACCAGAAACCGGATTCCAGGGCCTGGCGGCGGCTTTTGAGATTTTTATCATTTAAAACGGTTTCAGAAAGGGTTCGGGTTCGGCCGGCCAGCATATCAAGCACACGGCCCCTGTGAAACGGACGGTTGTCCGGGGAGATGAGATTTGTATGTTCCAGAAACAGGGCATTGACGTCACTATCCGAATCATCGCCCGCCAGCGTGCCGGCATCATAGGCCAGCAGCTTTTCATCATTGCTGAACACCGCTAACATCCCGGGGGCGTCCGGTCCTTTCACTGCCGCCGGACAGCTCAGGGAGCCCGAATCCTTCGGCCAGAACCCGTTTACCATCTCCGCCAGCCGGTACCAGGAAGAATTGCGAAATGCCGCATCAAACTGAATCTGTTTCGCGTCCTGATTGACCACGGCCAAAACACCGGACAGGATATTTTTGTGGGGACAGTCGCTTTTCTTTTGATAGGCCCGGCAGTTGCAGGAAAGAGACGTATAATTGGATGCCTTGTCCACCACCAGAATGGCCAGCCCCGGATCCGGATCCGAGGACTCCGGCACCAGCGCCATGCTGTTTCGATGACATTCAATGCGCTGGCGGGGCAGATCTTCAGGCAGTAATTTGTAAATATCGATATGATCCATCATTTCTCAAAAAATCATTAAAAGCAGCGGCCGACACCGTGAGCGCCGGTCCAATAGAACAAAACAACGACGTGCTGCATCAGAAAATTTATGTTTGCGCTTTTTTCTTACACATGTTAAGTTTAATTTCAATGTGTAAAAAATATTTTTTCATCCCGGAACATGGAAAATCCTAATGGCGACCAATCTGGCAATCAACGATGACTTAATCAAAGAAGCCCTTTTGCTTGGGCAGCAGAAGACCAAAAAAGCAGTGGTCAATGAAGCACTGACCGAATACATCCAGCGCCGCAAACAGATCGAAATTTTAAAATTATTTGGTAAAATCGATTATGCGACAAGTTATGACTACAAAAAGCAGCGCGCTGAAAAATGAAAGTGCTGGTGGATACCTGCATCTGGTCGCTGGCGCTTCGCCGCCGGCCGGATTTTACGCCCACGCCGGAAGTTCTCGAACTGGAAGAGCTGATTAGGGAAGTGCGCGTCCAGATCATCGGTCCTGTGCGTCAGGAAATCCTGTCCGGCATCAAAAATCGGGAGCAATTTGACAAACTTAAAAAAATTCTGGCGGCATTTCCGGATTTGCCCGTATCCACCAATGATTACGAAATGGCCGCAGCGTATTTTAACATCGCCCAAAGCAAGGGGATCCAGGGATCAAATACGGATTTTCTGATCTGCGCGGTAGCGGCCAGTCACCATATCCCTATCTTTTCCGCAGATAAAGATTTTCAGCATTATCAACATCACCTGCCGATTTCCCTTTATATCCCAAGGCACAGACCGAACAAGGAATAAGTGATTCCTAAAAGTGGACTTGGAACACCCCGTCTAAGCCGTGCTTTCGGTTCCGGGTATTCGCTTCATCAATCCCAGGCGGATATTGATTTCCACGGCAGCCACAAAAAAAGCCGCCATGCCCGCAGCCAGCATCAGAAGGGTTGCGGCCGGCGGATGGGGCCGGGGCAGCAGCCTCACGGCCTGATCAAAAACATACCGGGCCATCAGAAAGACCAGTGCGCTGATGCAGACCCGCATGATGCGCCGCAAAACCGGGCCCCCGTCATCCGGCAGGCCACGGGCCAGCACAATATAAAACCCCAGGTTCAGTCCCAAAAGCAGGGCTGGATACGCGGCACGTCCGGGCGCAACCAGTATGGCCAGCAGGGGAAGCCCGAACAAATAAGCCGGTAAAAAAAATTTCCCCGGTTTTAGCCAAGGCCTTTTTCCGGCGGGAACCAAAACCTGATGCATGGCCGGCAGTTTAACCATCACCGCATAAATCACGAACACACAAGCCGCTCCCAGCAAGTACCCGCCCAGCACATCCGCGATAAAATGCCGGCCCAGATACAGCCGGGAAAAGGGAACCAAGAGCATCACCAGGCCGCAGGCCAGAATCACCGGTTTCCGGGGAAACAGCATGGCAAGCCCGCCGTACAGGGATACGGCCCCGCTGGTGTGGCCGGAAGGAAACCCAAATCTGCTGCCAAAATACCACCGGGCAAATTCAATGGCAGTCTTGTCCGGAAGTTGCCAGAAGGCCTCTGCGCCCGCGCCTTTGAACGGAGTCGGGGCAAGGTCTTTGCCAATGGCCCGGACGCCTGCGTCAATATGAAACGGCCGCGGCAGGGCAAAAAAATCCTTGGCCCAGATGGTGGCAACCGCAGCCCAGGTGACCATGTGCACCAGGACAAACCCTTTTCGCAGGTCCGTTCCGAAAAGCACCGCCCCCAGCACGAAAAAAGCCGTTTCCGGATCTCCCAACCGGGTAATAGCGATAAAGAAAAAATCCGTGAAATCATTTGAAAAGGATTGAAGAAACAGGATGGGTTCGGTTTGAAACATGGGTATCCTATTTTTTAATGACTTTTTAAATAGCTTTTGACGGCATTTTCGCCGCTGTATGAACCCATAAGAAATTCCTGTCCAACATATTTTTTATCCCGCGGAGACGCTGAGGCGCTGAGATTTTTTTCTCTGCGAGCTCTGCGCCTCTGCGCGAAATAAATTTTTTTTAAGATGCACTTGTTTGGAAACGATTGTGAAAAACTGATTTTTCTAATGTACCGTTTTTCATTCTCTTGCTACAGGCTGAAGGAATTTGGGCCGAAGAACCGAAGGAGTTGATCATTTTTAATTTCTTCCCTTCAATCTTAAGTTTACTGATAAATATCGGTATGTTACTATTTTTCCGGTCCCTTACTCGGCGATCCCGCGTCTTTACCACAAAAAACTTGTTTGAACCACAGAGAGCACTGAGATCTCAGAGAAAAAATCTCTATATTTTTACCCTCAGCTCTGTGGCCTCCGTGTCCTCTGTGGTTAGAAAGGTTTTTACGGTCTTTCAAAGTTTGTTGGACAAAAAACACCAACCGCCGTTATAATGCAATAAAATAAAACCGGAAGACAAGCCAAAACCGCTTATTGCAGGCACTGATACATTCAATAAAAAGGAAATCCATGGCCGACAACAAAGAACTGATCACATCCGCGGCATCGCGGCTGCTCCGCATAGGAGGACTGGCCGGGCGGGTGGGAGCTTCCATGGCCGGGAACACCCTGGCCAATCTGTTCCGGGACCTGGAAACCCGGGACGACCACCGCGCCGGCACCCTGCTCAAAAACGCCCTGCGGATCAAGGACCTGCTGGGTGAACTGAAAGGGGTTCCCATGAAAATTGGCCAGATGATCAGCCTGCATGAAAACCTGTTTCCACCGGAAGTGGTGGAAGTGCTGAAAAGTCTTCAGCAAAACGCCCCGCCCGTGCCCTTTGCCGACCTCCGGGCATTGGTGGAACAGGAACTCGGGCCCCGGTTTTCCCTGATCCGGCATATTGATGAAACCCCTCTGGCCGCCGCCTCCATCGGTCAGGTGCACCGGGCGGTGCTGGCAAACGGCGCGCCCGTGGCCCTTAAAATTCAATATCCCGGCATTGATGACGTGATCCGGGCGGATTTGAAAAGCCTCAAAGGTCTGCTGAAAATTTTATTTTCCATGTTTTCCCGGATGGATATGGAACCGGTATGGCAGGAGCTGAAAGACCGGCTCATGGAAGAGCTGGATTATGAAAAGGAAGCCGCCACCATCAAACGCATGACAGCCCTGTATGCGGATGACCCCCGGATTATTATTCCCAAAGTAATTGATGAAGTCACGTCCCGGCACGTACTGGGAATGGAGCTGGTGTGCGGCATTTCACCGGATGCCATCTCAGAGGGCACCTGCTCCCAGGAGCTCAAAAATACGTGGGGACAGCTTCTGCTTCACCTGATTTTAAAAGGCCTGTTCCGGTACCGGCACCTGCATGCCGATCCCAATCTGGCCAATTTTGCTTTTTTACCGGACGGAAGGCTGATTGTATATGATTTCGGCTGTGTAAAAGAAGTGCCGGCGGCGTTGCGCGATGGCTACACCCGCCTGGTGCGGGCATTTTTAAATCATCATTATGCGGACATTCCCGATATCCTGAAAAGCATGGGCGTGCACAACGCGGACGGCACCCCGATGCCCCGGGAAATGGCGGATGATTTTCTGCATCTGCTTGAAACCCTTTTCGATCCGGACGCCCACTATACCTTTGGCAGCGACCACACCTTTTATGCCCGGCTCTATGCCCTGGGCAACAAACACATCAGCCAGTCCATGGCCATGGTCTTTCCCAAAGACATTGTGTTTATCGACCGGACCTTTGCCGGCCATTTCGGCAATCTCTGCCGCTTAAACGCCCGCGCGGACTGGCACAACCTTCTGGCATCCTATGTGGACCACCCGGAAAAAGAGATTCAGCAAGCCCCCAAAAACCGACACCCCCAAAAAAGAAAACACCATGGATGATCTGAAACAGCTTGAACAAAAAAAGCAGGCCCTGGAAAAAGAAATTCAGGAAACCCGGGACCGGCTCCCCGCCCATTCCGCGAAGCCGCCGATCATGACAGCGCTTTTTGATCTGGAAGATGAATACGAAGCCGTTGTACGAAAAATCAACCAGCTGAAAACCGGATAAAAATTGAGCAGGCGCTCCTAAAATCATAATTGACAGGCATAAACCCGTTGCGTTAGGATGGTCGAAAAACCATGTTCATTTTTCAGGAAACTGTTACGGACCGAAAGACCTTACCCCGGGAGAGAAGAAGTCATGCACGACATACAAACGGATAAAGCAAAGAACCGGATCATCATCACCATCGGCAAACTGGACGGGGAAAGGGAAATGCAGACCATCTCCCAGAAAGTACTGGCAGCATGCAAAAAGCTGAAAAAAGGATTCACCTGCATCACGGATCTGCGAAAATATGAAATCCAGGACGACCAGTTTGAAAATTACGTCAGAAGCACCCAGGAAGCCATGATGGCGGCCGGCATGTCCAGAGTGGTGCGGGTCCGCCGGGGAACCGGCCTGCTCGGCCATTTTCAGTTTGACAACGCCTCCATGGACGTGGGGTATCATGCGGAAAACGTCACCACCATGGAAGCAGCGGAAAAAATATTAGATGAGGCCGTTGCTCAGTCCGGGGCTGAATCATGACCGCTCTTCTGAACTTGTTTGTCCCGGCATCGGCCGGGCGCTGATTTGACCATCAGCAGCACGCCCAGCAGGACTACGGCCCCGCCCGCCAGAAACTGAGACCACATCCTGCCTTTTTCCGGGGTAAACACCGCTTCCATCTGAAACATGGCGGGCGGACGGTTGTAAATTTCCACAAGATGAATCCCGCCGTAACCACAGAAACAAAGCCCGGCAAGCACAAAAAACGCGCCGTAGAACCGAATGCGGCGGTGGCGGAACTCAGAAGGACGCTCGGGCGGGGCCATAAGATTGTCTCCGGCAAGAGGGTGAAAACACAAAATTTATCGAAATAAGGTCACCATAGCATGAAAAGTCACCCCATGGCAACCGCCGGAAAGCCGTCATCCAGGATAATTTTGGTCTGACGCGGGAAAAGCCCGCAACCCATTATCAGAAATCCACCTGAACGCGCATCAGCACGGTATCCATGCTGTCATCATCCATGCGGAAAATTTCATCATCCACCACCAGGTTCCGATCATCCAGTTCCGTGCGGATATAATTCAAAGACCAGCGGAGATTGGCATTGAGATACCAGTTAATGCCCGCGGTGTAATTATTTTCCTTGCCGCCGATGATGTCATGATCATTTAAATCCACCGAGGAATAGCGCAGGGCAATCTGCCAGCTTCCCCAGCCCTCGCCGTCCATGGAAAAAGGACGGCGGGGGGTAATGCTGCCGAATTCACCGCCGGCCTCCCCCATCGCGTATTTTCGGTGCTCACCGGTCAAAAAATAACTGCAAAAAACATAATATCCTGAAAACTCGAGATCATCTGCAGTTTCGCGGTTTAAAAAAGACGCCACATATTCCGACTGCACGGAAAACGACCCCAGCACCAGGGCAATTTCCGGACTGACCAAATCCACATCCGTCACATTGCCGAAAGTCCCTGTATCCAGGGTATAAAACGTGCCCACATGGGATTCGGGAAACATCCGGTACCGATAGCCCTGATCCTCGTCACTGAATTTGTGGCTGTAGCTCACTCCCAGATGCAGCAGCTGCCGCCCGTCTTCCGCCATCCAGGGCGCGCCGGTCAACCGCCCGGTGATGTTATAGTTGTTCAGATCATCAAACCCGTCACTGGTTTTAACTTCCTTATAGGCCCCGATACCCCATCCGAGACGGTTGTCGTATGCTGAATGATGGAATTTAATACCGGTATTTCTGCCCGGCGCAAACACCACCGGCAGGGCCCGCTCGATAAACGTGGTGTATTTAAGGCTGTTGAGCCGTTCCAGGGAAAACGGTTCTTTTTGATGACCAATGCGGACTTCACCCAAAAAAGGAATATTTTTCATGCCGATCCATACATCCGTAAAATCCGCGTCCGTGCCGGCAAAATCATATTCCGCGTTGAACCGGAACTGTTCATAGATGGTCCCGGACATAAAAAACCGGGCCTGGCGGAGTTCCGTGCCGGTGCCGGAAACACTTTCATCCGGAAATGCGGATTCCACGGCATCATTGGCTCTTACAGAGGCCCAGTCATTGAGAATGCGGCCGCCGAATTTAATTTTAAATGCATTGTCATCGGTTTTTACCGCCAGGCCGTTGTCCCAGTATGCCATAAATTCGGGTTTTTTCGTTTTTTCCGGCCGGGCGTCCGGCGCATCGGCCATGTCCTGCAACTGACGATAGGTTTCATCGGAAATATCGCCGTTTTCGTGCATAATTTTCAGCATTTCCTTTGAAATACCCTCCTGGCCGGCGGCCGCGGCGCCAGGAAACAGAAACCCCCCGCCCAGTAACACCACCACACAAATTATCAGCCATTTCATCTTCATAATATAAAATTCCTCCTTTTCCATAACTTCTGGTTAATCCCATTGTAAAATTTCAGAATCATAAGGGGTCACTGGTCACCTCCGGTTTGGGGCGGTTTAACTGTTTTTACCGCCATTACGTTCTGGATTGGCGCCACGGTTTTTACTGCCATTGGGTTCTGGACCGGCTGCGTGTTGTTGACCGGCACCGCGTTCTGGACCGGCTGGTTATTTTTTACCGGCACCACGCTCTGGATGCGGTCCGAAAGCAGTTTGGCGCAGGTGGGGCAATACTGATGATGGGCTTTCACATGGGGATGGGCGTCTGTTGTTTTTTCCACCCGGGAAAGAAATTTCTGGGTGGCAAAAAGATTGCCGCAGGCCTCGCACCGCACCAGGGGATTGTGACCGATAATCTCATCCCGAATGGAAATGGTGCGAAAAAATCCTTCATCCTTGAGTTTGATCGCGCCGGTGGGACAGATATTGACGCAGGTGCCGCACCCGATGCACCGGTTGCCTTCCGCCGGCACCACCATTTCCGTGCCGTTGACTTTCTTCATGGTAAGAGCTCCGGCCCCCACAATTTCCCTGCACAGACGGGTACACAGACGGCAGCGGATGCATTCGTCCGGGGCCGGTCCCAGATCAATGTTGTATTCTTCCGCCAGGGTCCGGATGACCGGTGATTCCGGTGCATACTGCACCAGCCGCTGAAACGCTTTGACCCGGGCGTCATACACGGCTGCGGAATCCGTCCGGATTTCCATCCCGTCTTTGGGCCGAAGGGCGCAGGACAGCCGGACTTTTGGCTCCCTGCCCGGTGTTTTTACTTCCACGGCGCACAATTTACATACCCCGGCCGGAGAAAGGGCCGGATGATAGCATAACGAAGGGATGCGAAGTCCCTCCCCCCGCAGAATTTCCAGCAAATTCTTGTCTTCCGGAACCTGAAGGGGTTGTCCGTTTAAAATTATTTCTGGCATGGGCTCCTCTTTTACGTTAGTCTTCTAAAATCCGCAGGCAATCCTGGGGAAACCGGTGGGTGCCTTTTTCATCCAGACTGACTTCCACCAGGGCATCGGGATCATTTTTCACCGCGTCCGGGTCCGTAATAATGCCGTGCAGGCCCACAAATTCATCCATATAGGATTCCCAGCTTTCATCGGCTGACTTCTGGTAAATTTCTACTTTCTGGCCGTTTCGAAACGTCATGTTGTGTCCCCTTGTAAATGGTAAAAACCCTTAATTTGTTTTTATCGAAATCGCTATCGGGATCGGGATCGATACCGATCCCGATAGCGATAGCGATTTCGATAATTGAAAGGGTCGTGCAGGTTTCAACCTGCACCCCCCTCCCCGGCTACTCTTTTTCCGGCGGTGCCATTTCCACATGCCGCCGGCCGGTCTCCTGGCGGGCGCAGTCCAGACACACCCGTTTCCCGGCCAGCTTCGGACTGATTTCCCGGATCCGGCGCATGATGTAATCATGGTATCGGGCCGGGCCGATCACCGCGCCGCATTTTTCGCAATATTCCAGCTTCAGGCGGTTTAATTCCGTGCCGCACAGGGACAGCACCCGCATGCCGCCCTGATCGGTCATCTGCATGGCCCCGGTGGGGCAGTTGGTGGCACAGGCCCCACAGGCAATGCAACGCTCGGCGGTGATCTTGAGATCGGTTTTTCCCGGATGATCAAAATCCATATATCCCAGCTCAAGGGCGTTGATGCCCATTTTATCCCGGCAAATCTCAACGCACCGGCCGCAGCGGATGCAGACATCGCAGCGCAGACAGCGACGGGCTTCGTTCCGGGCCTGGGTGTCATCCAGCCCCAGCCGCACCTGCTGAAAGGTGATGCGACGGCGTTCATTGCCCAAAAGGGGCATTTCCACCCGTTTGAGATCCGCTTTCAATGCCGCCGGCACCTGGAAAAACGCCATCCGCCCCCGTCGGGTGGGGGCCCGGGGAAATTTGGGCTGGGGAAATCCTTCAAAATACCGGTGGATGGCATGGGCGGCTTTTTTGCCGCCTGCGATGGCCTCCACCACCGTGGCCGGGCCGGTAACCGCGTCGCCCACGGCAAATACCCGGGCCTGGTGGGTTTCCATGCTGAGGGTATTGGCCTGAATGGTATTTCGACGGGTCCAGCGCATGTCTTCAAACCGTTCAAGCCCGCTGCCGTTGACTTCCTGGCCAATGGCCGGAATCACCGTATCCACGGCCAGTTCATAATTGCTGCCTTCCACCGGCACCGGCCGCCGCCGGCCGGAGGCGTCCGGTTCGCTCAGTTCAGCCCGCACACATTCAATGGCGGTGACCCGGCCGTCTTCGCCGTGAATTTTTTTGGGAATGGTCAAAAATGAAAATTGAATGCCTTCTTCTTCGGCTTCCACCACTTCCATATGATGGGCCGGCATCTGATCATGGGTGCGGCGATACAGGATGGTAACCTCTTCGCTGCCCAGCCGCAGGGAGGTGCGGGCCGCGTCGATGGCCACATTGCCGCCGCCGATCACCGCCACCCGGCGGCCGGGGGGCCGGTGATCCCCCAGGGCCACGCGCAAGAGAAAATCCACTGCCGTGATCACCTGGGGAAAATCATCTTCTCCGGGAATCATCAGTTTATACGATCCATGGGCGCCAATGGCCAGGAGGTAGGCTTCAAACCCTTCCTGCTCCAGCGCCGCCACGGTGATGTCTTTGCCGACCCGGGTATTGAACCGGAACTCCACGCCCAGATCCTGGATCATGGCCACTTCCCGGTCGATCACTTCCCGGGGCAGCCGGTACCGGGGAATGCCCACCATCATCATGCCGCCGCTGACCGGAAGGGCCTCAATCACGGTGACCCGGTATCCCCTGAGGGCCAGATAATACGCAGCGGTCATGCCGCCGGGGCCGGCACCGATAATGCAGATTTTATGGCCGTTGTCCGGTTTGGGTTCCGGATTTTTATACTGCCGGGCGCTCATGGCCTTTTCCGCGGCAAGGCCTTTCATGTCCATAATGGCCACGGGCGCGTCCATGCGGGCCCGCACGCACATGAATTCACAGGGGTGGGTGCAGACCAGGCCGCAGACCCAGGGAAAGGGATTGTCCTTGCGGATCACGTCAATGGCCTCTTCATAGCGCCCCTGTCCCACAAGGGTCAGGTATGACGGAATATCAATGCCCGCGGGACAGGCCATCTGGCAGGGGGCCGGGGTCAGCATGGGGCAGGCCCCGGACGGACAGGTATGGGTCTGAATATGGCCCAGAAAAATTTCCAGGTTTTCTTCCACATCGGAAATTATTTTTTTGCCGGCGCCGCGAATTTCCGCTGTTTCCCCGGCGGATGCCAGAAAATCGGCCCGCTTCATAATGGCGGTGATGTGGTCTTCTTCGGCCAGGCCCTGGCAAACTTCAGATAAAAATCCGGAAATTTCGGTTGCCTGCTGCCGGGATCGCGGGGTTTCAAATTTTCCCTCATCCATCTGCTTTTTCAGCCAGATGCCAAGATCGTTCACTTTACAGGTGGGGTCTGTCATGGGTACAGCCTCTTACTGAATCTAAAGGTGTTTAATTCTCCTGTTCACCATCATGAATCATGGCCCGGGCATAGCGTTCCCGCCGGACTTCGGGGATCTCGTCCGGGGTGCCGAAATACAGACAGGCCGTGGGGCAGACCGTCACGCAGGCGGGCTGCAGGCCCTGTTCCAGGCGGTCATAACAGGAATCGCATTTCACCACTTTGCCGGTTTCCGGATTCCACTGGGGCGATCCCCAGGGGCAGGCAGACATGCAGGTCTTGCATCCCACACAGACATTGGGGTCCACAATAATAATGCCGTCTTCCGGCCGCCGCTGCATGGCCCCGGTAGGACAGGCCGCCACACACCAGGGATTCTCACACTGGAAACAGGGCATAAAGGCAAAGGCCATCTGGGGGCGGGTTCCCACCCATTGGGGGCCGATGGTGATCAACAGCGACGGAAACGGGCCTTTGGGAAGGTTCTGCCGGCTTTTGCATGCCACGACGCAGGCCTGGCACCCGATACATTTTTTCTGGTCATGAAAAAGATAATATTTGCTCATTGATTCAACTCCCTGACTGCTATAAATTTAAGCGATTTTTCGGGTTACCGCAGGGGACGGACCCGGACAAAGGTTTCATGAAACGCCGGACTGCCCCCGACCGCGTCAGTGATATTTTCCATGAATGCCGCATCAGACTGGCCCTTGTTATAGGAGCGGCCGGCAAAAGGCACCTGATGACCAAATCCGTGCAGCATGAACACACATTCCGGCCGGATGAATTCCGTGACCTTGGCGTGCATTTCCCCTTCATACCGGTCCGAACTGACCACAATGGGCTGATTGTGATAAATACCCAGTTTTTCCGCGGATTTTTTGCTGATCCAGAGAGGATTTTCAGACACCAGCTCATTTAAATACAGGTTGTTCTGGGTGGAAATATGGGTGTGCTGGGCGCACCGGCCCACAATCAGACGGAACATGTCCGGCTGTTTCGGGGCGTTTGGTGCCTGGTACGCGGGAAAGGACGGGTATCCGGCATCTTCCAGAAGCGCGGAAACAAACTCAATCCTGCCGGACGGGGTCTTGAATTTAATGCCGGTGTCCCGATCCCACCAGATGGCCTTATCCGTATAGGCCACAAATCCTTTTTCCGCAAAATCTGAGACCGTAAACCCGGTGGGTTCCAGCTGCCAGCGAACAAGATCTTCCACGGTTTCGTAAGGAAAATACTGGGACAGCCCCATGCGATGGGCCAGCATTTTGATAATTTCAGGGCCGGGACGCGTATCATAGCGCGGCCCCACCGCCTGCTGGCGCAAAAACATCTGGGGTTTCAATCCATTGGCCTGCTGGGGGGAATCCATACGTTCCAGATAAGTGGATTCCGGCAGAATCACATCCGAATACCAGGCAATATCACTGTAATTGATGTCAATGGTAACAATAAGATCCAGTTTGTCCAACGCCTTCCGGGTTCGGGCGGTGTCGGCAATGGACATGAGAGGATCAAACCGGTAGGCCATCAGGGCTTTGATGGGATAGGGATCTTCTTTTAAGATGGCCTCGGGCAGCATCTGGGCCACGCCATGGGCCGGGTCCGGCAGCGGGAAATCCGGAGTGCCCACCTTATCGAACCGGATGTCTGCGCATTTCGGCAACTCCTGATCCGTCAGTTTTCTGGCAGGTTTGGCACCCACTTCACCCGGACCTTTCTTGATAAACATTCCGCCCGGGGCTTCAATGCTTCCCATGAGGGCGTTGAGCATTAAAATGGAGCGGCGCAGATAAATTTCATTTTCATGATTGGCGCACCGGTAACCAAAATGAAACACCACTTTGGGTTTCTGTCGGCTCACCTCTTCGGCAAATTCCACCATTTCCCGGGCGGAGATGCCAGTTTCCGCCGCCGCCCATTCCGGGGTGTAGGGTTCCACAAAGGCGGCCAGGGCATCAAACCCGGTCACCCATTTTTTGACATACGCGGCATCATAGAGGTTTTCTTTAATGATGATGTGCATCAGCGCATAATTAAGCGCGAGATCCGTGCCCGGCCGGATCATCCAGTACCGGTGGGCCTTGCTGGCGGTGATGGTGGCCCGGGGATCGATATAAGTGAGCCGGGCGCCGTTTTCCATGGCCCGGGAAAACTGACGCACGGGTTTTACTTCCATGGCTTCAAACATGTTTCTGCCATACAGCACCAGATGACGGGTGTTCGCGTAGTCAATGCCGATCTGGGGATCGGTATACCCCGTCAGGGAGCGGCACGCCGTGTTCAGGGACCCTTTGCACAGGGCGTCGTGGGTAAAATGGTTGGGGGAATCAATGGCCCGCATAAATGTTTTGCTGATATGGGTGGAAAGCTGAGTCCGTTCCCCCCAGGCCACACTGCGACCCCCATGTGCTGAAATAACCGATTTCAGCCGCTGGGCAATATACTCCATGGCCTCATCCCAGGAAGCATTGCGCCATTTTCCGGCTCCGCGCTCCCCTTCCCGGATCATAGGGGTCTGGACCCGCTGGGTGTCACTCAACAATGAAAGGCCGGCCGCGCCTTTGGGGCACAAACTGCCCTCAATACCCGGCACATGGGGATTGCCGATAATGGATACAGCCTGTCCCGCTTTGACGTGAACCTGAATCGGACACCTGACTGAGCACATAAAACACAAACTGTTAATATCTTTTTCCATCCTGTCCTCTTCTTTTTTCTGATGTTTTTATCCTTAACTATCTGACACGCGGACACCTAAGGTATTTCTATTTTTGGATGCCATGCTGCCATGCCCAATCACTTACTCAAAGCAATATTCATACCATTTTATTTTGACAGTCCGGAAACTGCTTTCTGCAAAATATAAAATAACCAATTGAATTTAATAAAAATTATTCCAGACATCATCACTTCATGCAATTTTTTTTATGCAGCAGAGCGGTTGAATCGCAATAAAAAGTTTGCAGTGGTATGTTTTTCTTGCCTTACAAAATAGCTAATAAAATAAATATATTAAAATAAAGTGCAAAAAAAATATTGCGCATGTAGGGTTTTTTTGCCATAAAAAAACCAGATAAAAAAGTGTTTTCCTGATTAAAATTTTTACAAACTGCCGGGATCCTGATTCGGTTTCACATCAGTTTTATTGTGTTGCGCCTGTTTATGCGAAAGCCCCTGCCCCGGGCACGATTTTTTGTTCATCAGATGGGCTTCATTTCTATGGCATAAAGTTTGCATTTGTTCCAAGTGCGATTGGGTTGACTGTCTTTAGCAGCAAATCTTATGGAAAGTACCCATGGAATTTAACTTTCATCTTTAACAGGAGGTAATCTGTGAACAAAAACCGCAACAACTTAATTCTGTTTGTCATGCTCGCCATTGTCCTGGCCGGGCCGCTGCTGGTCGCCGGAACGGCTGTTGCCGAATCCCTGGAAGCGGCCATTGCGGCCACTCCCAAGGGCACGGAGCCGGGACAGCTTGACCCGACCGCCGCCCCCGGTTTTCTGGGAATTCCCGGCGCGCCGGACCCCGGCCTGGTCATTGCCTTCCTATGGGCCGTGTGGGTGGGGTGGATCTTTTCCACTGTGGGGGCCTTTGGCGGCATTATGTCCGGCGTGGGCCACATCACCGTGTTCGGGCTGGCGGATTATGCCAAAACCTTTCAAAAAACCTCCCCGTCCATCAATTCCCTGATCACCGACAGCATCCGAGTGTCCAACCAGTGGATGGTGGGGTTAAGCGCCATGGTGGGAAGCTTCAACTACTACAAAATGGGCCGGCTGGTGCTGCCCCTGGCCATTTTTCTCGCCATCGGGTCGGTGTCCGGCAGTTACCTGGTGCCGGTCCTCACCGCCGGAAAAATCTCCCTCAAAGCCTATCTTGGCTACTTCGGTCTCATCGTACTGGTGCTGGGCGGTTTTCTGTTTTATGAAACCACGCCCCGGGGCCAGTCCCGGAAAAAAGAAGCCAAAGCCGCGGCAGACGCTTTTGAAAAAGCAAATGTCGAAAAATGCGACACCTTAAAACCCGAAGACTGCGGCGTAAAGGTAGTGGAATGGAGCCTGAAAAACGTCCGGTTTACCTTCTACGGCGTGGAATTCAGCTTTAAACCCATTATTCCCGTGATCGGTGGATTTTTTATCGCAGCCATTGCCTCTTTTCTGGGTGTGGGCGGCGGATTTCTCTTTGTGCCGTTTCTGACCAGTGTGGCCGGGCTGCCCATGTTTCTGGTGGCCGGCACCTCGTCCCTGGCCGTGCTCATCGGCATGATCACCAGTATTTTCACCTACATGTTCGTCAAAAGCGTGCCCATTTTCTGGCCGCTCATCGGCATGGAACTGGTGGGGGTTTTTGTAGGTTCCATGATCGGACCGAGAACCTCCAAATATATTCCGGACATCTGGCTGAAGCGGATTTTCGTGGTCCTGGCGCTTTATGTTGGGTTGCGGTATACCACCAAGGGATTTCTGGGGTTCAGTATTGTACCACCCTTCTAATCCGGTAAAAAATAGCAAAACCACAGAGGCCACAGAGAAACCTCTCCCTTTTGCCCCTTTCTCATTTTTCTCTGAGATCTCTGTGCCCTCTGTGGTAATTTTTTACATTTTAATTCGTAATTCATAATTCGTAATTTTTAACTTTTAACGCAGGCCCTTCCCCATGCTGCATCACATCGACGCGTTTCTGATTTCATTTTACCGGGTGTCTCCGGTGCCCATTGTCGGATATCTGTTCGGCACGTTTTGTCTGGCAGTGTTCTGTCTTGTCCTGGGCCAGACCACCCAGGCCGTGATCTGGCGCTGGAACCGGTCGTGGCTGAACACGGACAACCAGGAAATGGTGCGCATGCACAACCTGTCGTTAAAAGCGCTGTCTGCCAAAGACAAGGGCGCCTACAAGGCCAGCAACAAGGTGGCCAATGACGCGTTTGGTAAGTTTTTTTTCTCGCGCATGGCCATGGGCATGGCTTCCCTGTGGCCGGTGCCCTTTGCACTGGCCTGGATGGACACCCGGTTCAAGGATGTGGATTTCCATATGACCGGCATTGGGGCGGTGGGCTATCTGGCCACGTTTATCCCGCTGTTTATTCTGGCAGCAATTCTTTTTTCCAAAATCAAAACCCGCATTCCGTTTTTTGCGGCCGTGGCCCGGCAAATGAAAACAGATGCCGAAGCCATGGGCCGGCCCATGCGGCTCTCTGATCTGGTAAAAAACCCCGCTACTGAAAAATCCGTTGCTGCAGGACACCGTGAAAAATAAGCGCACAACATCCGTTTTCCCTTTTTTATGCCGCCGCATTGGCCCGGCACTGGTGTTTTTGCAGTTCTCGGTAGTGCCGGCCATGGCCACCCAGACCCACGGAGACCCGGAAGGCCTGGTGGTTCACCAGATTTCCCATCTTTTTTTCATGTTTTCCATGGGGCTTCTGATTTACTGGATCAGATCCCATGGCCTGAGCAAAAACCCCGGATGGCGGTATATTCAGTATGCCGCGTTGCTGTTTATCATCTGGACCGTGGACGCTTTTTTCGCCCATCAGATTGATGAATTTTATGAATGGATCCGGGTCACCCGAACCGGTCCCTGGCAGATTCACATTGAAACAGACAATCCAGTGATTGCAGTCTTTTATTACCTGACCAAAATGGATCACCTCTGGTGTGTGCCGGCCCTCTGGTTCATGTATCTGGGCCTGCGGCGTCTCAACCGGGAAGCACAGCACAAAATCGCGCAGACCGGTTTTCAGCAAAGGCCGGAATCATGACGGTAACCGCGCTCCCCATCTGGCTGGTGGATGTGATCGGCGCCATGGCCATGATTGCTCTTTCCGGTCTCTGTCTTTATCATGTGCGCGCCCTGAGCCGCCGGGATCCGAACAACGTAATCTGGACGTATCTTTTGTGGGTGTCCTACTGCCTGTGCGGATTTGCCATTTCCCGGTCTGCCGGACATATTCTCAAAGAATTGCTGATGCTGGGGGGCCATGCCGGAACCTGGCAGGCCATCCGTCCTTACAGCGGCAGCATCAATACGTTTCTGTTGTTTCTGGTGGCCTCTTTTACGCTGTTTTTCGAGCGGGTCTGGCAGATTTACCACCAGATGTCCGGCGACCAGGAAGCGTTGACCCGGGCCCATGAACAGGTGCTTGAACTCAATGAAAATTTAGAAAAACGGGTGGCCGAACGTACCCGGGCCCTGGCCCGCTCTGAAAAACAAATTGCCCAGGCAGACAAGCTGGCGTCCATCGGCCAGCTGTCTTCGGGCATTGCCCACGAGATCAACAATCCCCTGGGCATTATCCTGGGCTATACCCAGCTGCTCTCCCGGGGTGAACCGGCAGGGTCCCAGAAATATGAAGATCTTAAAATCATCGAAAAAAACGTCAAGGCCTGCAAAGCCATTGTGGAAGATCTGCTCAACTTTGCCCGGAGTCCCAACCCCAGACAGGAAAAAATCAACATCAATGCCCTGATTGAAGATGTGCTCACCTTTATCCAGCGGCGGCTGCGGCAAAACGCGCTTACCATTATCAAAGATTACGACACAAACGCTCCGGCCATGATCCTGGACGGTGAAAAAATCCGGCAGGTGCTGATCAATCTGCTGATGAACGCCCAGCACGCCACGGACAACAAAGGCACCATTATCATCAAAACGACTTATGACGTCTCCTGCCGCCAGATGCGCATCAGCATCAAAGACGACGGATACGGCATTGAACGGGAAAACCTGAGCCGGATTTTTGACCCGTTTTTCACCACCAAATCCACTGGCGAAGGCACCGGACTGGGCCTGGCCGTGAGCTACGGCATTATTAAAAGCCATGGCGGGCATATTGATGTATCCAGTGAACCCGGGCTGGGGACTGAATTTATCCTCACCCTGCCCGTGAATCCGGAAATACAGACGCAACCAAATGAGGACATGGCGGGGAAAGAAACCGGATGAACACTAATGCGATCCTTGTTGTTGACGATGAAGCCGATATGCGGCGTCTTTTAAAACGCACCCTGGAAACAGATCTGGGATGCCGGGTGGTTACCGCTGAATCGGGCAAAGCCGCCCTGGCGCAAATCGCGGAAGACCCGTTTGATCTGGTGCTGGCAGATATCAAAATGCCGGAAATGGACGGCCTGACACTGCTCGTCCGGATCAAGGAGTCCTTTCCAGAGCTTACCGTCATGATGATGACGGCCCACGGCTCCATTGAAACCGCGGTGGAAGCCATTAAAATGGGGGCCTATGATTTTATTACCAAGCCCTTTGATCTGGATTCTCTGATCGTCAGAATTGAAAAGGCCCTGGAACGTAGCACCCTGATCAAAGAAAATCTCCGGCTCAAAAAAGCATGTGAAAGCGCGCATATCTTTCAGGACATTGTGGGGGAAAGCCCGGCCATGCAGCGGGTGTTTGAAACCATCCGCATGGTGGCCAAAACCGATTTGACGGTGCTCATCACCGGCGAATCCGGTACCGGCAAAGACCTGACCGCCCGGGCCGTGCATGCCTTAAGCGACCGGGCCAATGCCCCTTTTGTGCCGGTGAACTGCCCCACCGTGCCGGAACAGATCCTGGAAAGCGAGCTGTTCGGATACCGGAAAGGCGCATTTACCCATGCCACCCGCAACCGGCAGGGCATGTTTCAGGAAGCCCACCGTGGATCGATTTTTTTAGATGAAATCGGAGACGTGAGCCCCACCATCCAGACCAAGCTGCTGCGGGTGCTCCAGGAAAAAGAGATCAAACCATTGGGGGACACCGCCACCATCAAGGTGGATGTGCGGATTATCGCCTCCACCAACCAGGATTTAAAAGCCAAAATTGCCAGCGGCGAATTCAGAGAGGATTTTTTCTACCGGCTCAATGTGCTGCCCATCAAACTCCCGCCCCTCAGGGAACGGCGGGAGGATATTTCCCTTCTGGCCACCCATCTGCTATCCAAACACTGCGCCAAACTCAAGCAGCCGGCCAAACGGATTTCCGCTGAGCTTTTGCGCATGTTCATGGATTATGCCTGGACCGGAAATATCCGGGAGATGGAAAACGTAATCGTCCAGGGTATCATGTTTTCCAAAGCCGATGAAATCCGGCCCGGGGACGTGGGATTTGCGGAAAAATTCAAAGCAGGAACCAAAACAGAAACAACGGCGGCAACAGCACCGGCTGCCGCCGCCGTTGCCGATCTGTCCTATAAAGCGGCCAAAGCGTCTCTGCTCGAATCCTTTAATGCCGAATTTATCGGCCGTCTGCTCAAAAAAACCGGGGGCAATGTCACCCAGGCGGCCCGGGAATGCGGCCTGGAACGCCAGTCCCTGCAACAGATCATGCGGCGCTATAATATCAGTGCCGATGATTTCAGAAACGAATGACAGCAAAGGAAAAAGTCCAAATTCTTTGTTGCGCTGCATTCCCAGCTGCTTCAACGTACGCCAAGTACGCCTCATTGCTGGGAATTTGCGCGCCTCGAATTTGAACTTTTATACTTTGCCGCCTGAATCTGACTTTTTACGGTTGCATCAAAGATAAATGAAATTCAATTGAAATATCAGAAAAAAGGAGACGTGCAATGATGACAACATCCTATGTCATGCTGGTGGATGATGAGGTGCCGTTTGTGGAGACCATGA
>JAABSH010000025.1 GCA_011390465.1 Desulfobacteraceae bacterium
GAAAAAGTGATGGAGAAAAACAGAAGAAATTTCTTGAAATTCGCCGGGGTGTCTGTTCTGGGGCTTGGGTCGTTGTCCCTGCTGGATGGAATCATATCAGACAACGTGATGGCCTCTGACGGCCAGGCTTCGGCGAAACCGACCTATAAGCCGAGTTCCAAGGCGCTGACCGCCAAACGCTGGGGCATGGTGGTGGATACCCGGAAACTGACGGACAGAATTTGCCGGAACATCGAAAAAGCCTGTCACCAGATCCACAATGTGCCGGACCATGAAAATAAAGACCATGAAATTAAATGGATCTGGAATACCGAATACAAGCATGCGTTTCCGGAGAAAACCGATCCTTTTCTGGCCGAGCGTTTTGAACATCTTCCCATTCCCGTGTTTTGCAACCAATGCGCCAATCCTCCCTGTGTTCAGGCCTGCCCCACTCAGGCAACCTTTCAGCGGGAGGACGGCATTGTGCTCATGGACTTTCACCGGTGTATCGGCTGCCGGTTCTGCATGGCCGCCTGCCCTTATGGTTCCCGGAGTTTTAATTTCAGGGATCCCCGGGGGGCCATTAAAAAGGAAAATACGGAATTTCCCACCCGGATGAAGGGTGTGGTGGAAAAATGTAATTTCTGTGCCGAACTGCTGGCGGTCGGCAAACAGCCGGCCTGTGTGGAAGCCGCCAAAGGCGCGCTGATTTTCGGAGACCTGGAAGATCCCCAGTCGGAAATTCGCAAGGTGCTCAAAGAAAATTTTGCGATTCGGCGTAAACAAAACCTGGGTACCAACCCGTCGGTCTATTACATAGTATAAGGTAGGTGGTTATGCTGGAAAAAGCTTTAAAAGGAAATAAGGCCTATTGGATATGGCTGTTAGTGCTGATGGGAATCATCACTGCAGGGTTTGTTTTTTATTTAAGGCAGCTGGATTTTGGTCTGGGCATTACCGGAATGAACCGGGACGTGACCTGGGGGTTTTACATTGCCCAGTTCACCTTTCTGGTTGGGGTGGCCGCGTCCGCGGTTATGCTGGTAATTCCCTATTATCTTCATAATTACAAGGCGTTCGGCCGGATCACCATTATGGGCGAATTTCTGGCCATTGCCTCGGTGATCATGTGCATCCTGTTTATTATTGCCGACCTGGGGCAGCCCATGCGGCTGTTGAATGTGCTGATTCACCCCACACCCCATTCCATGCTCTTCTGGGATATGATCGTTTTGAGCGGATACCTGCTGATCAACCTGGTGGTGGGCTGGAACGTGCTGGATGCGGAACGTAATTCCGTTCCCCCGGCCAAATGGATCAAACCCATTATTTATCTGTCTGTTCCCTGGGCCGTGAGCATTCACACCGTGACCGCGTTTCTGTACTGCGGTCTGCCCGGCAGAGGCTTCTGGCTGACCGCTGTGCTGGCGCCCCGGTTTCTGGCGTCCGCGTTTGCCGCTGGTCCCGCGTTTCTGATTCTTTTGTGTCTGCTGGTTCGCAAGGTTACAACTTTTGATCCGGGCAAGGAACAGATTCAGACCCTGTCCAAGGTGGTGCTGTACGGTTCCATTGCCAACATGTTTTTCTTTTTGTGTGAGGTGTTTGTGGCCATGTACAGCCAGATTCCGGAACATCTGGATCATCTGAAATATCTGTTTTTCGGTCTTCACGGCCATGGTGTGCTGGTGCCCTGGATGTGGACGGCCATGGTGCTGATTGTGAGCGGCATTATTCTGCTGCTGATTCCGTCCGCCCGGAAAAACGAAGCCGTGCTGGCGGTGGCCTGTGGGTTTACTTTTGTCGGTATCTGGATCGACAAAGGCATGGGCATGGTGGCCGGCGGGTTTGTGCCCAATCCCCTGCATGAAGTAAACGAGTATTTCCCGACATTTCCCGAAGTCATGATCGCTATTGCGATTTACGGCACCGGATTTTTAATTCTGACCATTTTGTACAAGGTCTTTATCGGGGTCAAGGAAGAACTGACCGCTTAAATTTTCTGAAAATATACTGAAAAGGGGGCATTCTTGTGAATGTCCCTTTTTTTGATTCAGGGGAATTAAAATTTCGGCCTTGATTCTTTTTACCGTGTGATAAATAATATTTTTGTTGACAAAACAAGAAAAAAAACTATAATTTTTGGATTTCTTAAAAGTTGGATTTAAGTTTGTATAAATGGAGGGAAATCATGTATGCTGTAGTTGCAGCTGGCGGAAAACAGTATAAGGTGGAAGAGGGCGATGTGTTGCGGATTGAAAAGGTATCCGGCGATGTCGGCGATTCCGTAACTTTTGACAAAGTCCTTTTGGTGGCGGATGGCGATACCCTGAATGTTGGACAGCCCGTGGTGGAGAGTGCTTCCGTGGACGCCCGCATTGTGGAACAGGATCGTGCCAAAAAAATTATTGTTTTCAAATACAAACGCCGCAAACGGTATCGCCGGACCCAGGGACATCGCCAGGATTACACGGCGGTGAAAATTGAAAAAATCAGTGCATAATTGATGTCCGGCGCTCCCGGGAAAAGGGATTCCGTCGGAGGTTAGCCAGATAAGGAGACATACGCATGGCACATAAAAAAGCTGGTGGCAGTTCAAAAAACGGTCGGGACTCCAACGCCCAGCGTCGGGGGATTAAAATATATGGCGGCCAGACGGTCCGGGCAGGCAATATTCTCGTCCGTCAGGTGGGAACCAAAATTCATCCGGGACAGAATGTGGGCATGGGCAAGGATTATACCCTGTTTTCAAAAATTGACGGGGTGGTTGCCTATGAGCGGCAGGGCCGTTCCCGGAAAAAAGTCAGTGTTTACACCGATTGAAATTTATAGATGAAGCGTCAATTTTTGTTAAAGCCGGCGACGGCGGCCGGGGCTGTGTAAGCTTCCGAAGGGAAAAGTTTATTCCCAAAGGCGGGCCGGACGGCGGTGATGGCGGCCGGGGCGGGGATGTGGTATTTTTGACCACCACCCGCCGCCGCACCCTGCAGCAATTTCGCTATAACAAAAGTTTCAAGGCCCGGAACGGCGGATATGGCCAGGGTGCCCATAAATCCGGGAAAAAAGGCGAAAGCCGCATCATAGAAATTCCTCCCGGCACCCTGATCACGGATGCCGACACCGGCACCCTGATCAAAGACTGTGTTACCCTCAATGAAACCTTTGTTGTTGCCCGCGGCGGACTTGGCGGAAAAGGCAACAAACGGTTTGCCTCATCCACCAACCGCACCCCCCGGTATGCACAGCCCGGCCTGGCCGGAGAATCCTTTAATTTAAAACTCGAGCTTAAACTGCTGGCGGATATAGGGATTATCGGTTTTCCCAATGCGGGAAAATCCACGCTGATCCGCAAAATATCCTCGGCCCGGCCCAAGGTGGCGGATTATCCGTTTACCACCCTGACCCCATCCCTTGGTGTTGTTTCGCCGCCCGGGGGAGAACCGTTTGTGGTAGCGGACATTCCCGGTCTTATTGAAGGGGCTCACACCGGCGCGGGACTGGGCATTCAGTTTTTACGTCACATTGAACGCAATCGTATTCTGCTGCACCTGGTGGATGCCACGGCCATTGATCCGGCGGACCCGCTCAACGCATATCGCGCCATCAACCGGGAACTGACCGGGTTCAGCCCGGCCCTGTCCCAAAAGCCGCAAATTATTGTGTTGAACAAAACAGATATGCCGGATACGGAAACGGCTGTTATCGCTTTTAAAGCGGCTCTGGATCAGGAAACAGAACAGCAGAAAACCGCTCAGAAACCGGTGTATACCATTTCCGCCCTTACCGGCACCGGCGTGGATAAGCTGGTAACTGTTTTAAATTATAATATTAATCAAGCGCACAACCATCAAACACCCCACCATGACGATGATTGACCGGCAGGAATTTTTACAGCAGACCCGGCGGCTTGTGGTAAAGGTGGGCAGCAATGTGCTTACCTCTGACCAGGGCCTGAACCTTCCGGTCATTTATGCGTTGTCCTGCCAGATCGCCGGGTTGATGAAAAAAGGCATGGAAGTGATCCTGGTCTCTTCCGGGGCTATGGCATCGGGCCAGAAAAAAATCGGTCTGTCCAGACGACCGGACGATATCCCCCGGCGCCAGGCCATTGCCGCAGTGGGACAGCCCGGGCTGATGCTGGAATATGAAAAAGCCTTTCAGGTGTACAATATTATGGTGGCCCAGATTCTGCTTACCGGAGATGATCTCACCGCCAGCCGGGACCGGTACCTGAATGCCAGAAATACCCTGAACACGCTTTTGGACTGGAAAATCGTGCCGGTGATCAATGAAAATGACACCGTGGTGGTGGATGAGATCCGGTTCGGGGACAACGACAACCTGTCTGCCATGATCGCCATGCTCATGAATGCGGATCTGCTGATCAATCTGACGGATATTGACGGCATGTATACCGGCGACCCCCGGGTCCAGTCCAATGCCACGCTGATACCGGTGGTGGAGGCCGTTGATGAACGCATTGAAGCCATTGCCGGAGACATTCCAGGCACCCTGGGCACCGGCGGCATGCTCAGCAAAATACGGGCCGCGGAAAAGGTAACCACTGCCGGCATCCCTATGGTCATCACGTCCGGCCGGGAACCGGATATTCTGGAAAAACTGTTTTCCGGAAAAAATATCGGTACTTTTTTTGTGCCGGCCCGGGAAAAAATGTCCAGCCGGAAATGCTGGATCGGATATAATGTCAAACCCAAAGGCATTCTCAAAATTGATGCCGGCGCGGCAAAAGCCATTTTAACGCGCGGCAAAAGCCTTCTTCCCGGCGGCATTATCGGAGTCGAAGGGGATTTCGGCGTGGGAGATGCCGTGGAAATCAGCCATGCCGGCGCGGAGCGGATTGCCATTGGACTGGTTAATTACGGATCCCGGGATATCCAGAAAATCATGGGCTGCCGCACCGACCGGATTGCCGAATGTCTGGGGGAAAAACGCTATGATGAGGTTGTGCACCGGGACAACCTGGCGGTTCTTAATGGTTTTTCACTGTAATTTCAATATGTTCTGACGCCAAATCAGCCTGGCTTTCCCTGAAAAATTCCTGCCCTGATGCCGAAAAATGCGTATAATCCTTTATAATTCTGTTTGATACCCGCTTTTTTATGGGATACACTGAGCCTTCACCACCAAAATCGCATCAATGGAGTTTTGTGTGAACGGCATTGGCCTGTTTGGCGGCACCTTCAATCCCATTCATCTGGGACATTTAAAAGTAGCCCGGGCAGTTTGCGACGGTTTTTGTCTGGACACGGTTTATTTTATTCCCTGTGCCCAGCCGCCGCACAAGGGAACTGAAAATCTGGCGGATGCAGGGGATCGTCTTTCAATGCTGAAGGCGGCTGTTGCCGGCAAAGCGCGTTTTGTGGTATCAGATATGGAGATTCGGCGCCAGGGGCTGTCCTACAGTATTGACACGGTGGTGGCGTTTAAAAAAAAGATGCCTTTGGCCCGTCCCTGTTTTTTGATGCTGGGCATAGATGCGTTTCTGGAATTTCATACTTGGAAAACCTATGAAATTTTTTTTGATGTGATACCCATGATTATTATGACCCGGCCGGCGGAATCGCCGGCTTTTTCCCGGGAAACGGCAGGGGCAGTGGCGCTGAAAACGTATATACAGACCCGTATTGATTCCGGATATGAATATGTCCCGGAAAAAGACTGCTATGTGCATCCGCAAAAACAGCCCCTGTATCTGTATCATGTGCCCCCGGTTCCCATCTCCGCCACCGGAATACGGGCGCGCATCCGGCGGGGTGAGAGTATCAGCGGCCTGGTGCCGCCGGCGGTGGAAAATTATATTTTGAAAAAAGGACTGTATGTATGACAACTGAAGAACCGACATCCGTTGAAGAACCGACTTTCGGGCTTAAAGATTTTATCAGCGCCGCCCGTGGCAGAAAAGCAACGGATCTGCTGGTGCTGGATGTCAGAAAACTGACCTCGTTTACGGATTTTTTCATGATCTGTTCCGGAAAATCCAACCGCCAGGTGACCGCCATTGCCGAACACATCCGCAGAGACCTCAAGAACAAGGGGCGAAACCCAATCAGCGTGGAAGGATTAAAAGACGGCCAATGGGTGCTGATGGATTACGGTCATATTCTGGTGCATGTGTTTTTGGAGCCGGTCCGGGAATTTTATGATCTGGAAGGGTTCTGGTCCGGCGCCGGAAAGGTGCCTGTTGAAACGGAAGATACGGAAAAAACGGAAGAAAGAAAAACAGATCTGAAACAGCAGAATGGAGGCATTGAAGCATGAAAAAGCCAAGCGGACCGGTTGTTCTGATGATTCTGGATGGATGGGGTATCGGGGTGCCGGATAAAACCATCAATGCCATTGAATGCGCCAATACACCTTTTCTGGACCGCCTGAAAAAAAAATATCCCACCACCCGGCTTCGCTGCTCCGGAAAAGCCGTGGGGCTGCCGGAAGGCATTATGGGAAACTCCGAAGTGGGCCACCTGAACATCGGCGCCGGCCGGATTGTTTACCAGGTGCTGCTGCGCATCGACATGGCCATTGAAGACGGGTCTTTTTTTGACAATGCCGCTCTTGCTGCCGTCATGGAAACAGTCAAAAACAAAAAATCCGCCCTGCACCTCATGGGGCTGGTGTCGGACGGGGGCGTACACAGCCAGCTGGCCCATTTGTATGCCCTGCTTGATATGGCCGCCCGAAAAGGGATTACAGACGTTTATATTCATGCCATCCTGGACGGCCGGGACAAGCCCCCGGACAGCGGCATCTCCTATGTCCGGAGTCTTCAGGCGTATTGTGAGGAAAAGCAGATCGGCCGCATTGCCACTATCTGCGGCCGGTATTATGCCATGGACCGGGACACCCGGTGGGAGCGGACGGAAATGGCATACCGGCTCTACACCGGCGGAGAAGGCATTGCTGAAACCGATCCGGTGGCAGCAGTGGAAAATGCTTACGGCCGCGGGGAAACCGATGAATTTGTAAAACCCGTGGTCATGGTGGACAGCAGCCGTTTTCCGGTAAAAACCGTATCAGACGGGGACGGGATTATTTTTTTCAATTTTCGGCCGGACCGGGCCCGTCAGATTACCCGGGCTTTTACCGAACCGGGGTTCAGCGGGTTTAAAAAAGAAAAAACCGTCAGCCTGTGCGGCTATGTGTGCATGGCCCTTTATGATGAAACCTTTGATCTGCCGGTGGCGTTTCCGCCGGTGCATCTTAAAAATGTGCTGGGCGCGGTGGTCAGTGAAAATGGTCTGCGCCAATTGCGTATCGCGGAAACCGAAAAATACGCCCATGTGACGTATTTTTTTAACGGGGGAGAAGAAACCCCGTTTCCCGGAGAGGACCGGGAGCTTGTACCGTCCCCCCGGGAGGTGGCCACCTATGATCTGAAACCGGAAATGAGCGCTTTTGCCGTGGCGGAAAAAACCGTGTTTCTGATTCAGTCCGCCAAATACCGGGTGATTATTCTGAATTTTGCCAATCTGGATATGGTGGGCCATACCGGTGTGTTCGAGGCCGCGGTAAAAGCCTGTGAAACCGTGGATCTTTGCGCGGAAAAAGTGGTGACCGCCGTGCTTGAGCAGGATGGGGCGGTGCTGGTGACGGCGGATCACGGCAACGCGGAAAAAATGAAAGATGAAAACAATCAGCCCTTTACCGCCCACACCTTGAATCCGGTGCCCCTGGTGCTGGTGTGCAAAGATACGGACGGTGTCCGGTTAACGGAAGGCGTGCTTGGAGATCTTGCCCCAAGCTTACTGGCGTTGCTGGATATTGAAAAACCGGCTGAAATGACCGGAAATGTATTGATCAAAGAAGCGTAGCGCGGGAATCAGAAAATGGCGACCAGTGAAAAAGACAACGAAAAAAACAATGAAAAAGAACAGGACATGATTGAGGATTATATTACCGGAAACATCATCCCCAATGTGGGAGCCGAAGAAGTCCGGCAATGTGTGGAAAAGTTTCTTGTGGAAGAAAAAGGCTATGCAAAAAAAGACATTGCCGTGGACGCGGACATTCACATTGAAATTGACGGCCAGCCCTATGATTCGCAGCTAGACCTGGTGGTGTCGGCGGATGGGAAAGAATTTATGGTGGTCAAATGCGCGGCCGGATCTCTGGAGTCCCGCCAGCGGGAAGTGGTGTCCGCGGCCCGCATTCTAATAGCCGGACCCCTGCCCCGGGCCGTGGTGACGGACAGCCGGACCGCTGTGATCTATGATTCGGTTTCCGGAAAAAAAATCAGTCAGGGCCTGGCCGCCGTTCCGTCCTTATCCGAGGCAACAGAGATTTTATCCGGATTTCATCCGCCCGAATATTCTGAGGCAAAACGCAAAAAGGACAAAATCGTTTTCAGGTCCTATGACAGCATGAATGTCAACATCCAGCGGAATGTTTAAAGCGCCGGCGGATATACGTTCCGGCCTGGGGCGGAAATGCGGCTTTTTCTGTTTTTTGTGAAATAAGCCGTTTTTCATGGGCGGACGGTTGATTTTAGCCAAAAAAGCGATTAAATAAAATTACAGATTATCTGAACAGACAAACCAATGAGTTACAGCCAAAAAAATTCAAGCATTCTGGTGCAACGGGGATAAGGAGGGGATATGGCTGATAATGATAAAGCCGGACGGGAAGCAGCCGTGGATGAATGCATCCGCAACAACGACGCGGAAGGCGCGGTGAAACTGCTTTTTGATTTGATTGTGGAATATGCAAAAGAAAAAAAGTTTGCCAAAGCCGAAGCCCTGCATGAAAAACTCTATGATGCCGATCCCATGGCGCTCACGGAAATCGTTCGGTCCGGTGAGATTATTGAAGAGGAAAAAAGCGACGCCGTGGATCAGGAGCATCTTGATATCTGGTCTCTTCTTTATGATGCGTTGTCCACAGCGGAAGGAAACGCCCTGTATTATTCCATGAAAACAAAACTGTTTCAGTCCGGCGAGCCCATCATGGAGCAGGGAAAATTGAACAGCCGCCTTTATTTTATCAACAAGGGAGAGGTAAAAGCACTGTTTAATCAGGGGGATAAGGAAAATCTGATTAAAATTCTCAATCCCGGGGATATTATCGGCCAGGGACCGTTTTTTTCCGCCACGGTCTGCACGGTTTCCATGGTTGCCCTGGGCAGTGTAAAAACCACTTATCTGGAAGTGGACGTGCTGAAAAAATGGAAAAACGAAGTCCCGGCACTGGAATCCAAGCTCTATAATTATTGTAATAAAAATGATCAGATAAAAAAAGCGCTTGAGGAAAAAACCGTGGAGCGCCGTTCGGATAAACGGGTGAGCCTATCTGGCACGCTTTTGTTTCAGCTTCTGGACAAAGCCGGCAATCTGATGGGCAAAAGTTATAAAGGAGAGCTTGCCGATCTTTCAGCCGGGGGCCTGTCTTTTATTATCAAAAGTTCAAAAAAAGAAACCGTGCGCATGCTGCTGGGACGGCGGCTGAAAATCAGCTTCAAGCTGCCCTTGAAGCATAATACCGATCACGGGGTTGAACAGCTTGTGACGGTGATCGCGGCCCAGCCCATGGTTTTTGACGATTATTCCATTCACCTGAAGTTTGATACCAAATGGGCTCAGAAAATGATTGATAACATTGACACGTCCCGGCTGGCAAGCCGGCCGGACAAGTCGGATCAAGCATAGTGGCGGTTATTTTTTAAGGCTATTGGCCGGCAACTTCCCGGCCGCAGTGCTTGCAGATTTTGGCGCGTTTTTTGATGATTTCTGCGCAAAACGGGCATTCCCGGGTAAAATTGCGTTCATGAATCTGTGTGACCGCTGCGGTTGCTTTTTCTTTCAGAATTTCATTTTCAAATTTAAAACTGTTGATCAGGTCAATGGCCTCAAGTCCGGCCAGATCCCCGGTCATTTCAGCGGCTTTCAGTCTGACCCGCATGGGTTCATGAGGATCTAAAAGCATCCGGACCACTGTAAGATCATCTTTTGACGTGTAGCATTCCGCCAGAATATTAAAGCCTTTTTTTGTGGCTTCCTTGAGCATCTCCTGTTCCATCAGGGCCTGCTCGGTTATGATCTGCCCTTGTCCGCCAATGGGTGAAAAAACGGGCATGGCCATAAAATTTTTGTCAAACGGGCTTTTAATGCACCGGTAAGATGCATGCTGGGCATAATTTTCTTCCATGTTTTTCCATCCGCTGACATACATGGGGCATTCATCGTTAAAACAGACATACATATAGGGGGATCCCCAGCCCAGCCCGTCGCTGAAGGTGATCGGCGGCACTTCCCAGAGGTCCATCTCCTGGTGGCAGTTGGGGCATACGGGTTTTTCCATTTCAAGAATTTTTTCCAGCACCTGTTCTTTTGTCTCAAACATTTTTTTAATTCCTTTTATGGGAAGCTGACGCACGGCGGCATCAGTCATCATCATCATGGGTTTTATCGGTTTTGGCGGAATCCTTGTCATCGTCCAGCAGGCTGTCGATTTCCACAGAATCCTCATCTTCTTCCGTGTCTTCTGCATCTTCCGGTTTTTCCGGGGCTTTCTGCATTAGCTTGATATCATTAAAAACAAGCTCCACCGGTTCTTCCGCTGGCGTGTCGCCAAGCTGGGAAATTACGGCATCGGCGATTTTATCAACATATTCGGCAATGGGATAAAGGTTGGGCGTTCGGATGACGGCAATCAGGGCTTCTTTCCCTTCGTCGATGGCGGCCTGGAGTTTGGAGATTGCATAGGTTTCTTCAAATATCAGGGAAAACATGCCCTTGTCCAGTTCGGCAAATTCCTTGATGGTCATATTTCCGTTGTCAGTGTCCGTCAGAATTGAATATTTTTGTTTCATTAAAAAATCTCCCTTGAAAAATAAAGCCGCGTAAATACGGCCGGCCATTTTTTTTGCTCTTTTTTGGTATCAGACATATAATAAGTTAAAAAAATCGCATGTCAATATTCATTCCCGATTCAGCCCGGTGCTGCCATCGGTTTTGGCGCGACTGCGATTCCTGGAAAATTAATATTGACCTGAGAAGATAAATTATGTAACAAACAAAATTTAATTCGGGAGGGATGGCCGAGTGGTTGAAGGCGGCGGTCTTGAAAACCGTTGAGCGAAAGCTCCGTGGGTTCGAATCCTACTCCCTCCGCCAGAAACATCAAGGTTATGGCGGCTTGTTTTTGGCTTGAAGCAATTGGTGATTGGCGTTTGATATGGTATGTTAAATGCCCGCCAGACTTAAAAAATTCCGGAGAGATGGCCGAGTCGGCTGAAGGCGCTCGCCTGCTAAGCGAGTATGTGGTGAAAGCTGCATCCAGGGTTCGAATCCCTGTCTCTCCGCCATTATATTAATAAAAACGGGCGTTTCAATGCCCGTTTTTATTTTTTTCGTCCTGCCTCTTTTTTAAAAAGTGACCTGTCTTTCGTTTTTAACCATCACCTGTTTTTTCATCTTCAGTATTGTCATTAAAACCCTTTGTGGTAAAAATAAGTTAAGATAACAATAATTTACCTTGACATGAAAAGGGATGTATTTCATTGTTCAGGGAAGTTAAATGATTTTCTATTTCAAGAAAGAGTGGGAAAAAAGGAAAATTTATGCTGACGCTGTCTGTTTTTTTTAATCCCGCCGTGACCATTGCCCTGGCCCTGGTTATGGGCATGATTGCCCAGGTGGCGGCTTATCATCTCCGGATTCCGGGTATTGTCCTGCTTTTGGTGACCGGAATGCTGGCGGGTCCGGATATTTTCGGACTGGTCCGTCCTGAAAGCCTGGGGCCGGCACTTAATATCCTGATCGGATTTGCCGTTGCCGTCATTTTGTTTGAAGGTGGTATGAATTTGAAATTCGCGCGTCTGAAAAGAGAGCGAAAATCCATCCGACAGCTGATTGTTCTGGGCGGTGTGATAACCATTGCCGGCGGGGCTGCGGCGGCCCGGTACATTCTGGACTGGCCCTGGCAGACGGCCATTTTGTTCGGTACCCTGGTAATGGTGACCGGTCCTACCGTGATCAACCCGCTGCTCAAACGGCTCAAGGTCAAGCGGTCGGTCGCCACGGTGCTTGAAGCCGAGGGCGTGCTTATTGATGCGGTTGGAGCGGTCACCGCTATTGTGGCCCTGGAAGTGGCCCTGAGCCCGGCCCATGGTACCCCCCTGGTGTGGATCTGGCATCTGGCTTCCCGGATCGGGTTTGGCATGATTTGCGGCGCTGTCGCGGGAATGTTGCTTGGATGGGGATTTAAGCGGCGCGGGCTGGTGCCCGAAGGAATGGAAAATGTGTTTACCCTGTGTTTGGTATTGGCCCTGTTTCAAGGGGCAAATGAGATTATGCCGGAAAGCGGCATTGCCGCTGTGACCATGGCCGGCATTGTCATGGGTAATTTCAGCACCTATGCCCGCCAGGAACTGATGGAGTTCAAAGAAGGACTCACCGTCATGTTGATCGGCATGCTGTTTGTGCTGCTGGCGGCGGATGTCCGGATCTCTGACATTTTAGAACTGGGCTGGCCGGCGGTGGCCGTGGTGATGGCCCTGATTTTTATTGTACGGCCCGTAGCCGTGTTTGCGGGCACACATTTTTCAAATATGGCGTTGCGGGAGCGGCTGTTCATGTCCTGGATCGGCCCCCGGGGGATTGTTGCGGCAGCAGTGGCCTCCCTGTTTGCGGTGGAAATGAGCGACAAAGGCGTCAGCGGCGGATATGAACTGCGCGCCCTGGTGTTTCTGGTAATCACCGTGACCGTGGTCGTGGCAGGCTTGACCGGAGGGCTGGTGGCAAGGCTTTTGGGGCTGAAGCGGCCCAGCCAGGAAGGATGGGTGATTCTGGGGGCCAACAGTCTGGCCCGGGGGATGGCCCGGATTATGAGTGAATCCGGTCAGGAAGTGCTGTGCATTGATTCCAATGCAGATCATTGTCTGGCAGCAGAGGCGGACTGCACCCGGGTTATTTACGGCAATGGCCTGCGGTCCCGGTATCTGCGGCGGGCGGAAATCGATACCCGGATGGGGGCCATGGCCATGACCCCCAATGATGAGGTGAATTACCTGTTCATGCAGAATGTGCGCAACGAAACCCGTGAAGTATCGCTTTACTGCGCGTTGCAGTCGGAAAGCACCTCCCTTACCCGAAAAATGATTCATCATGAAGGGAGCCAGATTTTGTTTGGCGCACCGGTGGATATCGAGGCCTGGGCCCTTCGGCTGAAACGCCGGCAGGTGGGATTGCAGATCTGGAACTTCGCACCGCCGGCGGAAGGGGAATCAAAAAAAAATGAAACCGAGCCAGCTGCCGCCGGGTTGAAAATCAGTGATTATTCGGGTGCGAATATGGTGTTTTCCACGGTCCGGCGCAACGGAAAAATGGTGCCGGTAAGTGACAGCACCAAGATCCGGGCCGGAGATACCGGCTCTTTTCTGGTTTTTTTACCGGAAGCGGAAGGTGTAAAAAAATTTCTTGAAACCGCTGGCTGGAAACCTGAAAATATATCAGATGCAAAATATTTTACCACGTCCTCCTGCCATCTGTCAGCTGGCGGTGCATCACGTAAATAATTTGGACTTTTTACGAAGCCGTCAAAGTTAACTTAAAAACACAATCGAGGGAGAACATGACTGAAAAAAAAGACACCGACCGCAGCGAAGAAAAGGTATTGGCTGGTGATGTCTCTAAACTGGCAGCCATTCTGGACGCCCATCGGGGAGAAAATCATGTGATCGTACTGCAGGAGTTCCCGGACCCGGATGCTATTTCATCGGGGCTCGCCCATCAGGTGATCTGCCGTTCTTTTGATATTCAGACCACTATTGTGTATTGCGGCCGGGTCAGCCATCAGCAGAACATTGCCATGATCAAGCTGCTGGGCATCGACCTGGTAAGGTATGAGACGTCCATGGATTTGAAAGTCTATGACGGGGCTGTTTTTCTGGATAATCAGGGCACGAGCACGGGACCTATGATGGCGGCCCTGGCAAAAAACAATATTCCGGTGGTGATTGTGGTGGATCACCATGAGCCTCAGGACCAGCTGAAACCCGAATTTTCAGATATCCGCCCCAAAATCGGCGCCAATGCCTCCATTTACGCTCAGTATTTGAAAGACGGCATTATTGAACTGAAAACCGGCGATAAAAATCATGTGATGGTGGCTACGGCCCTGACCCATGGAATTATTACGGATACCAATGGATTTGTTTTTGCCTATGAGGCGGATTTTGAAGCAGCGGCGTTTTTGTCCCGGTATCGGGACGCGGATTTGCTGGCCCAGATTATGAATCAGGCCAGGTCCAAGCAGACCATGAAAGTGATCCACAAAGCCCTGGGCAGCCGGGAAATTGTGGAGAGTTTCTCTCTGGCCGGCGTCGGCTATCTCCGGGCCGAGGACCGGGATGCCATTCCCCAGGCCGCGGATTTTCTGCTGACAGAGGAAAATGTGCATACCGCCATTGTTTACGGGATTGTCAGCGGTGAGAACTGGGATGAGGCCGTGATCGGCTCCATGCGGACCAACCGGATAACCATAGATCCGGACCAGTTTATCAAGGAAGTGTTTGGCAAAGATGCCAGCGGCCAGTATTTCGGGGGCGGGAAAATGTCCGCCGGCGGATTCCATATTCCCATCGGGTTTCTTTCCGGAGGCGAAGATGCGGAATTCAGGGAACACAAATGGGAAGTGTTTTATGAGCAGGTCATTCAGAAAATTTTGTTTAAAATTGGCGTTAAACCGGCAAAAAACAGAGAGGAAAACGCTTAGAACTTAGAAACAGTATGTTTTGGAAGCCCCTTGATTGCTGCTAATGGGATTTTCCAGAGGCCGGAGATTTTAAAAAATCGCGACTGATCTGAACCCAGATACCGGCCATTTTTTCATTTTTTCCAAACCGGAATCCGGCCACTGTAAACTCAAACGCGGGTTCTGTGGATTCGGCATTCAGCCGGAAGCCCAGTCGATCCAGCTTCAGCGGGGTTTGTTCCAGCACCAGATTCGTGCCCGCGGTTTCAAATGCCTGAATGATCCGCGCAAGATGGTCCGGAGTGGCGTTGACCTGGCTGTTGATAGAATGAATTTTTGCTTTGATTTCCCCCAGCACCTGTTTTGCTTCTATCACCGATTCATCCGCACTCGGGTCCGGGTCGTTAAATTTTTGGGTGCCAAGTTTAAATTCCAGAAGATGTTGCTGGTTTTGCAGCTCTTTTTTCCATTCTTCAAGACCTGATGTGCTTTGGGTGACCTGGCGGCAAAGAGCGATCAGGGCCAGGTGTTTGATTCTGAACCGGCAGGCATCTACGGTTGCGGCAGGTGCGTAAATATTTTGATTTTCAAAGTAAACAGCTTTTTTGGGCACATCCCGGCGGATAATGTCATTGGATTTTTCCACACCAAAAACGGTTTTTTCACGAAAATCAGCGGCCAGCAGGGCCACGGCCGTGTCATTGCCGGTGGATTTGAAAAAGCGGATGAGATGGGGACTTGACTTTAACGTGGTCAAAATTTCATGAGGGCCCGTAAACATGGAGTGGAGCACGGGCTGATCCGCCCATTGGTCAGGATTCAGGTCAATGGGACCGGGAATTTGGCCCATGAGTTCGTCGATATGGGCTGCTGCCAGGGCAATGGCCTGGCCCACTTTTTTGCGATATCCGGATATCGCTGCCATTTTTGGGCATTCTTTTTTTATAAACCGGTTTACATCACAGAAAATTTTTTCATTCAAAATTTTCTGCTGCCGTTTTTCCGCCATACGGTGGGAAAAATGCCGAAAAGCGTTTTTGATATAGGTAAAAGGATTCATATCATCACAGGGGTGCCTTTAAAAAGGGTACGGTCTTTTTGTATCGAAAATAACGCACAAGCACAAGAACTTCCGTTATGGTGGGATTTGTTTTCACATCACCGGATGTGAAAATGCGGCAATGAAAAATCCTAAAAATCGTTTCTGGCGCAGCGAAGCATCGCATAGGGGATATTTGGGTTGAAAATTAAGGTTTTTGAGGTTGAAAATAACCTATAGATTGACTTTTAACGTCAATCCAAATATTCTTAAAAAAGAAAAATATTTTATCCGCAACTTCCAGAATTTGAAAAAAATAAGAATTAAAAAAAAAGATTAAAAAATTCAGGTGTCCGGCCAGAAAACAATGAAATATTTTAACAAGGGGGCATGGTTATGGCAAACCAGATGAGGATAAACTTGATTTTATTATTAGGGGTGTTTTTTTTATGCTGCATGGTGTCCGGCTGTAATGACAGCAGCAGTGATTCAGACAAAACCAAATCCGCGGATATTGAAAAAACCTGGTATCGGGATGCGGACGGCGACGGTTATGGTGATCCGTCGACAACCCTTAGCCAGCAGTCCCAGCCGGCCGGTTATGTGGCAAATTCAGATGACTGTGCGGACCATGACGCGGACATTTTTCCCGGGGCCCCGGAACTGTGCGACGGCAAGGACAATAATTGTGATGGCAGGGTGGATGAAAATGCCTGCGCACCTGAAACACAGACCATTTCCGGTTTTATTGCCAATATGAGCGCGGCCCGGCCTTATTTCAGTGAAACTTCATATCTGCAGCTGATATTGTACCCCAATGACGAACAACTGGCATTCACAACAGATAATCAGGGCCGCCGCGTATACACCTCAGATCTTGCCAGCATCAGCATTCCGGCAGATGGCGATTTTGTATTAGAAGCTACCGGTCTTGCTTCCGGAAATTATGTGATTGTGGCCCAGTTGCTGACGACTTATGACCCGGAATTCACAGAGGCGCCGGTATTATCGGATAATAAAAACCAGCCGGCCATTTTTTCCGTGACGGCAGGTGATGATGAAACCCTTGATATCGATCTTGGAAATGTTTTTCTGCCGGTGCCGGCAGTGGTTGCGGATGAAGAAACCGGCCCGGCCACACCTGCCGGCGTGTCTGCCTCAGATGGGGATTTTGAGGATAAAATCCGGGTGACCTGGAATGCTTCTGATGGCGCGACCACCTATGAAGTATACCGCGCAGATTCTTTTTCAGGACAAAAGGCCAGAATAAAGACCACCACCGCCACTGTTTATGAGGACCGGGCCCTGCCCTGCGGCGTGGATTATTACTACTGGGTGAAAGCTGTCAATGATGCCGGTTCCAGTGATTTGTTTTACAGTGATCTGGGTTTTATCCGGTGTCCGGCGCCCAAGGAAGACCCCAGGGATGCCTCTGCTGACGGCGATGATGCGGATGATTCTAATGAAAAGCCTGAGGACAGGCCGGTGACCCTGAATACACCTGCCGGCGTCAAAGCCTCTGACGGCACCTATGCAAATAAAATCCGGGTAAGCTGGCATGCGGTAAGCGGCGCAGCTGCTTATGATATTTACAGGAGTGGTTCCTGTTGTGGCGATAAAATTAAAATAGGGACTTCCAGCACACCGACCTATGATGATGTTGACGTAAATTATGGGACTTATTTTTATTGGGTTAAGGCAAATGATACCACTGGCACCAGCGAATTCAGCCTGCCGGAAGTGGGGTATATCATGCTACGTCCGTTTGCGCCAACAGGGGTGAAGGCATCGGATGGCACTTACTACAATAAAGTGCTTGTATCCTGGAATGCGGCACTGAAACCGCAGCCTTATGCTTTTGATCCCTGCTGCCCCTGCTGTTCAGTGGACTCCCAAAAAATATGCATCACGAGTTCCTGGGAAATTTATCGGGCCCGTTGGAAGGGTGATACAAAAAAATTGATCGGCACCAGCACCACCAATCAGTTTTTTGACACGGACCTGGATTGCAGTAATTGCTGCTGTGTGGAAAGTTATGTCTATTGGGTAAAAGCGGTAAACGTCGCAGGTACAAGTAATTTCAGTAATTGTGATGAAGGAAGCGTGTATAGAACACTTTGTGATCCCACCGGTGTTAAAGCCTCTGACGGCCGTGCCAATTGTGTGTGGATAAGTTGGAATACCGTGGCAGGTGCCAAAAGATATGATATTTACCGGTCCACATCTGAAAGTGGCACAAAAACAAAAATCTGTTCCATTGACCATCCCTGCAATAAATTTAGAGACACCACCACCACCTGTCCTACTGAATATTATTACTGGGTAAAAACAATTGATGGCAAGGGTTACACCGACTGCCGGTTTGGCAAGTATGACACTGGCTATTGCACGTCTGAATAATGTTCAGAAGAACATTGATGTTAAAAAACCCGGCTCTTTGGCCGGGTTTTTTTGTCTGGAAAATCATATTAAACATCAATATAAAAGAAGATAAATCAAATTTGATCGGTAATCACGGTTAGTTTTCAGACCATCAGGAGAATGAAACAAAGGTGAGGATTCAAAGAAAATATGCCTGAAATATATAGCGAACTGTTGAACTGGCGAAATGTGGTTGATGTTTTGCTGATCGCGGTGGGGATTTTTGTGGTGTACCGCACCATAAGACGGCGGGGCACCTGGAAAATCATGGCCGGTATTATCGTGGCCATGGCCGTATTTCTGGCGGCCAATTTTCTGGACTTGAACGGAATTAAATGGATTTACAGCAATTTGAGCAATGTAATTCTGATTGCCCTGATTGTTATTTTTCAGCCGGAATTGCGAAAAATTCTGGAGCAGACAGTATCTTTGCGCCGCGGAAAATTTTCTGATCCGGCAAATGAACTGTCCCGGATGATTGTGGACGCCTTGTTTAACATGGCGGATCTGCGGCGGGGCGCTATTATTGTTTTTCCCGGAAGGGAACCGGTAGAAGAGTTTTTATCCGGCGGGTATGCGCTGAATGCCCGGCCCAGTTATCCCCTGCTCATGAGTATTTTTGATCCCCATTCGCCGGGACATGACGGCGCCCTGGTGATTTCAAACGGGGTGTTTAAACGGTTCGGCGTACGCCTCCCGGTTTCGGAGAGTTTTGAACTTGATGAGGCATACGGCACCCGTCATCATGCGGCCATGGGGCTTTCGGAAAAAACCGATGCGCTCGTTTTTCTGGTTTCCGAAGAACGGGGCACGGTGGCCATGTTTCACCAGGGCAAAATGTACAAAAATCCCGGCCCGGACCAGCTTTTCGCGGCAATGGAAGCCCTTTGGAAAAAAAATCGCTTCAATCCGGTTCAGTTTTACACGGGCGAAAACCGGCGGCGGTTTTTTTTTCAGGCCGCTGTCAGTCTGGGACTGGCGGCTGTTTTCTGGTCCACCATCATTGTTTCCCAGATTCAGGTGGTGGAAAAGGTGGTTTCCGTGCCGGTGGAATATGTTTCATCCAGCGCGCGTCACGTACTGGTGGGGGAACGGGAAAAAGAACTTCAGCTGTATCTGGCCGGCGCAAAGTCGCTTCTGGACGGGCTGGATTCCTCCAGCTTAAGCATCAATATTGATTTATCAAAGTATGGCTCCGGCACCCAGTCCATCTTCATCACCAGCGATAATGTGCGTCTGCCAAAAGGGGTGAAGCTTTTGGAAACCTATCCGTCAAGCCTGGAGCTGACGCTGGCGGCCATTGTGGAGCAGTGGGCCACGATTACCCCGCAGCTGGTGGGCAGTCTGCCGGAAGGGTATGAAATCAGCGCCATTGAAATCAGTCCGCACCGGGTCCGGGTGCTGTCTCCGTCTTCGGGTGAAAATGAAAATTTCATCAGTGTGACCACAACCCCGATTTATCTGGAAAGTGTTAATCGAAACCGGAAAATTTTGTGCAAAATCATTGCGCCCCAGACCATCAAGCCGGTTGACGATCAGTGGCCGGATGTGGAAGTGAGCATTTCAGTGGCCGTGCAATGATATTTTTTCATAGCTTTTAGGTCGATATGCGCTTTCAGCAGAAACGCAAGCCGTCTTCTATACCGGATCCGCCATTTATGGAAATTTTTCGGGCAGTCCCCTAAATATCCTCAAAAAATTTTCCCTGATACAAATCCCTTGCTTCAAGGGTGGATTTTATTTTTTCAATGGTTGTCTTTTTGTTCAATGCCCATTTTGGTGCAACAAGTTCCCCGGGATGGGGGTCGCTGGTCAACCGCTGGATTACCATGGTTTTTGGCAGATAGGTCAGAAATTCGCACAGGATATCCACATATTTATCCTGGGTCAGGCAGGTGTAGCAGCCCTGGTCAAGCAGTGCGGCCATTTTTGTTCCCCGGACCACATACAGCATATGAAATTTGATCCCGTCAATTCCCATTTTTGAAATGATTTTAGCCGTTTCCAGCATTTGTTGTTTTGTTTCACCGGGCAGGCCCAAAATGACATGAACACAGATGTGGATGCCCCGGTTTTGGGTGGCGGCAACGGCTTTTTTAAAGGCGTTAACGTCATGGCCCCGGTTGATCAGTGCCAGGGTGGTGTCGTGAGCCGACTGAAGACCGTATTCAATCCAGACCAGATAGTCTTTTGCATAATCCTGCAAAAGCGCCAGCTTGTCTTCATCCACACAGTCCGGCCGGGTGCCGATGGACAGACCGGCCACATCAGGAACACTGAGGGCTTCGTCATAGTACTGCCTGAGGGTGTCCGCCGGAGCATAGGTGTTGGTAAAAGCTTGAAAATAAGCAATAAATTTTTTGGCTTTGTAACGTTTGATCACATATTCCCGGGCATTTAAAATCTGATCCCGCACGGATATGCCTTTTTGAAAAAAGCCCGTGCCGGAACCGCTGGCATTGCAAAAAATGCATCCGTCAGCAGACAGGGTCCCGTCCCGGTTGGGACAGGAAAAGCCGGCATCCACGGTGATTTTGTGCACCCGATGACCGAAAATATTTTTAAAATACGTGTTCAGATCATAGAATCGGTTTTCTGTGACCTGCTGTGGATAAGGGTTTTTTGCCATTGAAAAGATGCCTGTTTTGGTATTTAATGAGTTGTGTTTCGATTCAATGCTATCACAAACAGCATGGGGGTCGCAATAATTACAAAAAGAAACAGGTATGTTAACACATGATGGTGTATCCGAAAAAATATGATGTGATTGTGGTGGGCGCGGGTCATGCCGGGTGTGAGGCGGCACTGGCTGCGGCCCGCATGGGCTGCCGGGTGCTGGTGCTGGCCATTGATCTGGATAAGATTGCAGCCATGCCGTGCAGCCCGTCCATCGGCGGGATGGCCAAAGGACAGCTGGTAAAAGAGATAGATGCCCTGGGCGGAGAAATGGCGAAGATTACCGACAAAACCGCCATCCATTTTCGAAAATTAAATACCAAAAAAGGGCCTGCGGTCCATGCCTCCCGCACCCAGAATGATAAAAACCGCTATCACCGCGCCATGAAGGCGGTGCTGGAAAAAACCCCGAACCTGGACGTGAAGCAGGCCCGGGTGGACGCCCTGGCAGTGGAGGACAGCCGGGTGGTCGGTGTTTGCGACCACACGGGCTACGGGTTTGAAGCACCGGCCGTGGTGCTGGCCACGGGAACCTTTTTAAGCGGCCGGGTCCATATCGGCGAAAAATCCTTTAAAGCCGGCCGGGCCGGAGAATTTGCCGCCTATGCCCTGGCAGACAACTTGAAAAACCTGGGGTTTTCTCTGGGCCGGCTGAAAACCGGCACCCCACCCCGGCTTCATCGGGACAGCATTGATTTTTCGAAAATGACCCGACAGGAGAGCGATCTTTCAGCTGAGCCGTTTTCCTTTTTTTCCAAAGGTTTTGAACTTGGGCACCTGCCCAGCCATATCGGCCGGATTGAAAAAAAGACCATCTCTATTGTGCAGAAAAACATTCATCTGTCCGCTCTTTACAGCGGCCGGATTACCGGCACTGCCGCTCGGTATTGTCCGTCTTTTGAAGACAAGGTGATGAAATTCCCCCACAGGGACAGCCACCAGCTGATTCTGGAACCTGAAGGCATTGATACCCAGGAAATTTATGCCAGCGGTCTGGGCAACAGCCTGCCCTTGGAAATTCAGCTGGAAGTGGTCCGGTCCGTGGAAGGACTGGAATGCGCGGAAATTATGCGGCCGGCCTATGCCATTGAATATGATTATGTCAATCCCGTGCACCTGACCCCCCGGCTGGAAACCAAAAAAATCAGCGGCCTTTTCATGGCCGGTCAGATTAATGGGACCTCCGGATATGAAGAGGCCGCGGCCCAGGGAATGTGGGCCGGAATTAATGCGGCGTGCCGGGTGCAGCAACGGCCGCCGTTTCTTCTGGACCGGTCCCAGGCGTACATGGGGGTAATGGTGGATGATCTGGTGACCCGGGGCACCCGGGAGCCTTACCGGATGTTTACCTCACGGGCGGAATACCGGCTGATGATGCGAGAAGATAACGCGGATCTCCGGCTGGCAGCAATCGGGCATGAACTGGGACTGGTGGGTGCGGACACGGTAAAAGACGTTAAAGAGCGGCAGAAGCAGATTCAGGATGAAATCGGCCGGGTCCGGAAAGTGGTGGTCAAACCGGTGCCAATGGTGAATCAGTATTTATCGGATCACGGGTCGCCGCTCATTGACAACGGGGTCCATATGGATCAGCTTCTCAAACGGAGCGAACTGGATTATGGCATCGTGGAGACGCTGGCGCCGGCGACCTGCTCTCCGGGCACAGTCCTGGATCGCCGGGTGATCCGGCAGGTGGAGATAGAAATAAAATACGAAGGATATATTCAGAAACAGCTGAAAGAAATAGAAAAATTCAGTGATCTGGAACTTCAGAAAATACCGGAGGATTTTGATTTTACGGTATTGCACGGCTTGTCAAATGAGCTCAAGGAAAAATTGTCCGCTGTTCACCCTTTGTCTCTGGGCCAGGCCTCCCGAATTGACGGGATGACGCCGGTGGCCCTTTCCGTGATCATGATCGCCCTGAAATCCCGAAGGGGAACAAAATCTGAATTATAATATATTTTAAAGGGTTATTTGTTATCTGGCCTTGACAATGCCATGTTTTGTTTTATTGTTAGGTGCAGTTAATATAATTCTGAAATGGTTTAAAAAACAGAAAAAAGGCAGGTACTCGAAAAAATGGCGCAAAAGGATTATTACAAAATTCTGGGTGTCGGTAAGGATGCAAGCTCTGGAGAAATCAAAAAAGCCTATCGCAAACTGGCCCTTAAATACCATCCGGACCATGCTTCCGGGGACAAGGCGAAAGAAGAGAAATTTAAAGAGATCAGCGAAGCATACGCCGTGCTCAGTGACACGGAAAAACGCAAAAAATACGATACTTATGGTTCAGAAGGATTTCAGCAGCAGTATTCCCAGGAAGATATTTTCAGAGGCTCCAACATAGAAGATATATTAAAAGAATTCGGATTTGGCGGTGCTTCTTTTTTTTCAGGCGGCCGAAAAGCCGGCGGCGGCAAGCGGTTTTCTTTTAATCCGGAGTCCATGTTTGGTTTTGGCGGGGCACAACAGCAGCAGTCAGCTCCGGTAAAGGGATCTGACATGGAGTATGAAATCGGACTGACGTTGTCTGAAATTGCCACCGGCACATCCAAAAGTTTGTCTTTTCAGAACCCTTCCGGCGGCACGGAAACCATTACCGTAAAAATTCCAAAAGGCATGATCACCGGTAAAAAACTGCGCCTTTCCGGGCGCGGTCAGCCAAGTCCCTATGGGGGACCGGCCGGGGATTTATACATAAAATCCAAGGTGATGCCTGATCCGGTGTTCCGGCTGAAGGACTATGATGTATACATTACCCGGGAAATTAAACTCACCGACGCGCTGCTCGGCACGCAGATTTCCGTTCCTACCATCGATGGCAAACAACTGAATTTAAAAATTCCGCCGGGAACCAAGCACAAGAATAAACTGCGGTTAACCGGAAACGGGATTCCGCATATGAAAGGCGGCGGATCCGGGGATATGTATGTTGAAGTTCTTGTTGCCATGCCGAAAAAACTAAACAAAAAGCAAAAAGCCCTTGTTGAAAATCTTGTAGCAGAAGGATTGTAAGTTGATCAAGGGCGATTAACGGTTTTTAGATGTTTTCAGGAAAACCAAAAACCGGCAGCCGGATTCCCGGCAGCCGGTTTTTTGTTGTTGTTGCAGCAAATCGTGTGACAATATCACAAATACGGTAAATTTATTGACAAAAGCATTGGGTCCCGTTATAACAAATTTGCTGTTTATCGGAAAGAGTCCTTTTTTCGGTGGATAAAAACACCCTACAAAAATAATTGAGATTTAATCTCCTGTAATTTTAAGCGCTTAAAGCAGCAAGTCATCTATGCCTGACCTGAGAATTATCCTGACTAAAGAAAAAATTGATCACCTGATCAGTGAAATGGCCCAAAAAATTTCCAGAGATTATGCGGATCGGCATCTGGTGATGGTTGGTGTTCTTAAGGGCGCATTTATTTTTCTGGGAGACCTGGCACGGCAGCTGACAATTCCGGCGGAGATTGATTTTATACAATTTTCCAGTTACGGAAACAAAGACACTTCTTCCGGTGACATCCGGCTGAAGAAAGATGTTTCTTGTGATATAAAGGGCAAAGATCTTCTGGTGGTGGAAGATATCATTGATACCGGACTGACCATGCAAAAACTGGTGGCGCATCTGGCGACGTTTTTGCCAAACAGCGTCCGGGTCTGCACTTTTATTGATAAAAAGGAACGGCGAAAAGTGGAATTCACGGCGGATTACGTCTGCCACCACGTTAACAGCGGGTTTCTGGTGGGATACGGCCTGGATTATGCTGAAAAATACAGAAATTTGCCGGCACTTTATCACCTAAATTTATAAGCAGCGAGGAAATAAAATGATTATTACCTGTGAGGCTTGTGGCACCAGTTTTAAGATTAAAAGCAGCCTGATCAAAGCAACAGGTTCAAAAGTCAGGTGTTCAAAATGCCAGCAGGTATTTACCGCCTATCCCCCTGAGGCTGAAATTGGTACTGAAAAATCCGCCGATTTTTCAGCGGATGAATCCCTTGAGTCCAGAATAGATGATTTCCTTGGATCAGAATCTGAAGATGAGTTCAGCGATCTGGAAGCAGAAATTACCCTTGAAACCGCTGAAATCACAACATCTACTTCCGAAGAATTGTTTTCCACGGCTGAAGTCGAGCTTGATGGTTTTGAAAAGGGAGCACAGGAAGGAGAAATTCTGCTGTCCGAGCTTGAACAGGATGAAGAACTTTCCTTCGGTGAAATATCAATGGACGCATTAACATCAGGGCCTGCAACGGAAGAAGTGTTTCTGGGAGATCTGGTGGCAGATGAGTCTGAAGAATTGTCTTTTGATGATTTGAGTGCCGGCCCTACGGTAGAAGATGATACTGGAATTTTATCGTTAGATGATCTTGAACAGGAGAGATCGGAACCGGAAAAAGATGAAATTTCCTTTGAAAATTTGGAATCAACAGCTGAAGTAGATGATGATGAAATCGACCTGGGGATGCTGGAGTCAGACGATTCAAGCGATGATGACAGTATTTTGGAAAAAACCATAGAACAGAACGAAGAGGAGGATATTGATTTTTTAGATTTTGAAGATGAGTCGGTTCAGGGCGAAGGGGAAAAGACAACAGCGGCAGCTGTTGCTGAGCCGGAAGAATTAAGGAAAGGAGGTGTTGATACAGATTTGGATGAATTTGATTTAGAAAAAGAAGACACCTCTGAAGGAACTGCACCCAAAGCCGAAGCACCGGAATCACAATCGGACAAAACGGCGGCGGATTTGTCAAAATCAGAGACCGGGGAAACACCGCCCGACGGGCATGTAACGCCCGAGGCGGCGTTTGGCGATGCTGGCGAAGGTTCTGATACAGAAGAAGACTTTGAGCTGGACTTTGATCTGGAAGAAGATGCATCAGCGGAAGCGGATGAACTTGAAACCGTGGAAGAAGATCTGGATCTGGATTTAGATCTGGACCTGGAACCGGAAACAAAATCCGGAGAGACCGTGGAAATTTCTGATACAGAAGATTTTGAGCTGGACCTGGACCTGGACCTGGATCAAAAAGAAGATGTATCAGCGGGAGGGCCTCAGCCGGAAACAGCGGAAGAGGATTTGGATCTGGACCTGGACTTGGATCTGGAAGCTGCTTCTGATGCAGAAGCATCCGCTGATTTTTCTTTTGATGATGAAGATCTGGATTTGGATCTAAATGGGTTCGAAGATCTGGATTTGACGGAAGCACCCGCAGACAGTGCTGAAGATAACGAGGCAGCGGCCTTGGATCTTGCATCCACTTCCGATGCAGATGCACCTGAAGTGGATCTTGGGCTGGATTTTGAGGGGCTGGATGAGTTTGATGATCTGGACCTGGAAGCCGAAGAAGAAACGGAAGCAGTTGCCGGGGCGGAAGAAGAACTGGATTTTGATCTGGATCTGGATTTTGAGGACGATTTTGAGGACAAAGAAGCTCCGAATCTGGCAGCTGAGCAGACTGCTGTGGATGAAGAGTTTGATCTGGATTTTGATCTGGATGAAGCCGAAGAAGAAGCGGAAACAGGTGCTGAGCCGGAAACCTTTGATCTGGATTTGAGCATTGAGCCTGAGCCTGAAGAAGCGGAAACAGATGCCGAGGAATTTGATCTTGATCTGGATTTTGAGGATTCTTCATCCTCTGTGGCAGCGGAAACGTTTATTGATGATACTGCCACTGCATCAGAAGAACTGGATTTAACGCAGATTGAAGATGTTCTTGATTTTGACGAAACACCGGAACCTGAAGAGGTAAAAAAAGAAACCGTTGTCGATGATCTGGAAATGGAGTTAGCGGAATCAACCCCTGAAACCATGTCTGATGACGAAGAAATGTCTATTGACCTTGAAACCATGCTGGATGAGGAAGAAAGCCAGGCGGGTGATAAAAAAGAAGTTTCTCTGGAAACCGTTGAAGAGCGGGAACAGCAGATAGAGCAGGAGTACCGGAAAACGGTTGTGGAGGAACGGGAGCGACCTGAAGTCCCGGAAGCAGCTTACACTGCAACGGCACTGGATTCCGTTGAGGCGCCTGTCCGGCCGGGGGCCGTTCCGGCATCGGAAACAGCAGGAACAGCCGGGAAGCAGCGAAATTTGAAGAAAATTTTGATTCCGCTGGTCCTTTTGATAGTGCTGGCTGGTCTTGTTTTTGTGGGCGTGAAAATGTTTACGGGCGAGAAAGAAGCGCCGGTGCCACCGCCTGCAGCCACGGATCAGGGAAATCTCCAGATGGAAATGATTGCCACGCCTTCATATGCGTTTGTTGAAAATGAATCAGCCGGCGAGCTTCTTGTCGTTGAAGGAAATGTGACGAATCGGTATGACCATCCCCGCAGCAGTATTCTTGTCAAGGGTGTTCTCTATGACAAGGCGGGGACGGTCATTGCCGCTTCTGAAGCGTATGCCGGGAATATGCTGACAGCGGCGGAGCTGTCTTCTCTTGATTCTGGCAGTTTGAAAGCACGCTTAAACAACCGTAAAGGGGATGACAACCGGAACGTAAATGTGGCGCCGGGAAAAGAAATCCCCTTTACGGTGATTTTTGAAAATCTGCCGGAAACCATGCATGAATTTACCAGTGAGGTGGTGGCATCCTCAAAGTAAGAGATGCGGATGCATGCTGAAAAAATAATCTTGTGTTTTTGGCTTGACTTGCACAGGCGTTGCTGGTAAACAGCTGTTTTTCTGTATTACCCGCTGTTGAAAGCTGCGTAAAAAATCAAACTGGCTGTAATGTTTGCAATTAATGAAAAAGGCGGTCACAACAACATTAAATTAAAAGCAGTAGGTTTTTTACGAAGTTTTCAACAAGTGTTTCATTGGGCGATGTAGCTCAGCTGGTTAGAGCATGCGGCTCATATCCGCAGTGTCCGGGGTTCAAGTCCCTGCATCGCCACCATATAACGATAAAGCCCCTCTGCAAGACAGGAGGGGCTTAGTTGTTTCAGGGGCAGATGCTTTGGATATGGTTGACAGACGGTCCGGCTGTTTGTCCGGTTCGAGTTGCGGGCCTGAAAAAAATACAACTCCTTGTGCCAGGCAGATGACCAAAATGGATAATTTAGTAAAATCTGCTGAAAATTTTACGCGTATCACCTGAATTTAGCATTGCATTCAAAAAGGTTATCGTATGCTGATCCCGGGTTTTGAAAAAATTGTGGAAGAACGGATCCGGCAGTCCCAGAAAAACGGAGAATTTGATAATTTGCCGGGGGCGGGCAAGCGGCTGGAGCTGGAGGATATGTCCCGTATACCTGAGGATCTGCGACTGGCGTATAAAATACTTAAAAATGCAGACTGCGTTCCGCCTGAGCTTGAAATCAAAAAAGAAATCCGGAGTACGGAAACCCTCCTGGAGGGGCTGACGGATGAAAAACTAAAATACAAAGCCCTTAAAAAATTAAATTATTTGATTTTAAAACTTAATACCATGAAAAAAGGCGCAGTGGAATTTGAAATTCCCCAGCGTTATGAAGCCCAGGTGGTGGGATGCCTTTCATGTGAAAAAGCTTCCATCAATGGAAAAAAGGGAACTGATGTTTAAAAAAAACAAAGAAATATCAAATATTTCCAATAGCCTGATGGTGGCGTCCGCCATTCTGATTTTTCATGTGCTGCTTTTGGCCGGCCTTGGCATACTGGTTTTTGTTTTCAGCGGAATCGTGAATTATTTTTTTTGGATTTTTCTGGGTTGCAGTGCAGTGATTACCGGTTCTGTGTACCTGTTTTACCGGTATATGAAAAAACAGGGGAATGCGACATTTTTAAAGCTCTTGTCGCTGCCGGAGCTCAAAGGAAAAAATGTTGAAGTTAATCTCTTGGGTGGTCTGGCATCGGTTAAGGTATCAGATAAAAACAAAGAATCTGTTATGATGATTGACGGAGCAGGTGATACCGGGCTCCCTGTGCTGGAAGATCCGGATACCCGGCGTTTAAACGAACTGACCCGACTTGCCGGGATGCTGGAAAAGGATTTTATTACCCGGGAAGAGTTTGATCAGTTGAAAAAAACCCTTATGAATTAAACCGGATGAACTGAAATACGCCGAAATACACCGGAGATGCAGTGCCGGCACAGTGCTTTTTTGTTAAATCGTATCAGGACACAGGTCTAAATGAAAACTAAAATTACCATAGCCCTGCTTTCCGGGGGCACTTCCCCGGAACGGGAGGTCTCCATTGCCAGCGGAGACCAGGTCCAGGCGGCCCTGGATCTTGAAAAATATCATGTGCGCCGCTATGATCCCAAAACCGATATCCAGCAATTGATTGCTGATGCCCCAGAAATCGACGTGGCCCTGGTGATGCTCCACGGCACACCCGGTGAAGACGGGTCGGTGCAGGGGCTGCTCGATCTGCTTGGGATTCCCTATCAATGTTCGGGAGTTCTGGGCAGTGCGGTGTCCATGAACAAACTCGCGTCAAAGCATCTCTATGTTCAGAATCATATTCCAACACCGGATTTTGTGGTTTTTCAAAAAAACAGGGCGACTGCGAGCATGGATATAAAAGCCTGCATTCAGTGCCTCGGCTTGCCGCTGGTGGTAAAACCCGCTTCTGGCGGCTCCAGCATCGGCATGGCCATTGTTCAATCAGAGCAAGATCTGATGCCGGCCCTGAAAAATGCCTTTGTCTATGATGACACGGTGCTGGCGGAAGCTTACGTGCGGGGAACGGAAATTACCTGTGCGGTTATCGGAAATACAACGCCGGAAGCGTTGCCCGTCATTGAAATTGTGCCGAAAACCACCCATGTTTTTTTTGATTACCAGGCCAAATACACGGCCGGTGAGACCGAAGAAATCTGCCCGGCCCGGATCAGTGAAAAGCTGATGGAAAAAGCCGGGAATCTGGCAAAAAAGGCCCATCAGGCCCTGTTCTGCAAAGGTTACAGCCGCACAGACATGATGATCAGTGGCAATGGAGCGGACCCCAGTATCTATGTCCTTGAAACCAATACGATTCCAGGCATGACGCCCGCCAGCCTGCTGCCCATTGCGGCCCGGGCCGTTGGCATGAGTTTCAGCGACTTGATGGACCGGCTGATTGAACTGGCCCTGGAGACACCTTCTTTTCCCTAATGTTTACAGAGAGGAAACCCACATGAAGATTTTAATTGTTGGCAGCGGCGGCCGGGAACATACCCTGGCCTGGAAAATCGCCCAGAGTCCGAAAGTGAAACAGATTTTTTGCGCTCCCGGCAATGCCGGCATCGCAAAAATAGCCGAATGCATTGACATCAAAGCCGATGATAGTGAAAACCTGGCCGCGTTTGCACAAAAAGAAGCCGTTGATCTGACAGTGGTGGGCCCGGAAGCCCCGCTGTCTTCAGGCATTGTGGATTTGTTTGAAAAAAAGGGCTTAAGGATTTTCGGGCCGTCCCAGAAAGCTGCGCAAATAGAGGCCAGCAAGTCTTTTGCCAAAAAAATCATGCTCAAATACAAGATTCCCACGGCCATGGGCAAAACTTTTACTGCTTCGCAAAAAGCAGTTGCCTATATCCGCACCATGACCCCGCCCATAGTGGTAAAAGCCGACGGCCTGGCCGCGGGCAAGGGCGTGCTGGTCTGTAAAACAAAACAAGAAGCCGAACAGGCGGTTAAAATGATGCTGGAAGACAAGGCATTCGGCAATGCCGGCAAAAAAGTGCTCATTGAAGAATGCCTGACCGGTGAGGAAGCCTCTTTTATCGCGTTTACCGATGGAACAAATGTGCTGCCCCTGCCCACGTCCCAGGATCACAAAACCATTTATGACAATGACGAGGGGCCCAATACCGGCGGCATGGGGGCTTATTCGCCGGCCCCGGTGGTGGATGGGACCATACACGATAAAATCATGAATCAGGTGATGAAACCCATGGTAAAGGCCATGGCCGCGGAAGGTGCGCCGTATAAAGGGGTGCTATACGCGGGGCTCATGATTGACCGGGACCGGGTGAATGTGGTGGAGTTCAACGCCCGGTTCGGGGATCCGGAAGCCCAGCCCCTGCTCATGCGCCTTTCTTCTGACATCGTGGATATAATGGAAGCCGTGGTAGACTCTCGCCTGGACCAGTGTTTCATTGAAGTGGACAAGCGCCCGGCGGTCTGCGTGGTGATGGCATCCGACGGTTATCCCGGCACATATAAAAAAGGCATGCCCATTTCCGGACTGGAAAGTGCCGCCCGCATGAAGGATGTGATGGTGTTTCACGCCGGCACTGCCCTTGAAAACGGCAAAATTGTTGCCAGCGGCGGGCGGGTCCTGGGGGTGACGGCTTTGGGGGACACCATTCAAAAGGCGATTGCAAAGGCCTATCTTGCGGTTTCCAAAATTTCCTGGAAAGGGAGCTGCCACCGCACGGATATCGGCCAGAAAGCCGTGCGGCGCCTTGAGACTCCGCCAAAAGTGGCCATTGTCATGGGCAGTGATTCAGATTATGATGTCATGAAGCAGGCCACGGACGTTTTGAAAAAATTTGGCGTGCCCTATGACATCACCGTGGCCTCGGCCCACCGGACCCCGGAACGGGCAGTCAGTTTTGTGAAAAATGCCGAAAAAAAAGGGGTAAAAGCCATTATTGCCGGTGCCGGGCATGCGGCCCATCTGGCCGGGGCCCTTGCCGGGCATACGATTTTGCCGATTATCGGCGTGCCCATTGATTCTTCGGCATTAAACGGAATGGATGCCCTGCTGTCCACCGTGCAGATGCCGCCGGGGGTGCCGGTAGCCACCATGGCCATTGGAAAATCGGGCGCCAAGAACGCCGGGATTTTTGCGGTGCAAATACTTGCCGGGGCAGACCCTGAACTCTTGCAACGGCTCCGGGCATTTAAGCAGGAAATGGCGGATCAGGTTGAACAAAAAGCCAGAAAGCTTGAAACGCAATTCTAAAATATGCCGGATTGACGGGATCCGGCCGGATCAGCGGCTGATTGATGAAGCGGCAGATATTGTAAACCGCGGCGGTATCGTTATTTTTCCCACCCGCACCCTTTACGGGATGGGGGCGGACGCACTCAATCAGGATGCCGTAAGCCGGGTGTTTTGCGCCAAACAGCGGGCTGAAAATAACCCGTTGTCTGTATTGGTTTCATCCATTGATGCCGTGGCACTGCTGGCAGCTGATATCCCAGACGTTGCACTGCGGCTGATGCGAAATTTCTGGCCCGGCCGACTGACCATTGTATTTTCGGCCCGGCCGGAAGTGCCGGCGGGGTTAACCGCCGGCTCTGGAAAAATCGGTATCCGGGTGCCGGAGCATCCCGTGGCCATCCGCCTTGTCGCATCCCTGAAATGCCCTTTGACCGCTACTTCCGCCAATATCTCCGGTCATGCCGGGGCCAGCCGTGTGAACGCATTGCCGGAAAAACTCCTTGGGCAGGCAGACCGGGTTCTGGATGCGGGAGAATTAAGCGGCGGCACCGGCTCCACGGTAGTGGATATCACTGTCCACCCTCCGGCCATTCTCCGGGAGGGGACCGTGTCTGCAGAAGAATTGTTTGACGTGTTGTAACAGCAGGAAAAAATGAGCGATTTCGCACAAAAAATGACCGATATCCTGAACCATGGTGCCCTGAATCTGGCCATGGCCATTGGGTATAAAAACCGGATTTTTGATGTGATGGAAAATCTGGAAAGACCCGCCCCTATCCCGGAAATCGCGGATGCCGCAGAGCTTGACCCGCGGTATCTCAAAGAATGGCTCGGTGTCATGGTGACGGGTGAGATTGTGGAACTGTCCCAAACCACCACCGGTGAAAACGCTTATTTTCTGCCGCCGGCCCATGCCGCGTTTCTGACCCGCAAAGCCGGCAGCAGCAATCTGGGGGTTTACACCCAGGAAATTCCGTTGCTCACCGCCTGCGCCATGGATGCGGTAAACAACGGCATGAAAACCGGCCAGGGCATCGCGTTTTCCCAATACCCGGAATTTCAGGCGTTTATGGGCCAACTGGCGGATGCCAAGCACAAGGAGGTGCTGATTCAACATTTTCTGCCGTCGGTGGAAGATGGCAAGCTGGTGGAACGGTTGAAAAGCGGTATCCGGGTCTGCGATCTTGGCTGCGGTCAGGGCCTTGCGGTCAACCTCATGGCCCGGGCGTTTCCCAAAAGCACGTTTGTGGGAATGGACAACCACGAAACCGCCATCCGGACCGCGCAACACCAGGCCCTTAAAATGGGGCTTTCCAATGTTGATTATAGGATAAAGGATGCCGCGGCCATTGACGGAGACGAGGCGTTTTGCGCGCGCTTTGATTTTGTGTGCGCCTTTGACGCCATCCATGATCAGCAAAAGCCCCTTGCGGCGTTAAAAAGCATCCACTGGATGCTGGCGCCCGGCGGGCTGTTTTCCATGGTGGATATCAAGGCGGGAACTGATCACAGGGACAATCTGGATCATCCCATGGGCGCGTTTTTGTATACCGTGAGCCTGATGCACTGCATGCCCATCGGACGCTATGATAACGGCGCCGGTCTTGGCATGATGTGGGGCCGGGAAAAGGCTTTGGAAATGCTTGCCCAGGCCGGATTTGAACAGGTGGAGGTTCTGGAAATGGCCCATGACGGGTTTAATCTGCATTATTTGTGCAGGAAAAAGCAGGATAAAAAGTAAAAATGAAAAAATGGGTCCGTGAAAAACTGATCTGCCCGGAATGCCTGGCAGATGAAATCCCCCTTGACTTGATTATTAAAAAAGCAGACGGCGATGATGTCCGGCAAGGGCGCCTTATTTGTCCTGCCTGCAAAAGAACCTATCCCATCGAAAACGGCGTTGCCGTTTTGCTGCCGGCTGCTTCCAGCGCTGTTTTGTCTGAAACATCCGGGTATAATTCTAAAAACATGCTTTCCGCCTACCTGTGGTGCCATTTCTGTGATTTTTTAAATGATCCGGCAGCAACAGATGCCTACCAGACCTGGTCGTCTTTTTTTACAAAATCAGACGGTGATGCCCTGGATATCGGGTGTTCCGTGGGGCGTCTGTCTCTGGAACTTACCAAAACTCACCCCCGGGTGATCGGCATTGACACGTCCATTTCCTTTGTCAAAAAAGCCCGGGAGCTGGTACAAAAAAAGACCCTGGATTTTGATCTCATTATCGAAGGCTTTATCACGGAAAACCGAACGTGTGCCTTTGACGCGGATTTTAATTATGATGGCGTGGACTTTCTCGTGGCAGATGCCCTGGCCCTGCCCTTTCCCGGACGCGCCTTTTCCACTGTGACGTCCATCAATCTCCTGGAAAAAGTGGCGGATCCGCTGCGTCATTTAAAAGACATCAACCGGGTGATGAAGGAAAAAGCGTCCATGTTTGTGTTCTCCGATCCGTTTTCCTGGGATGAAACATTCTCCGATCCCAAATATTGGCTGAGCGGCGGCTTGAACGGAAACGGCAGCCACAGGGGAATAGAAAGTATCCGCCGGTATTTTGCCGGAAAGGATCAGGTGTTTGACCCGCCGCTCAATGTGCTGGATACCTGCGATGTGCCGTGGAAAATCCGAAAAACCCGGAATTTATGGGAGCACATCAACTCCGAGTGCATTGTGGGCACGAGATAAACGGGAGGCGCTGGTTTGGAAAAAAAATACGGCATTTGCGGCCTTTGTTTTCACAGCCCGGGCTGTGGTGTGAAGGTTTTTTTTGACGAACAGGGAAAAATCGACCACCTGGAACCGGACCCGGACGCGCCGGTAGGAACGATTCTGTGTCCTATTGCCGGCGCTGTAAAAGAAATTGTGTATGCGGACACCCGGCTTAAAAGGCCTCTCAAACGCACCGGCCCCAAAGGCACCTATGAATTTGAAGAAATCTCCTGGGACGCGGCGTTTGATATTATCGTCCAAAAATTAAATGAAACAAAAGCATCCCACGGCCCGGAAGCGGTGGGGTTTTACGCGGGCACGGGCTCCTATGAGCGCTCCTTTAAAGATGCCTATCAGCTCAAAGGATCGGAGATTTACCTGGCATCCAGTATCCTGTTTCCTTTTGGCTCTCCCAATACCTTTGGCGTGGGCGCGCCGTGCTACACCTCTTTGGGCGTGCTGGCCCCCAAACTCACCATGGGGTGCCTGCATATTGACATGTTTTCGGATGTGGACAATTCAGATCTGATTCTGGTGTGGGGCACGGACCCGTCCACGTCCACGCCGCCGGAAATGTTTGAACGCCTGCGTCGGGCCGCGGACGAAGGCGCAGAAATTATTGTCATCGATCCTCGCCGCACAAAAGCCGCGGATTTAGAGGGAAGCGAATGGCTGCCGGTCCGCCCGGGATCGGACGGAGCCCTGGCGTTGGGGCTGTCCCATATTCTGATCCGGGATGAATTTTTTGACGCGGAATTTGTAAAAGACTGGACCGTGGGGTTTGAGGAATTTGCCGCCTATGTAAAGGCGTTTACCCCGGAATATGTGGCCGCGGTCACCGGCATTGACGCGGACCGGATTGAAGATCTGGCAGCGCAGATCGCGGACGCGGAAGGGGCCTCGTATATCATGTACACGGGCCTGGAATATACCCGGAGTGGGGTTCAGAACATCCGGGCGGTCATGGTGCTGTGGGCCCTTGCCGGACAATTGGATGTGGAAGGGGGCCGGTGTTTTCTGCGCCGTGAAAACAGCATTTCCTTAAATAAAGAACGGCAGGTGGCAACCCCGGGATTTGAAAAATCCATTGGCGCGGGAAAATTTCCAGTTTATTCAATGTATTGCGGCGGAGAACCCCATGCCAGCCTTCTGCCCAACGCCATTCTTGACGGTGATCCGTATAAAATCCGGTCATTGCTCGTATACGGGGCCTCGCTCATCACTTCCTGGCCGAATCCCGCGCTCTGGCAAAAGGCACTTTCTGCGTTGGATTTTCTGGTAACCATGGATTTGCAGCTCACCGCGGACGCGGCCTATGCGGACCTTGTGCTGCCCGCTGCCACGGGATTTGAACAGGAATCCTACTGCTATTACGGATGCGCCCTGCGGCTGCGGGAGAAAATGATTGATCCCGTGGAAGAGGCCCGGCCCGGATTCCAGATTCTGGCCGAACTGGCAAACCGCCTGGGATATGGGGACCAGTATCCCCAGACCCCCCGGGAACTCATGGAAACCGTGCTCAAAGGCTCCGGATTCACATTAGATGACGTGCTGAATGCGGACAAACACGTTATCCGAAACTGCGATACCCCCATGGCCTATCGGAAATGGGAAAAAGGCCTGTTGCGCGCGGACGGCCAACCCGGTTTCGAAACTCCGTCCGGCAAGTTTGAAATCAAATCCAGCGTTCTTGAAAAATACGGGTACAGCGGCATCCCCAAATATGAAGAGTCCGTTGAAACCCATTTCAGCAATCCCAAACTGGCAAAGCGGTATCCTTTGATTTTGGGAACGGGTCCGTTCAAGCCGGACATGAAATCCTGTTTGCGGGCCATCCCGGCATTTCAGGAGAAATATCCGTATCCGGCCGTGGAGATCAATGAAATGGACGCGGAAAAACGCCGCATTAAAACCGGCGACCGGGTGGTGATCAAAACTGCCCGGGGAACGGTCCAGATGCGCGCTTATGTGACAGACAAAATCATGCCCGGATTTGTTTACGCGCCTGTGGGCGGGGGCGGGCCCCAGGGGACGCCGGAGTGGCAGCAGGCCAATGTCAATGTGCTGGCGGACATGGACCAGTTTGATGAAATTTCCGGATTCCCGGTATACAAAACCCTGCTCTGCGAAGTCAAAAAGAAGAAACGTGCCCGCCGCGGCATTGCCGTCCAGGACCCCACCCTGGGGTGCGGGGGGTAATTTGACAAATGAGACAATTTATGTAATACATGATTTCGTGAGTTGCAAAAAAAAACAAATTTCAGTCTCCTGTCAACCCCTCTATTGTAAATCGTTTATCTTCTCTCTGGTATTTCTGAATCAGGCAGGGCAAGGCTTTTTCCCTCTTTTTTGTCATAAAATCCCTATCAACGGGTTTTTGCGGGAATTCCGTCCGGTTGTTCCATTTTTCTTTTTAAACAAGCGAGTCTTTTCATGACAAAATCCTGGCAGCAGATAATGGATGCCGCAAGAGTGCTGCGTCATGAGCTCCATTGCCGGCCGGAGTTGACCGGCCTGGAGATGGAAACCGCGGCCACCATCCGTTCAGAACTCTCCCGTGTGGGTATTCACTGGCGGGCGTGCGCAGAAACCGGCACGGTGGGGGGGCTTGCAAAACAGGCACCCGGACCTGCTATTGCCCTTCGCGCGGATATGGACGCCCTTCCCATAGAGGAGCAGACCCATGCGGTTTGGGCTTCGAAAAATCCGGGATGCATGCACGCCTGCGGCCATGACGGCCACGTCGCCACCCTGATGGCGGCTGCGGTCTGGCTAAAGCAGCAGGAATCACAACTGCCCGGGCCGGTAACGCTGATTTTTCAGCCGGCGGAAGAAGGAGGGCACGGGGCCCGCCGCATGATTGAAGACGGTGCTTTGGAAGGAGTGGATGTGATTTACGCCTGGCACAACTGGCCGGCCATCCCTTTTGGCCGGGCCGTCTGCCCGGATGGTCCGGTAATGGCGGCAAACGGCACGTTCCGCATTACGGTCACCGGCCAGGGGGGCCATGCCAGTCAGCCGGAACTCTGCCGGGACCCGGTGGCGGCAGCATCCGCCATTGTGCTGGCCCTGCAGCAGATCGTGAGCCGGCGGCTGCCGCCCCAGGCCGCGGCCGTGGTTGGCGTCACCAGTTTCGTTGCGCCGGCTTCGGAAACCGTGATTCCCATGCAGGCGGTGCTCGCGGGCAATATCCGGATTTCAGATGATGGCCTGCGAAACCGGGTGAACGACCTGATAGCTCAGATTGCCAGAGATACGGCCAGTGCCTGGGGAGCTTGCGCGGATGTGGAAATTTTTCCCCGGTACGGGGCAACCGTCAATCATCCGGATGCCGCACAGGTCATGCGAAATGCGCTGGCTATTGAATTCGGAGGCGATTGGGAAAGCCGGGTAACGCCTGTCCCGGTCATGGCAAGTGAGGATTTCCATTATTATTTAAATGAAATCCCCGGGGCTCTGGCCCTGATCGGTGCCGGCGGCACGGCCCTTCATCATCCATGCTATGATTTTAATGACGCGCTCATCGATCCCGCAGCCCGGGTCCTGGTCCGGCTGGCCGGCGGCCCGGCGCCGGAAAAGTAAAATTGCTGCAAGAAGAAACAAACAGATGGAGTTTATCATATTGTATCCCGCAGGGACGCAGAGGCGCTGAGATTTTTTCTCTGCGAGCTCTGCGCCTCTGCGGGAGATAAAAATTTTTTAAAATTCCAAACGATTTAAAAGTAACCATAAAAGGAGGAACATATGAAGGTTTTTGAAACGTGGGAATCTGAAATTCGCGGATATTGCCGAAAATATCCCACGGTGTTTGCCACTGCATCCAATGCCCGGCAGACCGATGAAAACGGGAAATCCTATATTGATTTTTTTGCGGGCGCCGGTGTGCTGAATTTCGGGCACAACAACGACCGTATGAAACGGGCCATGATTGAATTTCTGGAATCCGACGGCGTGGCCCACAGTCTGGACATGTTCACCACCACCAAGCGCCGGTTTATCCAGCGGTTTGCCGAAACCGTGCTGGTTCCCCGGAAAATGAATCACAAAATGCAGTTTGTGGGCCCCACCGGCACCAATGCCGTGGAAGCCGCCCTGAAACTGGCCCGCCGGGTCACCGGCCGTCACGTCATCTATGCCTTCAGCCACGGGTTTCACGGCATGACCCTGGGGGCGCTCGCCTGCACAGCCAATGCTTATTTTCGCGGCGCTGCCGGCGTTCCTCTGGAATATGTCCATCGGCTGCCTTTTGAAAATGAGCCGGGGGGCGGTATTGACCAGATACGGGAGCTGCAATGCGCCCTTGCGGATGCATCCTCCGGTCTTGAAAAACCCGCCGCCGTGATTGTAGAGCCCATCCAGGCCGAAGGCGGGGTGAACGTGGCCAGTCGCGAATGGCTGCACGCGGTCGAGGCGCTTGCCCATGACAATGGGGCGCTTTTGATTTTTGACGATATCCAGGCCGGGTGCGGGCGCACCGGGACGTATTTCAGCTTTGACGGCATGGATTTGGCCCCGGACATTATCTGTCTGGCCAAAGGCGTGGGCGGATACGGCACGGCCATGGCCATGAACCTGGTGAATCCGGAACATGACGGCCACTGGAAACCTGGGGAACACACCGGCACCTTCCGGGGCCAGGGCCTGTCCTTTGTGGCCGGGGCTGAGGCCATGAGCTATATTGAAGATGACAGTTTTATGAATGACGTTAAGCGAAAAGGCGCGGTGATGGCAGACCGGCTCAAATCCCTGGTTCCAAAAAACGCCGCTCCCGGCATTGCGGTGCGGGGAAAAGGCATGCTCCAGGGCCTGGATGTGGCAGACGGCAGCATCGCGGGGGCCATTGCCGCGGACTGTTTTGACAACGGCCTGCTCATCGGTCCCTGCGGCACCGAAGGCCGGGTGTTGAAACTGATTCCGCCGCTCACCATCCCGGACGCGGACCTTGCTGAAGGGCTGGATATTTTTGCAGCGGCGGTCCGCCGGCATTTGAATTAAAGGAGGGGTACAATGAAACAGCGCGACGACATGACCTTTCCGTTTGAGGAATATGAACGCCGCCTGCGGGAACTGCGGGAGCGCATGCAGTACCGACGCCTGGATGCCGTGGTGATCACGGACCCGGAAAACCTGATGTATCTTACCGACTACCAGACCACCGGGTATTCGTTTTTTCAGGCCCTGGTCGTTCCCCTGGAGAGCGAGCCGTTCATGATCACCCGGCGCATGGAAGAATCCAATGTGCACGAGCGCACCTGGGTGGAAAACACCCGTCCCTACCCGGATACCGGGGACGCCATCCAGATGCTGGTGGAAAGCCTCCGGGAATTTGGTCTTGCCAGCAAAAGCGTGGGGTATGAGCGGAACAGTTATTTTTTCCCGGCCTATCATCAGGATTCCATTCACACCACGTTTACCCGGGGCCAGCTCCTGGACTGTTTCGGTATTGTGGAGCAGGGCCGGATCCGGAAATCCGCCTATGAAATTGATGTGATGCAAAAAGCGGCCCATGCCGCGGAAGCCGGGATGAAGGTGGGTTTTGACCGGTGCGCGCCCGGGGTAACGGAAAATGAGATTGGCGCGGCCATCAGTAACGCCATGTTCTGCGCCGGCGGGGAACCGCCTGCGGTGATGCCCTATGTAACCTCCGGCCCCCGGAGCATGATCGGCCATGCCACCTGGGAAGGCCGCACTGTGCAGCCGGGGGAGCATGTATTCCTGGAAGTGGGGGGCTGTTTTCGCCGTTATCACGCCGCCTTGATGCGCACGGTGCTGCTGTCTGAAATGACGGAATCCATGCAGAAAGCCCAGGACCGCATGAAGCTGGCCCTGTCCGAAGTCAAAAAACTGATCCGGCCGGGGCTGACGGTATCGGACGCGGATAATTTCATCCGCAAAATCATCATGGAAAATGATGTGGGCGCCACCCTGATCACCCGGTCCGGGTATTCCATCGGCATTGCGTTTCCGCCCTCCTGGGATGAAGGCTACATCCTGAGTCTCAAACAGGCGGATTCATCCATCCTGGAAGAAGGCATGACCATTCACCTGATTCCCTGGATGTGGGGGGTGGACGGGGATAAAACTGTTGGCCTTTCAGACACCATTTACATAACGGAAGCCGGGTGCGAATCTTTTTTCACCCTGGATGAAGATTTTGTGTGCAAACCCGGCACCGGCTCACCATCACAAACCGTTGAAACGAAAACCCCCCTGAGCTTTCAGACGGATAAAACACCGACAAGCCAACACAAGAAATCCAAAAACCAGACCAACGAAAAAACTGAAAAAAAAACGGATGATCCGGAAGAAAAATAATCCGGAGACGAAAGGAGAATATGCTGAAAGTCACTGATCCCACAACCGGCAACCCCCTTCATGAATATCCCCTGGATGATGCGGCAAGGGTTGAAACGGTGCTTGAAAGCGCTGCCGCCGCTTTTGCCTCATGGCGAAAAACCCCGTTTGCAAAGCGGGCCGCGGTCCTTAAAAACGTGGCAGCCTATATGCGGGAGCATGCAGATGCCCTCGGCCTGCTCATGACCGAAGAAATGGGAAAACCCATCAAAGAAGCCCGGGCCGAGGTCAACAAGGCCGCCTGGTGCGCGGACCATTACGCGGAACACGCAGAAGATTATCTGGCAACCGAAGTGCTGGCATCGGATGCCACGAGCAGTTATGTGCAGTACCTGCCCCTGGGCACGGTGCTCGGGGTGCTGCCGTGGAACGCGCCGTTCTGGCTGGCGTTCCGGTTTCTGGCACCGGCGCTCATGGCCGGCAACACCTGTATTATGAAGCATGATTCCCATGTGCCGGCCTGCTCCCGGGGCATTATGGAAATTTTTGAAAAAACTGGCGCGCCCGAAGGTGTTTTTCAGAGCCTGCTGGTCAAATCCGGGGCCATTGAACCGGTGATCCGGGATGCCCGGATTTGCGCGGTCTCGTTTACCGGTTCCGATGCCGCGGGCAGCGCCGTGGCCGCTCTTGCCGCATCGGAAATCAAACCCGCGGTGCTGGAACTGGGCGGATCAGACCCCTCGGTGGTGCTGGCGGACGCGGATCTGGAAAAAGCCGCGGATATGATTACGCTCTCCCGGATCATCAATGCCGGCCAGTCCTGCATCGCAGTCAAGCGGATCATTGTGGAAGCTGCCGCTTATGACCGCATGGTTTCGCTTTTGAAAGACCGGCTGGCCGCCTTGAAAGTGGGGGATCCGCGCGAGGAAACAACCGATATCGGCCCCATTGCCAGAGCCGATCTCCGGGACAACCTGCACCGTCAGGTGACAGAAACCATTGACGCCGGGGCAACATGCATTCTGGGCGGTGAAATACCAAAAGGCGAGGGATTTTTCTATCCGGTCACCCTGCTGACGGATGTGACGCCGGAAATGGTCGCGTTTCGCGAAGAAACCTTCGGCCCGGTGGCCGTGGTGGTTCGGGCAGCGGACGCGGATCATGCCATGAAAATGGCCAATGACACCCCCTACGGCCTGGCCGCCAGCATCTGGACGGAAACAAGCCGGGGCATGGCGCTTGCCGGAGAATTTTTCAGCGGGCAGGTGGCGGTGAATGGTTTGGTGAAAACCGACCCCCGGCTTCCCAGCGGCGGCATCAAACGCTCCGGCTACGGCCGGGAGCTGGGGCCCCACGGCATCCGGGAATTTGTGAACGCGCAGCAGGTGTGGGTCGGCCCGGCTCATTAGCAGGCTGCCGAAAAACGATTACAATTGATTATCCCCCAGAGGCGCTGAGGCGCTGAGATTTTTTCTCTGCGAGCTCTGCGCCTCTGAGGGAGACAATTCTAAGTTTTGTCCAGCACATCCCGCACCCGGTCTGCCAGCTCATTCATGGAAAAGGGTTTCTGGATGAACGCGACATTTTTTTCGAGAATGCCGTGGTGGGCGATGACATCAGCGGTATAGCCGGACATGAACAGGGTTTTAAGACCGGGATATACTGCCACCAGGTTCCGGGCCAGGTCTTTTCCGTTCATTTCCGGCATGATCACATCGGTCATCAAGAGATCAATATTATCGGGATGGGTCTTGCCGATGTCAATGGCCTGGGAGGGAGTGTTTGCCGGGAGCACCTGGTATCCCATGTTTTCCAGCATGTCCTGCACCATTTCCAGGATGGCGGCCTCATCTTCCACCACCAGAAGGGTTTCCGCGCCGCCGGAAGGACTTTTCTGCCGGCTTTCAGCCGTTGCCGGCGGCGATGGTTCCGTGTCCGTAGGCAGAAAAAGGTCAAAGGTGGTTCCCTTTCCGGGATGGCTTGTAACACTGATAAATCCGTTATTTTGCCGGACAATACCGTAAATCATGGAAAGCCCCAGTCCGGTGCCTTGGCCCACCGCCTTGGTGGTGAAAAACGGTTCAAACAGCTTTCCACGGATTTCCGTATCCATGCCGCAGCCGTCGTCTTTCACAGACAGCCGGACATAATCGCCGGGCACGCTGTCCGGATGACGGGTGCAGAAGGTATGGTCCACGGAAATGTTTTTTGTTCGAATTATGATGTTTCCCACACCGCTGATAGCATCCCGGGCGTTGACGCAAAGGTTGGCAAGTATCTGGTCCACCTGGGCCGGATCCATTTTCACCGGCCACAGATTGGCTCCGGGCTCCCATATCAGATGAATATCTTCGCCGATCAGCCGCCGGAGCATGGAGATCATGCCGCTGACGGTATCGTTTAAAAAAAGCTGTTTCGGTGAAATCGTCTGTTTCCGGGCAAATGCCAGTAACTGCCGCGTGAGATCCGTTGCCCGTTGGGCCGCGCGGTGAATTTCCGAAATGGATTTAAACAGGGGATGGGCCGGGTCGGTTTTATGGATGGCAAGATCTGCCTGGCCGATGATCACCCCCAGCATGTTGTTGAAATCGTGGGCCACGCCGCCGGCCAGCCGGCCGATGGATTCCATTTTCTGGGACTGGTTCAGAAGCTCCTGAAGTTTTTCTTTTTCCGCCTCCGCTGCTTTGCGGTCAGTGATATCCGTAAAAAAAGAAAGGGTGGCAGGTTTATCATCCCAGGGAACCAGAGAGGAACTGACTTCCACCCATTTGTCTGATCCCGCAGCTGTGATAATCCGGAAGGAATACTCTTTTTTAACGGATTTTCCGGCCATTATAAGGGAATAATTATCCATGACCCGCTGCCGGTCCTCCGGATGGATAAAATCGAAAAGCGGTTGGCTGATAAGGATTTTTACCGGATACCCTGAAATTTCCGATAATGCCGGATTGGACAAAAGGATACGGCCGTCTTTTGAAATCAGAATGCCTTCACTGGCGTTTTCAAATAAAAACCGATAATTTTCCTCGCTTTTGCGCAGGGAGTCTTCTGAGAGTTTGCGGGCCGTGATATCACTCATGAAGTTGAGCGTGGCGGGCTGGCCGTCCCATTCAATGGCCACCACATTGAGATCCACCCACCGGATGTCTTGGGCTGCGGTTACAATCCGGAATGCATACTGGGGCGGCAGATCCTCCCCCTGTAGCCGCCGGAGGTGCCGGTCGATTACAAGGGCGCGATCGTCCGGATGAATGAAATCCACAAAAGACCGGGCTGTCAGGGTCTCTTTCGAATACCCGATCATGCTCTCCGTGCGGGGATTGATGAATTTCAGTTTGCCGCCCTGGGCCACAAAAAGCGCTTCTCCGGCATTTTCAACCAGAACCCGGTATTTTTTTTCACTTTCTTTTAATGCCGCTTCCGTGCGCTTGCGGTCAGTGATGTCATAGACCTGGAGCAGGGAGTTCGGCCGGCCGCGGGTATCGGTAAAAACCGTGCTCTGCACTTCCGCGATGCGGCGGGACTGGTCTTTTTTGATAAAGATTACCTCATACCGGTCCGGAACAGATTCGCCGCGCTGCCGCCGGGTATAGCGGTCTATGGCGAGCTGCCTGCTTTCTCCAGCCAGCACAAAGAAAAAATCCTCACCCAGAATTTCTTTTTCAGAATATCCGGTAATCCGGCAGAACTCATTGTTAATATAGGTATATTGGGATCGGTCATTTACAATGGAAATACCCATGGGGGAGGTTTCCACCATGGTCCGGAACAGGGCTTCGCTGGCGCGCAGGGACGCTTCCGCAGGTTCCAGTTCGCGGATACGTTTTTCCAATTCCTCATAGGTGGGTTTCTGGGGCATATGTCTCCTGGCGCCAAACTCTCCGGACCGGCCGGATGTTTCCGGTGCAGCATTATTATACTGGAATCGATTCTGTGTAAACCGATTTGCAAAAAAGTGTTCAGGAATGAAAAATAATAACAATTGCCGGTAAAAGATGCAATTGTTTTGCGTGATATGATCCTGGCTGCACCCGCTTACGAATTTTTTGCCTGTTGACAGCCGATATTATTTGATATAAAAAACGCAAGTATTAAAAATTTGTGCCGGAGTGGTGGAATTGGTAGACGCAGAGGACTCAAAATCCTCCGCCCGCAAGGGTGTGCGAGTTCAAGTCTCGCCTCCGGCACCATCTAAAATAAAGGGTTTAGTAAGATTGTTCTTGCTGAACCTTTTTTATTTGGTGTCGATCTGGTTCACAGGTCTTCCAGCAAACGAGAGATTTGCTTTGGTGACGGTAGCTGGCCTTCAAGAGATTTGGGCAGGGTCCGGGTGATTTCATAGGTAGCCACGCCGATGGGTTTACGGACGTCATGGAGGGCATACTCTACAACCGTGCGGTTCTTTTCTTTGCAGAGAATGATACCGATGGAGGGACCTTCATCCGCCTGGCGGACCTGCCGATCCAGGGCCGTCAGGTAAAACTGAATTTTGCCGACAAATTCCGGCATGAATTTGCCGATCTTCAGCTCGATGGCTACCAGGGCCTTGAGCCGGCGGTGGAAAAGCAGGAGGTCGATAAAATATTCGTCACCATCCACTTCCAGCCGATACTGACTGCCCATGAGTGCAAACATGCCGCCCATGGCCCGGAGGAAATCTTCAATCCGGGCGATCAGCGCTTTTTCCAGTTTTCGCTCGCTATGGTCCTCCCCGAGTTCCAGAAAATCAAAGGTGTATTCGTCTTTAACCGCCAGCTTGGCCTGGGCGCGAAGGGCCGGGGTCAGGGCCTGATCGAAATTGGTCTGGCCCAAAAGAGATTTTTCATAACTCTGGTTGTCGATCTGGTGAATGAGCACATTCTTGGACCACCCGAACTTGCGGGTCATACGGATGTAAAATTCCCGTTCCAAGGGATCTTTGCAGCGTTGAAGAATGACCAGATTGTGGCTCCAGCCGATTTGTGCAACCAGTGGTTGCACTCGTTCATCCTTCCGGTAAAGCAGATAAAATTCACGCATATAAAAGACATTGCGCCGGGAAAAGCCGCTAATACCCGAAAATTCGGATCGCAGATCCTTGGACAGCTGCTCCGCAATGGATGAACCATGTTGCGCATCCGCCTGACGCTCCACGATCATCCGCCCGATATCCCAATAAAGTCCCACCAATTCAGTGTTGACCGCCTTCAAGGCCGCATATTGGGCCGAGCGGATGCGTTCTTTGATCTCTGCCAGCAGGTCCGGGTAATTCCCCGATTTAGTGAGGCTGTTTTTTGATGTTTTGTCAGTCATTTTCCCGCATGTCCCTATACATGATTCATTGGCCGCTGCAAATCCTTGTCAATGTTTGTTTTAATTGGTCTTTGTCATGGGAAATTAAAATTATATTAAAAAATCCATGGGGTTAAGTCAACGCTTATTCGGAAACCATACAAAATCAGAGAATCATCTCATGACCTTCTTCCTGGCTGTATGAATTCCTGGGCGTTAAATTTTATGGGCACCGAGAGTATATCCAGTACAAGTATTCCACCCTGTGCAAACTCCTGCCCCTCAGGCGGCAAAAAGCCTTGTCCCGTTCCCGGCAGCAGCTTGAAGGCGCTCACGCGGAGTTGAAAAAAACCGGTTTTCTGGACCGTCATACCTGGATTCCGATCGGGGGGATCAAAAACGACTGGTACGTTCGGTATGTTCCCGGCATTCGGTTTTTTGATGAACTGCGGGCTTTGGAGCAAAAGCCGCCGGAAGAGAGTGAGTCTGCCCATGTGGTTGAAGAAATGACAAGCAAGGCAGATGCCGCACCTGTCGGTGGTTTTGAGCCTTTTGGCAAAAATTCCGATTTTGATCCGGTTTGGTTGGAATTTGCCAATGTGGTGCGAAAATACCGGGAATTTGATCTTCATTTTTTGAAGTGGCCACGCTTATTGACGCCGGTTCATCTATTCATGGAAAAATCTTGACAAACACACCCTTTAATTAGTATTTTTTTGGTTAAAAAAGGGGGTTGTTTGAATCATGATCCATCGTTTTGCAGAAAACTATTTACACATCTGGTATCAAAAAAAACGCAGAAAACCGCTGGTACTCAGAGGGGCGCGGCAGGTTGGCAAGTCCACGCTGGTTCGTGAATTTGCAAAAAATAACGGCCTGGTGTTAAATGAAATCAATCTGGAACAGCATTTATATTTGGATAAAACCTTTAAATCTCTTGATTTAGATATTATCCTGCGGGAACTGGACGCGCTGGTGGGCAGAAATATAAATGCCCCTGACAGTATCTTATTTCTGGATGAAATTCAGGCAACCCCGCACGCTATCGCCGCGCTCCGGTATTTTTACGAGAACCGGCCGGATATACCCGTCATTTCCGCCGGCTCCCTGCTGGAATTTTCTCTGGCGGATACTTCTTTTTCCATGCCGGTGGGTCGCATTGAATATTATCACCTCGGACCTATGACGTTTTCAGAATTTTTAAACGCTGTTGAACCTGGATTGTCATCATATTTGTCTGAATTTCACATTGGGTTTCGCAATAACCAGCCCATACCCGAAACCGCGCATCGAAAATTAACAAAACGTCAGAGAGAATTCCTGTTTGTCGGCGGTATGCCGGAAGCGGTTAACGTATTTGCTACAGAAAACAGCTTAACCGAAGTGACGGCTGTTCATCGTTCCATTGCCGAAACCTATCAGGATGATTTTTTAAAATATGCCAGACAACAAGATCTGGCGTTAATGCAGATTGTGTTTCGCCAGATTCCCAGAATTATCGGGCAAAAAGTCAAATACAGCAATATTTCCAGGGAAAATAAATCCAGGGAGGTAAAATCCGTCATTGAGCTGTTGACCAAAGCCAGGATATGCCACCAGGTATTTCACAGTCATTGTTCCGGGGTGCCGTTGATGGCAGATGTCAATGATAGTAAGAAGAACGCCTATAAACTGATTTTTATGGATGTCGGAATGGCTGCATGGCTCACAGGAACGGACTGGATTGCCATGCAGGCCTTGGATGGGCAGGCCCTTGTGAATGAAGGAAAACTTGCCGAGCAATTCATCGGTCAGCATCTGTTGAATCCATTTGCGCCGCCTCGGCTGACCTACTGGTTGCGGGAAGCAAAATCCGCAAACGCGGAAGTTGATTATGTCACGACAAGCGGAAATGAAATCGTTCCCATTGAAGTTAAAGCCGGTAAAAGTGGCACGCTAAAGTCCTTGCAGCAGATTGCGGCAAATAAAAAAATATCTTTATGTGTCCGCTTTGATCTCAACCCGCCAGCCATTCAGGATGTCACATACTCCACCAGAGTAGGCGAAGAAAGTGTTGACGTCGCATATACCCTTCTTTCGCTTCCCCTTTATCTCGTTGGTGAATTGCCGAGGATATTGGATGAAATCAGAATCGGCTGATTTATTATCGGCGATGATTAGCCGGCAAGCAGCCACTTCCAAAGCGGGCGTATCATGATTTCTTCACCATCCTGGTGTAATGTCTCTTCATGAGACTGAGTCAAAATATACCCGCGCTCACTCTTAAAATACGATAATGCTTCTAAAAGCCCGCTGATTTCTCTTTTTCGTGTTTTTGGGTCATTTATTGAATAACTGACGTTAACAATTAATGGTCCGTCATCTGTTCTGCAGTAAAAATCAACTTCCTGGTTTTGCAAAAAGTAATAAACTTCCCGGTATTATTATCCTTTTGAATAAGGACAATAATTGATTTTTTTATCCTCTTTGTAAAGGACGAAAAGGCAAAGTTTTTTATTTGTTGACAAAAGAAATATATTTATGCAATTTGAATATTAAATATTCAAATTGCAAGGATTTTATATGTTACCCAGGCAAATCGAGAGAAAAATCAGACAGGCTGCAGAACAATATCCGGTTATCACCCTTACCGGTCCCAGGCAATCAGGTAAAACCACGCTCATCCGTTCAATGTTTCCGGACATGCAATACTTTTCATTGGAGGACCCGGAACTGAGAAATCTGGCAAGTGAAGACCCTCGCGGTTTTCTTGCTCAGTTCCAGGAAAAAGGTGTCATTCTTGATGAAGTTCAACGGACGCCGGATCTCTTTTCTTATATTCAGACCCGTGTGGATGAGATTGACCGGCCGGGGCAGTTTATACTTTCAGGTTCCCAGAATTTCCTGTTAATGAAAAGTATCAGCCAGACCCTTGCCGGCAGGTGTGCAATTTTTCATCTGCTGCCGTTTTCTATTAATGAACTGAGACAACTTCCTCAACCGCCGCTGGAAGATATCGGGCAGAAGATCCCATCAATCCCTGAGCCGGGAGATACAAATGTATTCGATCCTTTGTTTACAGGGTTTTATCCTCGAATTCATGATAAAAAGCTGGATGCTCAGGACTGGCTGAAGAACTATACGCAAACATATCTGGAAAGAGATGTCCGGGATTTGATAAATATTGGAGATCTTGAATCCTTCAGGCGGTTTATGGGCTTATGCGCCGGACGGGCGGGGCAGCTTCTCAATTTAAGTTCACTGGCATCCGACTGTGGGATTACCCACACAACAGCTAAAAGATGGTTGTCTGTTCTTGAGACAGGTTTCATCGTCACCTTATTGCGTCCGCATTATCAAAATTTTAACAAACGTCTTGTCAAAACCCCAAAACTGTTTTTCCTCGATACAGGTCTCCTGTGCTACTTACTGAGAATCCGGAATCCGAAAGATCTTTTGTTGCATGCCGCACGCGGCACCATATTTGAAAATTATGTCGTCGCTGAATTATTAAAAAGAAGGTTTCATGATGGGCTGGAACCGGATTTATACTTCTGGCGCGATTCAGCAGGACATGAACTGGATATTATCATTGATTTGGGCAATCAGCTCATTCCGGTTGAAGTCAAATCCGGCCAGACCCTTGCCAAGGATTTTTTTAAGGGCCTGAATTTCTGGAAAACCATGTCAAATGATCCTTCCGCAGCGTCGGCATTGATATATGCCGGCAACCGATCTCTTTATCAAAAAAATACAGCTGTCTATTCCTGGTGGAACTTCTAAAAAGAGTTCTATGCATGGCCTTTTTACCTGATGTGCCAACAAAGATCATAGCTTGTGCTTCGTCCTCCGCCCGGATTTAAACGCAGCAGACCCTTTTGCACAAGATCGGCCAGTTCTCTTTGGGCCGTTGCTTTGCTGACATGCCCCATGGCAGCATATTTGCGGTTTGTCAGTCCGCCTTGAAAACCGCCGGGGCCGGCTTCCAGCAGTCGATTGATGATTTTAGTTTGTCGCTCCTTTAAATCGATCTGCGCATAATATTGCCAGAACCGGGTTTTGAGCATGACATTGGAAAGCAGGTTTTCCGAGCCAAGGATGGCTCTGGTCATACATTCTATAAACCACGTTATCCAACTGGAGATGTCTCCATCTGCTGTGTTGGTGTGTTCGAGAATTTCATAATAGTCATCGCGATCTGCCATGATCTGTGCGGAAAGGCTGTAATATCGGGTTGACAGGTGAAAGGGCCATTTCTGTCAAAGCCCGGGCGATCCTTCCGTTGCCGTCTTCAAATGGATGAAGTATGACGAATCTCAAATGGCCCACAGCGCCTCGAAGCAGGCCATCCATCTCAGTGCGGCTTGCATTCCACCAATTGTTTTGATTGTTTTTGTGTTAAGATTTCAGCTCTGGCCTGTTGCCTGAGGTCAACCCCCCATTCTTTAACCTGTGCCTAAATTGTGCCCGTCAAGCTCAAAAATTTTCAAATAATTACAAACAAAAACAAAACCCGCAGCTCAAAGTTAACGATAAGGTAAAGATGCTCTTGACAAAGACAGTGTTTGACATACAAAATAATTTTTTCAGGTTAGCCGGTTCTCTCACGGTTTCTTGTCGAAATCGAAATCAATACCGGAAAGAACAGGATTCATTGCGCCAAAGGGATAACCGGATTTAAATCATATAATTTTTTTGAAAATATTGTTGTTTTCAGAATTGGGGATAACCACAAAAGAAGAAAGGAAAAACACCATGGCACAGCAGATTGCGGATCGCAGGGATGTTGATTTTGTAATGTATGAACAGCTCGGGCTGGAAGAAATTACCAACCATAAGCGCTATAAGGACATGAACAAAAAGATGTTTGACATGATCCTTACCGAAGCCCGGAATTTCGCCATCAAGGAAATCCTTCCGGTGAACGAGGAAGGAGACAAGGTGGGACTGAAGTTCGAGAACAATCAGGTGACGGTTCCGGAATGCTTCCACCGGCCCTATAAATTGTTCCGGGAAGGAGAATGGATTGCCATGAGCGAAGATCCTGAAATCGGCGGGCAGGGCCTGCCCCACCTGGTGACCCAGGCCGCAGCCGAGTATCTCGTGGGAGCGGATTTCTCCTTTGGCGCCTTTGGG
>JAABSH010000026.1 GCA_011390465.1 Desulfobacteraceae bacterium
AAGATAAATTTTTCAAGATCCGGTTCAATCAATATCCGGTAATTGAGAGGAGTAAGTTGGTTCATTGTCAGTCCTGTAAATGATTAAAATGAATCAGCCGCGGACGCACGCAGATGGACGCGGATGAACGCAGATTAAAAATTATGGTCTGCGTGCATCTGCGGCTGATGAAATGATAAATGATATATTCGGGGAAGAATCCCGGTAAAAGGTGTAATTTTTTGTCGGGATATGAATCCCGACCTACATCGGATTCTGCCGTAGGCCGGGATTCATATCCCGGCATTGATCAAATCCGATTCTTGATGCCGTAAGCCGGGTTTCATTACCCGGCAACATTATTTTGGATTCTGATCAATTTAAAAGGTTATCCCATATCATCGGATGAATAAAGGGAAAAATTTTTTAAAAAAATTAGCCGCGGACACGCACGGATGGATGCGAAGAAAAAAACAGAATGCGTTCATCTGTTTCCAGCCTGGCCTTGGACCATTATTTCGGCCAATGAATAACAAAAAAAAATTGACTCAAAACCACAATCAAAAAAGAAAAACCGGCTTTCCAATTGGCTGAATACGCTTCTGGAAGATTACCAGGCAAGGATTTATCCCGTAAATTTAAGTGTCGCGGAAAATTGGGGGATTATTCAAGCACATGCTGAAAAAAATGGAGCGTCACTTGCTTCAATTGACGGTTTAATAGCGGCAGTCGCTCTCACATACAATCTTATTGTTGTAACAAGAAATGAAAATGATTTCGCCGTTAGCAATGTTACAATTTTAAATCCCTGGAAAATCTGAGGGTGTCCGGGAAAGGCCCCGGTCATTGACGCGCCCGCCCCAACATCCGGCATAACGAAAAAATGATCTTTATATAATGCTTAAAAGTTTTATATGATTTATATGTGTATCAAAATAAGATTGACAATTTGATACCAATTTTCTATTTTTGATTTAAGAAAACCATCCGGCCGTCTATGTCTTATACAAATAGTAAAAGGGAAAACAATGCCGAAATCCATCACCCGCGCCTATTCCCGCTACACCCGGGACGCGGCTGCGTTGCTCGGTGCACTGATCCGGGAAGCGCGGACTGAACGGAAGCTTACCGCGCAGGAACTGGCTGATCGCGCCGGCATTTCCAGAGGATTGTTGCAGCGCATCGAAAAGGGCAACCTCAAATGTGAAATCGGCGCTGTATTCGAAGCAGCAGCCATTGTGGGCGTCAAATTGTTTGAGGCTGATGAACGCGGCATTTCGAAATCTCTGTATCAGGCAAAAGAAAAATTAGCGCTTCTGCCAAAAGCGGTTCGCAAAAAATCCAAAACAATTAATGATGACTTTTAAAAAAATAGAAGAAGCCTTTGTCTGGATATGGCTGCCGCAAGAAACCGATCCTGTTGTTGCCGGACGGCTTGAAGTCGATAACGGCAATATTTTTTTCAATTATGGTAAAAGCTATCTGGATCGAATCGGTAAAACCAAACCGGCAATCGCCATCTACGAACCGGAACTGCCGTTACAGGCCGGAATACTTCCCTTGCGCGAAGGGTTGACAATGCCCGGCTGTATCAGGGATGCTTCTCCCGACGCATGGGGGCGGCGCGTGATTATCAACAAAAAGTTAGGCCTTAAAGGCATCGAAACAGATACTGCCCGTTTGGATGAACTGACCTATCTGCTGGAGTCCGGATCTGACCGGATCGGGGCGCTTGATTTTCAGCGTTCCCCGGCAGAATACGTACCGCGCACCGCAAATAATGTCAGCCTTGAAGAATTGCTTGAATCCGCGAAACGCGTCGAAAACGGTATCCCCCTTACACCGGAACTGGATCAGGCAATGTTCCATGGCAGTTCTATTGGCGGTGCGCGTCCAAAAGCTTTGGTTCAAGCCAAAGAGAAAAAATACGTGGCCAAATTTTCTTCGAGTACTGACCTTTACAGTGTTGTTAAAGCGGAATTCATTGCCATGCGTCTGGCCGCAGTGGCCGGGTTGAATGTTGCACCCGTAAAGCTGGCAAAGGCGGGCAACAAAGACGTGCTCCTGATAGAACGATTTGACCGCATGCCAAGAGGGAATAAATGGGCACGAAAGGCCATGGTATCGGCCCTGACCCTGTTTGGCCTGGATGACATGATGGCACGGTATGCCAGCTATGAAATGTTAGCGGAAATCATCCGTCACCGCTTTACCGATCCCAGGCAAACGCTGAAAGAACTGTTCGGCCGGCTTGTTTTTAATATTCTGTGTGGCAATACCGACGATCATGCCCGGAACCATTCAGCGTTTTGGGATGGAAAATCGCTGAGCCTGACACCTGCGTATGACATTTGCCCGCAAGGCCGCACAGGCCATGAGGCGTCACAGGCCATGCGCATCGTTGGCGACAATAATCTGAGCCAACTTAAAACATGCCTTAAAACCGCCCCCAATTTCCTTCTATCAGAAGAAGAAGCCCGCGAAACATTTGGGAATCTGATGACCGCAATTGAAACGCACTGGAACCCGGTCTGTGAAGCCGCTGAGTTGAATGAAGTTGATAAAAAATTTCTTTGGCAGCGACAATTTTTAAATCCATATTCTATTGTGCAATAAGGGAAATAAAAAATATCAAAATACCACATACCGCCAATTTTAGAGAATCCCAATCCACAAAAAAACAGCATTAGGGCCGTGGAAAGAAATAATTGCCCCAGATGGCGAAGGATTTTGGTTCGTATTCAAGGCGCGATGAAGCGAGCATATCGAGATATATGAACTTCATCGCAACATAGAATACGGGCCAACAGACAAGTCAGATGGGATAATTATTTCTTTCCACGGCCCTTAAGGTATATTGACAACTACATTATGCCAAAATGTAATTTCACGGGGAACCAGGCGTTATTTCCGGGCTGTCTGAAATACACAAGAGTGTACTTCCCCGGGTATAACCCTCTATTTTCCGGAAAATTTGGCCGCCCGCTTTTCAAACATGGCGGACAAGGCCTCCATATGATCATCGGTATGATGACAAAGCGCCTGAAACCCGGCAGACTGGTCCAGCAGCTGGCGCAGGGAAACGCTCTGGCCGGCATACAGCAGGCGCTTTGCCATGCGAAGGGCTTCCGGGGGTTTATTGGCAATTTTTCCGGCCAGGGCCATGGCGCGGTCAAGCAATGCATCATGGGGGACCACGTCATTCACCAGACCGATATCCAGGGCTTTTTGGGCATCAATAATCTCCCCGGTAAAGGTCATTTCACAGGCCCGGGCCATGCCCACGGCCCGTGGCAGAAAATAAGCACCCCCGTCACCCGGTATCAAACCCACAGATAAAAAGGTTTCCCCGAATTTGGCTTTTTCCGATGCAACGCGCATATCGCACATGAGCGCGAGATCACATCCCGCGCCGATTGCCGGGCCATTTACCGCGGCAATGGTGGGCACTTCCACTTCATGAACGGCCAGGGGAATCCGCTGAATGTTTTTGCGATAATTTTCCATCACCTGAGCCGGCGTGCCGCCGAACATGCCTTTTTTTTCAGCCATGTCCTTGACATTGCCGCCCGCGGAAAATGCGGGGTCTTTGGCAGTGATGATCATCACGCTGACAGAGGCATCATTGTTCACCATCCGGCAGACAGATTCAATCTCTTTGATAATTTCAATGCTTGAAATGGCGTTTCGTATTTCCGGCCGGTTTAGGGTGAGCGTTGCAATGCGGTCCTTTTTTTCAAACAGAATTTCCGTAAAATTCATAAAGGATTCTCCAGGATCATTCTAATTTCATGAATATTGGTGTTTGCTGAGAACTGGCTTTCAGGATACGATAAATCGACATTAAATTCAATTTATCTGTTACGAAAAAAAACGAGTCGTCAGGCTTGTGGACTGCTTAAGCTTTGACGGCTATGTAAAAAATCCAAATTCTTTGGTGTGCTGCACCCCCAGCTGCTTCAACGTACGCTAAGAGCCTCTCATTGCTGGAGATTTGTGCGCCTCACCAATTTTAAGATTTGGTGAACTTTTTTCTTTGCCGTCTGAATTCGATTCTTTATGGTTGCATTAATTTATGTGTGCAAAAAATTTTTATTCAACCACAGAGAACACTGAGATCACAGAGATAGCGATTCTCTATGAAAGGAGAAATTTTCTCCGTGTTCTCTGTGCCCTCCGTGGTTAAAGTTAAAAGGACTGGATTCGCGTTAAAACGATTTCTTCTTTGACAGAATGCATTACTGCCCATTCCGCATGTTAAGCACCCGACTTCAATGAAAACCGCCACGCGCAATACCACTCTTCCGGATGCGGATCCGGCGGGCAGCCAATGCATTCGGTCTCTATCCGGTCATCAACAGACCGGGCAAAATAGGTATATTCTACCAGGCCCCCGGATTTGCAGGGATAATCATCCAGTCCCTTTCGCTTGCGGGCCGACTGCACCCGGCAATCATTCATCTGAAACACAAAACTGTCCGGCGTTTCATCCACAATGGACTGCACATTGATATTGGCATACATCCGGAACCCCAGGGCTTTTTTGAGCCCTTCCAAACCGGGCCGTTCCGGCATATTCAGAAATTTCTTAATAGTCCAGGCCTCAAACGGCGAAAACTTGCCCCATGCCGAATCATTGCACCGTTTGGCGTCATTCATGCCATGGGTGAATTCCACTGCCTGAAACCAGACTCCGTCATTGACCAGCCAGTTGATGGACACCGTGTTCATCAAATCCAGCAGCGGTTCCCGGGGCATGTCCATCAGCGCGGCCGGCAGGCCGTCTTTAAGCTCAAATCCCAGGGTTTTGGACAATCGTTTCATCTGAATATCAAGGCCACGGGCGGTGGCTTCTTCCAGCACGGGAAGGGCTTTTTCCAGCCCCACCTGGTGCCGGACTTCCGAAAACCACAGGGAATAATGCACGACAATCCGCTGAAACAGGTTGACAACATATCGGGCCAGGTCGTCATTGTTCAGATCTTTGGGAGTTGCGAGGTTGTCAGTCGTAAGTGTATCTGGTGTGTCCGGCTTTTCAGTTGGATTCATTGTACCTCCTATGCTTTATGTTAACCTGTTGTCATTTCAATTTGTCGGGAAAAAATCCCGACCTACTATGAAGCGCTTTATCAATGTCAGGGAGTCCCAAACACACGGGACGCCCAGACCTACGGAAAAAGCTTCTTTAAATGCGCAAAACGTTCTCTGACTGCAACAGTCAGGGAGTCCCAAACTGACGGGACACCCTGACCTACTGCGGTGCCATTTTCACAGTAGGTCAGGGTGCGCGAAGCGTTCCCTGACATTTGTTGAGGTGCCGCTGTGCAAAATTATGGTTAAATCATGAACCGAAAACAAACAACACCCGGTTAATCGGTTTGCAGCTCCGCAATCCCGGCATAAAAATCCAGGCATTCAGGATTTTTTAACGCGTCTTTGTTCAGCACGGGCTTGCCCGCCACCATTTTTTTGACGGCCAGTTCCACTTTTTTCATGTTCAGGGTATATGGAATGTCCGGCACGGCAATGATTTTAGCCGGCACATGCCGGGGGGAGGCATTGGCCCGAATCAGTTTTCTGATCCTGTTTTTCACATCATCGTCTAATTTCACACCTGCCGCCATTTTTACAAACAGAATCACCCGCACATCACCTTTCCAGTCCTGGCCGATGACCACGCTGTCTTCAACCGCATCCATCTGATCCACCTGACGGTAAATCTCAGCAGTACCAATGCGAACCCCTCCCGGATTTAACGTGGCATCAGACCGGCCAAAAATTTTTACGCCGCCGTGCGCATTGATTTCGATATAATCCCCATGCCGCCACACATTGGGATACACATCAAAATAGGCATGATAATACTTCCGGCCGTCCGGATCATCCCAGAAACAAACCGGCATGGATGGAAACGGGGCCGTACAGACCAGCTCCCCCTGACGGTCGATCACGGGTTTCCCATGCTCATCAAAGGCTTCCACTTTCATGCCCAGCCCCCGGCACTGAAGTTCGCCCATATAAACCGGGCCAATGGGATTGCCCAGGGCAAAGCAGCCATTGAGATCCGTTCCGCCGGAAATAGAAGCCAGCTGAAGATCGGATTTCACCGCATCATAAACATATTCAAACCCTTCTTCAGACAAGGGGGATCCCGTGGAAAGCACCGTCCGAAGGGCACTCAGATCATATGTATCCCCCGGCCGGCACCCGGTGCTCTGAAGGGCGGAAATATATCCCGCGCTGGTGCCGAAAACCGATATCTTTTCATCCGCCGCCATCTGCCACAGCACCCCGGCATCCGGATAAAAGGGATTGCCGTCATAAAGCACCACGGTGGCGCCCACGGACAAGGCGCTGGTGAGCCAGTTCCACATCATCCATCCGCAGGTGGTAAAATAAAAAATCACATCATCGCGCTTCAGGTCCGTATGCAGCAAATGCTCCTTCATCTGGTTGATGAGAATGCCGGCACTGGACTGAACCATGCATTTGGGAAGTCCGGTGGTGCCGGAAGAATACATGATATACAGAGGATGATGGGCCGGGAGCCGGGCAAAGTCAATGGATAAACCCGGCTCATGAGATTTAAAATCATCAAAAAGCACGGCCTTGTCAATTGCCGAAACGTCCGGCGATTCATGGATGTACGGCACCACCACCAGTTTTTCCACGGACGGCAGCCGCTGCACAATGCCGCTGATCCGTTCCAGGGAATCCAGAGACTTGCCTTTAAACCAGTAACCGTCTGCGGTAAACAGCACTTTGGGCGCTATCTGGCCGAACCGGTCCATCACCCCTTTGATGCCGAAATCAGGCGAACAGGAAGACCAGGTCGCTCCCAGGCTGGCAGCGGCCAGCATGGCAATGATGGTCTGGGGCATGTTCGGCATAAACCCGGCCACCCGGTCTCCGGGTGCCACTCCGATCCGGTGAAGCGCGGCAGCCACCCGGGCCACTTCATCATAGAGGCACCCATAGGTCAGCCGGACAGATGGTTTTGACTCCCCCTTAAACACCAGTGCTGTCCGCTCATCCCGGTATCTTAGCAGATTTTCCGCAAAATTAAGGCGCGCGCCCTCAAACCACCGGTTGCCCGGCATGGTATCCAGCCTGTCCACCACCCGGTCAAAAGGCTTTGAACATTTTATTTCGGCAAAATCCCACATGACGGCCCAGAAATCGGCAATATGGTCCACCGACCACTGGTATAGTCGAGGATAATCCTCAATTTTTAATCCAAAACGGTCATTTATAAACCGGATAAACCGGTACATATTGCTTTGCCGGATGCTTTCTTCCGACGGTTGCCAGAGAATCTTGGGCATGGTTTAATCCTTTCCAAAGACTGGTGTTTATGTGCGTTAGCGCAAAAAACGCCGCCAACCCACAGGCCAGGTCTGTAACGATGGTTTCAGGATTCAGGTTTCAGGATTTTTTTAAGGTTGCCTGGTGCCTCGCCTGAAACCTGAACCCTGACACCTTTTTCAATATTTTATTTCCAAAAGAATCCAGCCTTACGCCCTTCCGGTCAACTCCTTGGGAATCCGGCCGGTATGCACGCATTCGGACCGCAGGCGCCGGCCCAGAATTTTCTCCATCATGGCGCCGGTTTTAAGCACCCGGTCCACATCCAGACCGGTGGCGATTCCCATTTCATCCATCATCACCACCATGTCTTCGGTGGAAACCAGGCCGGTGATGGAAGGATCTTCATAATAATAGGCGCCCGTGCCGGCCACGGGCACGCCGTCCACAAAATTTGCCGGCTGGCCCCCGGTGCCGCCCAGGGTGGATTCAAAATGGGTGATACCGGCCTGAAGGGCGGCCAGCACATTGGCCAGACCCCAGCCCCGGGTGGTGTGAAAATGGGCAATATGCAACGAGGGGTCGGGAATGGCATCCAGAATCATGGAAAAATATTCATGCACTTTGTTGGGCGGAGCAGACCCGTCATGGTCGGCATGTTCAATGTCATCCGCCCCGATATCCAGCCATCGCTGCGTAAATTCCACAGCTTTTTTCAGTTCCGTGGGTCCGGCGATGGGGCATCCCCAGATGGTGCTGACCGTGCCGCAGACCTTGATGCCCGCGTCATGGGCCTTGGGAATATATTGTTCGCACATCTTCCAGTATTCGGCAAGGCTGGTGCCGGAATTTTTCTTGTGATGGGCTTCACTGGTGGACACCATAAAAAGAATCCGGTCCGGCCCGGCACCGCGCTGCTTCGCCGCAATGGCCCGATCCACGGCCCGCTCCCGGATGGTGATGGAAGTGGTTTCAACCTGATCGAGCAGATGTTTTACCTTTTTGCTTTTGTAAAGCTTTTCATATAAGGTATCCGCATCCCTGAACTGCGGCATGCCTTTTGGATTTCCGAAATTGGTCACCTCTAAGCGCCTGAAGCCGGAAAGAATCAACTCTTCCAGCAACCAGAGTTTTGCATCGGTTGACACGAACTGTTCTTCATGCTGAAACCCGTCGCGGACGGTGATATCTCCAAGAACCACGTTTTTTGGATAGGTTAATTCGGACATATTCCCCCCTTTGAATTAATTACGAATTACGAATTACGAATTAAAAGGATTATTTATCATTTTTATGCTTTACCGTTCGCTGAATACTGCCGATAATCCTTTGAAGCTCAGTGCAATCTGATAGTAATGAATCCGCCTGCCTATCATCAATGTAATGGCTGTCGCGTAAAAGCCTTATCCAGTAATGCGTTTCTCGTGCCTCTTTGTATGCGATACTGATTTTTGATATGAAATCTTTTTCCGACTGAGCCCCAATAGCCTCTTCAACATTAGCGCCAACTGAAGTTCCGCTTCTCAAAATCTGTCTTGCCAAATCATATTCATTTTTATTGTTTTTCAAAAATTTATGTAAATTGATAATTCTCAGTGCAAAGGCATAGCTTTTTTCCTGCACCACATTATCTGTTTTCATTCACCGGTTCCCGTGTTTAATTTCGTAATTCGTAATTCGTAATTCGTAATTAAAATCTAACGTTCCCAAATCCAGGTTCCCCCACCGGCTTCAGCATGCTGACCTCAAGCGCCATGGCCAGCCAGTCCCGGATTTCTGAAAATTTCAGCACCCGGTCATTCAGCAGCCGCGCCCCGCAGAAAAACGGATGGGCTTCGCCGTCATATTTGTCCATCATTTTCTGAAAAAACGCTTCTTTTTCCTCATCCGTCATGGGGTTTCCCGTAACTTCCCGTTTCCGTTCCTCAATGGAGAGCAGCACGCCCCCGGCACTGCGGCCGCTCATCACGGACGTGCGGCCCCGCATGGTGGTAAAGAGAAAATTGGGACGGTAGGCCCTTCCGCACATGCCGTAGTTGGCGGCCCCGTTGTCCGGCCCGATCACCATCTGAATCCGGGGAACCTGAGCGCAGGACACCGACCGCACCATATCAGATCCGTATTTTCCAATGCCGTTGTGTTCGGATTCCGACCCCACCATGTATCCCGGCGATCCCTGGAAAAATATGATGGGTAACTTTTCCTGGCTGCACCGGACGATCCATTCCGCAGCTTTTCGCGCCGCTTCTTCGAAAATCACACCGATTTTGTTGGATGCGATCACCCCGGCGGGGATTCCCTTGATCCGGATTTTTCCGGCCAGAATATTATCTCCCCGGCCCGGGGCGTAATTCTCTTTGTACTCCACAAAACAGCTGTCATCGGCAACGGTTTTGAGAATGGCCCGGCCATCCATTGTCTGATTGGTGGATGCCGGCAAAAGATCATAAATGCTGTCCGGATCCACCAGGGGCGGGCGTTCTTCATATTGATGAAGATACAGCTTCTGGGGCGGTTCCAGAGAAAAAATTTCCCGGACCCGTTCAATGGCCTCATCCTGGCTCTGGCAGAAATGGTCGGCCCCGCCGGAAATATGGGTATGCACCCGGGCCCCGCCCAGATCTTCTGCGGAAATCACCTCGCCGGTGGCCATTTTCACCAGGGGCGGCCCTCCTAGAAAAGAATAAGACATTCGATCAATCATCACGGACTGGCAGGCCATGAATACGATATAGGCCCCGCCCGCGGTATTGCCGCCGGTGCTGAGGGTAATCTGTTTCAGACCCGTGGCAGACATGCGCGCCATGTTATAAAACATGGACCCGAAATGACCGTCATCCGGAAACACTTCCGCCTGCATGGGCAGAAACGCGCCCCCGGAATCCGCAACATAAACGCAGTTAAGCCCGTTTTTTTCCGCAATGGCCTGGGCCCGGAGATGTTTTCGTAATGTAATGGGAAAATAAGTGCCGGCTTTGACCCGGCTGTCATTGGCAAAAATCATGGTCCAGTTGCCGTGGATTTTACCGATGCCGGTGACCACGCCGCCGCACGGCACATCCGGAACACCGGGATAATCCATGCCGAAACCGGCAATGCGGCTGAGCTCGTAAAACAGGGTGCCCGGATCAATAAGCTGCGCAATCAGGTCCCGAACAGGCTTTTTGCCCTGCTTCCGGAGCTTTTCAATGGCCTTTTCACCCCCCGGGAACATGGCTTCCTGCACCCGCTCATCCAGTTTTTTTTCTTCCATCTCCCAGTGTTTGCGGTTCAGAACAGATGTATCTGTCATGGTTGTCCCTCGGTTTGGTTGGTTTATAGATAATTTTCTAATTCTTCTGTTTGTTTATGTTTGGAAATCTGCTTATCCGGTTCGCTTGTATAGCCATCGAAATCGGTATCGGTATCGAAATCGCTATCGAATCCGATCCCGATACCGATTTCGATCCCGATAAAAACACGGGAGCGTGAGGGAAGGTGTCAGGTGTCAAAACCACAGAAACCAAAAAAATCCCGAACACTGACACCAGAAACCTTTCCCCCTCCTCTACTTTCCCCTGTACACCGGTTTCCGTTTCTCCCTGAACGCGGCCAGGCCTTCCAGCCGGTCTTCCGTGGGGATGGTAATCCAGTAGGCATTGGACTCAATGCTTAAGCCGGTATTGAGATCGGTTTCAAGTCCTGCGTTGATGGCATATTTGGCCTGTTCCACGGCAATGGGCCCGCATTCACAAATCATGGCCGCCATGGCTTTGGCCTCATCCATCAAAAGCTGCGGCTCACAGATTTTGTTGACCAGATGGATGTCAAGGGCTTCTTTGGCATCCACCCGGCGGCCGGTAAAAATCAGCTCTTTTGCCTTGCCAGCTCCGATCAGCCGGGGCAGCCGCTGGGTGCCGCCGGCGCCGGGAATAATGGCAAGGCGTGCTTCGGTAAGTCCCATGGTGGCATTTAAAGCAGCAATCCGGATATCTGCAACCAGCATAAGTTCCGTGCCGCCGCCCAGGGCAATCCCGTTTACCGCGGCAATGACCGGTTTGCCCAGGGACGCGATGGATGAAAAAAGGGTTCGAATGGTAAAAATAAATTTTTTCACTTCCGCGGGTGTCAGCGTCATCCGCTCTTTTAAATCCGCGCCCGCGCAGAACGCCTTTTCCCCGGCCCCGGTAAGGATCACCACCCGGACATCCGGATCAAACCGGATGCTTTCCACCGCATCCTGAAGCGCGTATAAAAGTTCAAAATTCACGCAATTCATCACTTGCGGCCGGTTCAGGGTGAACACGGCCACCTGCTTTTCAATATCGACATTCAATACGTTTTCATTCATGATGCCCTCCGTATGTTAACATCCAATATACCGCGATATCACCAGCCGCTGTACTTCAGAGGTGCCTTCCCCGATATCCAGCAGCTTCTGGTCCCGGTAAAACCGTTCCACATTGTATTCCTTCATCAGGCCGTATCCGCCGTGAATCTGCACCGCACTGTCCGCTACCCGGCCCATAAGTTCCGAACAATAGAGCTTTGCCATGGCCGCTTCTTTCTGAAAGGCACGCTTGTGGTCTTTCAGCCAGCAGGCTTTGTAAAGCAGGTTGCGCGCGCATTCCAGCTCCACGCCCGCATCCGCCAGTTTAAAAGAAATGGCCTGAAATTTTGAAATGGGCTTACCAAACTGCACCCTTTTTTTGGCATATTTTAACGCCGTCTCAAATGCGCCCTGGGCCCCGCCCAGCCCCATGGCGCCGATGGAAAGCCGGCCCCCATCCAGGGTCTGAAGCATCTGATGAAATCCTTCCCCCTGCCGGCCCAGAATGTTTTCCTTGGGAATGCGGACCTCATCAAAATAAAGCGCCGCCGTGTTGGATGCCCGCCACATCATTTTTTTGTGCATGGGCATTGCTTTAAACCCCGGGGTGCCGTGCTCCAGCAAAAAACAGGTGTATTCATTGCGGCCGTCGGGTTTCCGGCCGGTCACCGCCTGGACCGTCACTCCCAGAGAAAGCTCACAGGCCGCATTGGTGATAAATATCTTTGAGCCGTTGATCACCCATTGGTTCCCGTCGCGAACTGCGGTGGTTTTGCTGCCGCCGGCATCTGACCCGGCCGTGGGTTCGGTGAGCCCGAATCCCCACAATCCTTTGCCTGTGCAGAGTTTTGGCAGATATTTTTTCTTCTGGGCCTCGCTGCCGAAATAATAAATCGGGCCGATGCCCAGGGAGTTGCCCGCAGCAATGGTGGCGGCCTGAGATCCGTCCACCCGGGCGATTTCTTCAACGGCAATGATGTAAGAGAGGTAATCCAGTTCCTGCCCGCCGTAATTTTCCGGCACAAACATGCCAAAAAGACCGATGTCGCCCATTTTACGGGTCAACTCACTTGAAAAGGTCTCAGTTTCATCAAGGTCCGCGGCCACGGGCGCGATTTCGGTTTCCGCAAATCTTCTCACTTCCTTCCGGATCATTTCCTGGTGTTTTGATAAATCAAAGTCCACTGAAAACCTCCTTTTGGATGGCTGGCGGAGCGGGCGGTATGGGATGGGGTAGTGGTAAAACGCGTTTTTCTTTTGAACCGCTCTGAATTTTGTATTATCCTGTTGCTGATTCAGCATAAACAACTCTATCGTTAACGTCAACGTAAACTACAACAAAATTCTCGCTTTTTAAAAAAAATTATCATATTAACAATCAATTACCCTATGAAACGCCCTCCGGGGCCGGAGACGGAACTTCAACATATGAATGAAAAAATCAAAATCGGTATCAGCGCCTGCCTGCTCGGTCATCCTGTACGATGGGACGGAGAAAACAAAGAAGACCGTTTTATCACCCGCACCCTGGGAAACTATCTTGAATTTGTGCCGGTCTGTCCGGAAATGGAATGCGGCATGGGAAGTCCGCGGGATAGTCTTCAGCTCCAGGGAGATGTGGAAAATCACAGGCTGATGACCCGAAAGGCTGGAATCGACTATACCGAACCGATGGAAAAATGGGCAGAACAAAAAGTAACTGAACTGGCCGGAGAAAACCTGTGCGGGTATATTTTTAAATCCAAGTCTCCCAGCTGCGGCATGGAGCGCATTCCCATATATCCGGAAAAGGGACGGGCCGAAAAAAAAGGGGTGGGCATTTTCGCCCGCCGGTTTATGGAAGCCTTTCCCCGGCTGCCCGTGGAAGACGATGGCCGGCTGCATGATCCCAAGCTGCGGGAAAATTTCATTGAATCCCTGTTTGCCCTCAAACGCTGGCGCGATATCAGCGGGCCGCCCCAAAAGATGAGTCACCTGATTGCGTTTCATACCGAAAACAAGCTTCTCATTTTGTCCCATGACCAGAAAATCTACCGGGAAATGGGAAAGCTGGTGGCAGACGGCGGCAGCCTGCCGGCAAAAGACCTGTTTGATCAGTATGAAGCCATGCTCGTTCATGTCCTGGGCCTGCACACTTCCATCCAGAAAAATATCAATGTGCTGATGCACATGACGGGGTTTTTCAAAAAAGACATCACAGCAGAAGAAAAACAAGAGCTTCTTGATCTCATTGAAAAATACCGGACCGGCACTGTGCCCCTTATTGTGCCGGTAACCCTGATAAATCACTATGCCCGGAAATACGGCCAGACCTATCTACAGGCTCAGACCTATCTGCACCCGCATCCGGTGTCTTTGAAACTCAGGAACCATGCATAGCAGATCGTCTGCAACCGCCACCCGGAGCCGCCGGATTTCAACATGCTTGAAAACATCATACAAAAAGCAACCCAACCAGCAACCCAAGTTGCAAGCCACCCTGAGGGCGAGGCCGACGCCGGCAGTGATCCGGGCAAAGGATTTCTGCTTTTTAACCGGCGACCGGTGATTTCCAGCGCCATTGCCGAATCCCTGGCTGAGGCGGAAACCCTTACCGGTGTCAATCAGAGCGAAATCCGGATGCGCCTCATTGGCCAGGGCATCGGCGTGCTCAATGTTCAGCGCAGCTTCAATGAACTGGCGGACTGCGCCAAAGATCTTGCATCTCTCGGCATCCCCTGCGGTGTGGTGGAAAAAACAGCCATCATGCAGACGCCGCTTCCCCCGGCCGCCCGCCACATCCATCTGACGCCCAATGCCCTGATCTTCTTAGACCGCCGCAACGAAAAAATTTTTGAAATCAATGATGCCACAGATCTTCTCATCATTCTTACGGATCTTTCCGGCAAGGCCGCGCGCCAGATAATGACGGCCATGGCCTATACCGGCGGTCCGGTTGACAAACAATTCGACGATATCCTGAAAAAAATCTCCATGGCCCGGCCCGCTGCAATATTTTACCCTCTGAACCCATCAAAACCGCATAAAGAATATGCTGCCGGGGTGTATGTGGACTCCAGCCTTTTTTCCTACATCGGGCTGGGGGATAAAATGACCCACAGCAAAGGGGGCAATTTCCGGATCATGATAAACCAGGCCCTGGCCATGGCCCGGACCGGCATCACGGATGAGCATTTCGGTATCGCCCGGCTGCCCGGGGCCAGCCCGGACTGGAACCGGGATGCGTCAGCAGTGGCGCAGGACCTGGGAAGATACGCGGGCTATATCCTGGCCGCCGTCCGGCAGAACCTGCTGCCGTTTGTGCCGGAACCGGAACTATCGGAAGATGCGGCTGCCGGAGACAATGAAGGCCCTGCAGGCGGAAAACCGTCCGCGGATGCTGCAAAAGGGCTGAAGCCGCCGCCGGATATGAATTATTCCCGTATTACGGCCTTTTTTCAGACATCCCTGCCGGAATTGATTGTCGGGCTTATTGTGATTGTATCTCCGGTTTCGCTTTTCGTGGCCGGCGCGCAAAGCATTGCCAGGCATCAAATTTTCTGGAAAGCCGTGGCAGGCTCCGGTATTCTGCTGGCCGGGGTTCTGATGTTCTGCTACTCCCTGGTTCTGCTGTATTACCGGCGCATGATTGAAAACACGCCCACATCCAAGGTCCGGTCCATGTCCATGGGCATGGTGGAATTATCCGGCAAAACGCGGCGCTGTTATGATCTTCTCTCGTCGGCCACAAAAACACCCTGTGTTTATTACCAGTGCCGGTATTACCGGTATCAGCGGACCGGCGACAATTCCCGCTGGACCCTTACCCGGAGCGTTTCTTCCGGCAAAATCCCGTTTTACCTGGAAGACGACACGGGCCGCGTGCTGATCAACCCGAAAAACGCGCTTTTTCAGGTTCCCCTGACCACTCAGTCTTTCCGGGGCAGCTACATCCCCACCCTCTCCCTGCAGCTTCACGACCCCAACACCAAGGTGGTGGAAGAATTGATTCCCATTGGCACGCGCCTCTATGTCCTGGGATCGGCCCACATTGAAAAGCACGGCAGAAAATTTACCCAGATTCTGGCGGATAAATTGCGCCGTCTCAAACAGGACCCTGAGGCCATGGCCCAGTACGACATTAACGGTGACGGCCGCATTGACGTGGATGAGTGGGAGGCTGCGCGCAAAGACGCGGAGCGCAGGGTCTATGCCGAATCCCTGGCAAACGGCCCGGAACAGTCGGAATCCGTTGTCATTAAAAAATCCGGCTTCGGCATGCTGCCGTTTATCATTGCGGATACGGAAAAAAAAGTGGTGCGCCGGCTCCTGTTCCGGACCCTGGTATTTCTTGCGGGGGGCCTGATCATCATGGGCGCAAGCGTTGGATTTCTGGTCAAACTTTTTCAATAAAAACCTAAAAATCCGTGTCTAAAAAAAAGACTTTGACGCAGATTTCGCGGACTGCACGGATTAAAACAGAAAGGAACAACCATGGGCTATGTCATTCTGCTTATTTTCCTGGGAATTCTGGTGGCGTTCATTACGTACGTTATTATCATCTACAATGGTCTTATCGGCCTGAAACACAATATTTCAAAGGCGTGGAGCAATATTGACGTGCTTTTAAAGCAGCGCTATGACGAACTGCCCAAACTGGTCAGCGTTTGCGAAGGGTATATGCAGCACGAACAGCGGGTTCTTGAAAACGTGACCCGGGCCCGTTCCATGCTGGATACCGCGGGCACGGACAAAGAGGTGGTCAACGCCAACAATGCCATTACCTCGGCATTGCGGTCCCTGTTTGCGGTGGTGGAAAATTATCCGGATCTCAAAGCGGACCGGGCCTTCCGCCAGCTCCAGGCCCGGGTGTCCCAGCTGGAGGATCAGATCGCGGACCGCAGAGAACTCTACAATGAATGCGTCAACCTCTTTAACATCCGCATTGAACAGTTTCCGGATGTGTTGGTTGCCGGCATGATGCGCCTGGAACCCAGAATCCTGTGGCAGATCGACCCGAATCACCGGGAAGATGTGGCCCTGAAATTTTCCGCCCCGGCATAAGGCCCTGTCCATGATCCGTTTCGGCCTCTGCTGCGTGTTTAAAGCCGCGCCCATAAAATTCCGGCGCACCACGGCAGCCCATCAGTCTAAATTTGACCGGCCCCGGCAGCTTGAAAACCTGGCGGCCCTGTGCCGGGAAAATGCCCGGTCCCTGCGCCAGGCGCTCTTGTTTTGCCGGGACCACGGCATCGGCGATTTCCGCATCAACAGCCAGATTCTGCCGCTAAAAACCCATCCGGAGCTGGGCTATGGGCTCAGCGATCTTCCGGAAGGGGATGCCATTGTCCGGGAATTTACAAAATGCGGCGATTTCTGCCGGCAGCACCACATCCGCACCACGTTTCATCCGGACCAGTTTATTCTGCTTTCCTCGTTGCGGCCGGATGTGACGGAAAAATCCTTAGCCGACCTGGTCTATCAGGCGGAAGCGGCAAAATGGGTGGGCGCGGATGTGATTAACATCCACGGCGGCGGCGCTTATGGAGATAAACCCGCTGCTTTAAAACGGCTGGCAACAGAAATTGAAAAGCTGCCGGATGCCGTGCGCGCCCGGCTGACCCTGGAAAATGACGACCGCACCTATACGCCGGCAGACCTGTTGCCCGTGTGCCGGGATCTTGAAATCCCCCTGGTCTACGACGTGCATCACCACCGGTGCCTGCCCGACGGCATCAGTGTGGAAAAAACCACAACAGCGGCCCTTGAAACCTGGCCCCGGGAACCCCTGTTTCATGTTTCAAGTCCCTTGAACGGGTGGACAGGGAAAAATCCAGCCCCGCACCATGATTATATCAATGCCGCGGATTTTCCAGACTGCTGGAAACATCTTGATATTACGGTTGAAATTGAGGCCAAGGCCAAGGAACTGGCCATTTTTAAACTGCAAAAAGATCTGGCAAAAGGGTAATCTCCAACATCCCCGGGTCCCCGGATTCCCGAATCACTCAAACTCCTGCTTGAACGCTGAAAACTGATTTCTCAGGTCCTCGAGCACGGCTTCCAGCACTTCCACCCGTTTTTCAAGGACCGCAACCCGCTCACTGCCCCCGCCGCTGCTTCTGCGGAAAGGTTCCGCAACCGCCCCGGCCGGATACATGGCTTCAGTCTGCTCCATCGGGCAGAACAGATGCGCGTACCGGTTTTCCTTGTGTCCCGGCTGACGCTCCAGCATCGTCACCAGGGGCCCCGGGTCCCGCTCCATGAGTTTTTTCAGAGTCTGCTCGATGCCCAGAAGGCCGTGACTTTCAATGAGCCGACCGGTCCGGGTATTGAGCTCCCCGGGGGTCTGGGGGCCCCGCAGAAACAATTCGCACAGCACGGAAAGCTCCCGCTTGGAGCATCCGGTTTTTTCTTTCAGATTGTGTTCATATTTCGGGGTCCGGCTGCCGTGGGTCATAATCTGCCATACCCAGTGCTCATTTCGCAGGGATTTTAAAGCGGTCTCCACTGCTTCGGTTTCCATATCCATGACCGGATGCCGGTTGTTCTTCTGCCGGCAACCGTTTACCAGGGCATTCAGGGTCATGGGATAATAATCCGGGGTGGCCATCTGTTTTTCAATCAACACCCCGAGAATTCTGATTTCTACTGCATCTAACGCAACCGCATCCATTCAACACTCCCTGTCCGATTTTTATTTTTTTATTCGCGATTTTTATTTTTCTGGTTATCCACTTGGCTTGTCTCATGACCGTTTGTAGTGTGCCCGTGAGGGCATATAATGTAACGCCTTACGGCGTCACTACGAACCAGAGTACCCGAGCTTGAGCCAAATGGATAACCAGATTTATTTTTTCACTGCTCCTGCTCTCGGGTCTGGGCCTGATCACAGGCCGGCACCGGCTCCCGCTCCCGCTCCCAGGCGGCAAAGGCATCCATATCCTGTTTAAAGCACCGCATGGTCCACAGCAGCAGGGCGGCGTCATCCATAAACCCGATTCCAAGAATAATATCCGGCACCACATCAAAGGGCATGACAAAATAGACCAGGGTGCCCACGATGCCCACCAGGGTTTTCCAGGGAATCTTCCGGTATCTGCCGCCGGCATAGGCCCGGATCATGCGGAAAAACATCATCAGACTGTCCCAGGACTCCCCCAGAACCGCGCGGCCCTTATCCCGGGCTTTTTTGTCCACCTGATCCATCAGATCATCCAGCAGTTCCGGATTATCTGAAATATCCCGGGCTTTTTGAGCGGCGGTTTTATAAAACCGGCTGCCCAGCACCTGTTTTGCAATAAATTCTTTTTTCGTCACCACTGCCTCATGATGCTGCCGGTGTTTTTATGGCAGCAAAAATTTTTCTCATTCTTATCTGAATCTTGCAAAACCCATAAAATAATGAATAGATGAATAAATCAATATTGTTTTTTTATCACCCATTCAGGAAACTTCGAAAATGTATACATTCCTTCACGCCGCCGACATTCACCTGGACAGCCCCCTTCACAAACTGGACACCTATGAAGGGGCGCCCACGCACCTGATCCGCCACGCGGCCCGGGCCGCTTTTGAAAACCTGGTCACGGCTGCCATTGATGAACAGGCGGCGTTTGTGCTGATTTCAGGAGACTTATATGACGGGGACTGGAAAGATTACAACACGGGTCTTTATTTTATTTCCCGGATGCGCCGGCTCCGGGATGCCGGTATTTTGGTTTTTATTGTTGCGGGAAACCATGACGCGGCCAGCAGAATCACAAAACACCTGAAACTGCCGGACGGGGTTCGGATTTTTCCCGCATCCGCGCCTGAAACCGTTATTGTGGAAAATTTACAGACGGCCATTCACGGCCAGAGTTTCGGCACCCCGGCAGTCACCAAAAATCTTGCCGCTGCATATCCCCGGCCAAAACCGGGATATTTTAATATCGGCATGCTCCACACCGCGCTCACCGGCAGAGAAAATCACGCCCCCTATGCGCCCTGCACGGTTGAAGCGCTCAGCAGCAAAGGATATGATTACTGGGCCCTGGGACACATCCACAAACGGGAAATTGTAAAAAAAAATCCATTTATTGTGTTTCCCGGAAATCTTCAGGGCCGCCACATCCGGGAAACCGGAGAAAAAGGCTGCATGCGGGTAAGAGTGCCCGACACCGGCCCGGCAGCTGTGGAATTTATGCCGCTCGATGTCATCCGCTGGGTTGAACTGTCCGTGGACCTCACCGGCGCTGTAACCGGCTATGACATGATTGACCGGTTCAGCGACGCTCTTGAATCCTCTATGGACCGGCATTCCGGCATTCCGCTGGTGGTCCGGGCGGTTTTTTCCGGAAGCACCCGGGCCCATGACGCGCTTGCGTCAGACGAGGCCCGGTGGAAAAATGAAATCCGGGCCGCTGCCGCTGATGTGAGCCATGAAACCGTGTGGATGGAAAAAATCCGCTTCCAGACCTGCGCGCCCGCAGATACTGTGGCGCCGGATTTCAATGCCGGCCCCACGGAACAATTATCTGAAATCATCGGAAACCTCCGCACCGATCCGGACGGGCTCACCGCGCTGGCCGCAGATGAGCTCTCCGCCCTGGCCGCCAAGCTGCCGCCGGAACTTAAACACGGGGATGACCCTTTGGATGTGTTTGACCCGGCCTGGCTGGAAATGATTCTTGATCAGGCCCATGCTCTTCTTCAGACCCAATTGACAAAAAAGGAGACTGCGGAATGAAAATCCTGGCACTCGGCCTTACCGCTTTCGGCCCTTTTTCCGGTGAACGCCTTGATTTGAGCAGCGGCTGCCAGGGCCTGCATCTTATCTACGGCCCCAACGAAGCCGGCAAAAGCTCGGCCCTGCGGGCCCTGCACAACGCGCTTTACGGCATTCCGGTCCGGTCACCGGACAATTTCCGGCACGCCCACAACAAACTGCGGATCACCGCCGCCATTCAGGACGGCAACGGCCAGACCCTTTCCTTTGTCCGCCGGAAAGGCGCCAAAAATACCCTGCGGGCCGATGATGACAAAAAAGTGCTGGAGGAAGCACGGCTTCGGGAATGCTTAAATCACATTGATGCGCCCCTGTTCACCACCATGTTCGGCATCAGCCACGACGGCCTGATTCAGGGGGGACGGGAAATTATCAGCGGCGGCGGCAGTCTGGGCCAGATTCTTTTTGCGGCCGGCGCCGGCATTCGCGGACTTCGCGACCTTCAGGCCGCCCTTTCCGAAAACGCGGAGGAACTGTTTAAACCTTCCGGCAAAAATCCCGTCATTAACCAGCTCATGGCCCGGGTCAAAGAAAACCGCAAAAATCTGAAAGAGATTCAACTGGCAAGCACGGACTGGGAAAACCACCACAAGGCACTGACAGCAGCCATGAAGAAAAAAACCTCCGCTGAACAGGACCTTAAGACCGCCATGGCGGAAAAAAACCGACTGGAACGTATCCGCCAGTCCCTTCCGGAGATCTCCCGACGAAAAAAACTAATCATGGACCGCCAGGACTATCTTTCCGTAGTGCTGCTGCCGGAAAATTTCAGTGATCTGCGCAGAGATGCGGTGTCAAAATTCAAAATCGCTGAAAAGGAACATTCCCATGCTACGGATGCCGTGGGACAGCTTGAACAGGAAATTGACGCAGTGACGCTTTCCGAAGCACTGCTTTCCGCTGCCGACGACATCGAGCAGGTCTTTCAGGAACTCGGGGGAAACAAAAAGGCGGCCCGGGACAGAATCGATCTGGAAAACCGCATGGATATTCTGCGCAGCGAAGCGGCCCAGATTCTGAAAACCCTCAGGCACGACATGGACCTTGAGGACGCGGAAAAACTGCGCCTTACCAAAAAAGACATTCTGGCCATTCAGGGTCTTGGAAGCCGGTATGAACGCATCATCACCCTCATCGAAACCACCCGAGACCAGCTTCCCGGCCTTGCAGGCGAATCTGCCGTTCTGGACACGCAACTGGCCGGGCTGCCGGCGGCTCGGAATACAGCGTCCCTGGAACTTGCCATGGAAGCGGCAGCGGAATTTGTTTCAACAGAAATCCAGTGTCAGGAAGAATTGGCAGAACTGACTCTGGCCCGGAACTCCCTTGAAACCGAGCTTGCACGGCAGCGTTTCTGGTCCGGAACCCTGGAAGCCCTGACCTGCCTTTCCCTGCCCGCGCCTGAAACGGTTGACCGGTTTGAAAATGAACTTGACACCGCGGCAACCCGCCTCGAAACCCATCAGGCGGAAATATCCAGACAAACGGCTGCCTTGGAAGAAACCGAAAAAAAAATTCAGCACCTGCATCTGGCCTTTTCCGTGCCCACGGAAGCCGATCTTGCAGGCGCCCGGGAAAAAAGGGATGCGATCTGGGGGCTGATCTCCGCGGCCGTTGGGTCGCCACATGACATTGAAAAAATTACCGCGCAGTTTTTTGAGCAGTTTCCACAGGAAAAACAGCTTCTGGCCGGATTTGAAACCGCTCTGTCAGCCGCAGATGACATCGCGGACCGGCTGCGCCGGGAATCCGACCGGGTGGCCACCCTTGCAAAACTGGTTTCCGATAAATCCGATATTTCCCTAAAAAAAGACCACCTGGCCCTGAAAAAAGAAAAACTGGCAGCAGACCATCACCGGCTAACGGAAAAATGGCAGGCCCTGTGGTCTCCTGCCGGAATTTCCGCCACCACGCCCAAAGAAATGCGGCAATGGCTGCACCGGACCAATGACCTGGTTGCCCGATTTGCAGATGTTCAGAAACGCACGGCCAGACTCAGGGCCACACAGGAAAAAATTGAAAACCGGCGCGCGAAACTCCGGGCCGCCCTTAAAACCCTGCATGAATCCCTCCCTGAAACCCGCCTTTCCCTTGGTGAAATGGTTAAACAGGCCGGAAAAATCATTGACGCGGAAAAACGCCTCACGGAAAAACACGACGCCATTGTCGCTGAAAAATCCCGAAAAACCGCTCTCCTGTCCGAGCTTAACATCCGCCGCCACACCAATGAAGCCGATCTCGAAGCCTGGCAGCAGCAATGGGAAAAAGCGGTTTCTCCCCTGGGTCTGGGCAGGGATGCCGCCCCGGCCCATGCCAGCGCGTTTCTTGAAGATCTTAAAAATCTGTTTGATAAACTCAAAGATGCGGATATTTTAAAAAAACGGATTGCGGGCATTGACCGGGATGCCGCGGCTTTTGCCGCCCGGGTCCTGGAACTGACAAAAACCGCCGGACCGGGCACAAGCCCACTCTCCGGCCGGCCCCCGGAACAGGCCGCGGCTGAAATGATGCGGCTTTTAAAGGAATCCCGCACAGCCGCCTCCCAAAAACAGACCCTTGAAAAACAGCTGGAAAAGGAACGCCTCCGGCAAAAACGCTCTCTCAAAGAAAGGGAAGATGCTGCCGCAGTGCTCAAAACCCTGTGCGAAGAAGCCGGCTGCAGCGATTATCAGCAGTTGCCGGCCGCAGAAAACCGGTCCGCCAGACGCCGGGAAATTGAAGCCGGCATCCGGGATGCGGAGTCCCGGCTCCTGAAAATGAGCGCGGGCACGGATCTGAACGAATTTATCCGTGACTGCCAGACAGAGTCTCCGGACGCCATTCCCGCAAAAATAACCACCCTTACAGAATCCATTGATGCGCTGGCCCAAGACATTTCCAGCCTGGACCAGGCCATCGGCAGCGAGCGGACAGAACTGGCAAAAATGGACGGCAGCGCCCGGGCCGCTGAACTGGCAGAAGACACCCAGATTCTTCTGGGCGGTCTTGAAGCCCGTGTGGAAGATTATGCCCGCTGTAAAATCGCCGCCGCGGTCCTGGCCCGGGCCATTGAAAAATACCGCGAAAAAAACCAGTCCCCCATGCTTCAAAAAGCAAGCCGGTTTTTTTCCCACCTCACAGACGGATCTTTTGAAAGCATCCGCGCGGAATATGACGCGCTTGGGAATCCCGTGATCGCCGGCATCCGGGACAACGGCCGCGACATCGTGACGGTGGAGGGCATGAGCGACGGAACCGCGGACCAGCTTTATCTTTCCCTGCGGCTGGCGGCCTTAGACGATTATCTTGACAAAAACCCGGCCATGCCTTTTATCCTTGATGATATTCTGATTCAGTTTGATGATGACCGGGCCCGGGCCGCCCTTGAAACCCTGGCAGACCTGTCCGCAAAAACCCAGATCATTTTTTTCACCCACCATCGGCACCTGGTGGATCTGTCGCAAAAGCATATTGATTCTTCTGTTCTGTTCTGTCATCATCTTTCAACAAGGTAAACGCGTTTTCAACAATTTATTCCTGTTCAAAAAAAAGGAAAAACCGCAAAATGACCGAAACCCTCAAACTCGGCATCAGCGCCTGTCTTCTGGGGCGTCGGGTGCGCTATAACGGCGGCCATACCCGGGACCCTTATTTCACCGATACCCTGGGCGCGTTTGTGGAATATGAAGCTGTGTGTCCGGAAGTGGAATGCGGCATGCCCGTTCCCAGAGAAACCCTGCGCCTGGTGGGGGGCCCGGAAAACCCCCGGCTCCTGACCAGCAAAACAAAAAAAGACATGACCCGCCAGATGACCACCTGGGCTGAAAAACGGTTGGAGGAACTTGCCCGGGAACACCTGTGCGGATTTATTTTTAAAAGCGGGTCCCCGTCTTCGGGCATGTCCGGCGTAAAAGTCTATACCGAATCCGGCATGCCGTCCAAACGCGGGGCCGGCATTTTTGCGGCCATGTTCATGAAACGCTTTCCCCAGGTCCCGGTGGAAGATGACAACCGGCTGCACGACCCGGTGCTGCGGGAAAATTTTATTGAGCGGATTTTTGTGTACAAAAGATGGCAGGAGTTGGTGGCAAACCGCAAAACCCGGGGCGGGCTCGTGGATTTTCACACCCGGCACAAGCTGCTGATCATGGCCCGCAGCCCGGCCCATTACCGGGAAATGGGCAAGCTGGTGGCGGACGCCAAGGCCCGTTCCGTGGACAGCCTTTATGACCAATATGCCGAACTTTTAACCGCGGCCCTGAGCCTTCGCGCCACAATTAAAAAAAATCTGAACGTGCTGATGCACATTATGGGATATTTTAAAAAAGACCTGTCCGCGGATGAAAAACAGGAACTGCTGGAACTCTTTGATCAGTTCAGACAGGGATATCTTCCGCTGGTTGTTCCCATTACCCTGCTCAATCATTATGTTAAAAAATACCATCAGCCCTACCTGGAAAACCAGGTCTACCTGAACCCGCATCCGGCGGAACTGGGCCTGCGCAATCATGCCTGATCCGAATTGCTCTGATACCACAGGCACGGATACCAAAGGCACGGATACAATGAACATTGACCCGGCCAGGATTCACAGCCTCACGGACCGGCCCGCCGGCAAACTGCCCGGCAACACAAGCGGCAACAAAAATTATGTAATTTACTGGATGCAGCAGTCCCAGCGCGCCCTTTGGAACCATGCCCTGGAATTTGCCGTATGCCGGGCCAACTTTCACGGCTGCCCGCTGATGGCGGTTTTCTGCCTCACAAACACCTTTCCGGAAGCCAACCTGCGGCATTACACCTTTATGGCGGAAGGGCTCTGCGAAACCGGCCGGGAGCTTGAAAAACGCGGCATCCGCTTTGTTCTGCGCGCGGGGAATCCAGGGCAGATTGTTCCGGACCTGGCTGAACAAGCCAAGGAAATTATCTGCGACAGGGGTTACACCCGGGTGCAGCGGCAGTGGCAACAGCATGTGGCGGAAGGGGCAAGGTGTCCGGTTTTCTGCGTTGAAAGCGATGTGGTGGTGCCGGCGGAAACCGCCTCCCAAAAGGCGGAATACGCGGCCCGCACCATCCGCCCCAAAATCTTAGCGCATCTGGACCGGTTTGTCCGGCCGGTAGCGGAAATTCCGCTGGAAAATCCGGCAACAGACCTTGAAATGCGCGGCCTGGCGTTTTCAGATCCTCAAAAAATGTTGTCTTGCATCCAGGTTGACGGATCCGTATCACCGGTAACCCGGTTTTTCAAAGGCGGCACCCGGGAAGCCATTGGCCGGTTTGACGATTTTCTGGACAACCGGATTGCACGCTACATTCAAAACAGCAACCAGCCCCAGACCGACGACATCTCCCGCATGAGCCCCTATCTCCATTTCGGCCAGATCTCGCCGGTCTACCTGGCCTGGAAAGTACAAAACCGCAAAAACCTTGATCCGGAAATAAAAACCGCGTTTATTGAGGAACTGGTGGTGCGCAGGGAACTGGCCGTGAATTTTGTCTGGTTTACCAAAAATTATGATGCATTTTCCTGCTTGCCGGACTGGGCAAAAAAAACATTGGCAGACCACGCCAAAGACCCGCGCAAATACCGCTACAGCATAGAGGCCCTGGATGCCGCCGCCACCCATGACATTTACTGGAACGCGGCCATGGATGAAATGAAATCGACCGGCTTCATGCACAATTACATGCGCATGTACTGGGGCAAAAAAATTCTGGAATGGTCAAAAAGCCCGGAAACCGCTTTCAAAAACGCCATTGTCCTCAACAACAAATATTTTCTGGACGGCCGGGATCCCAATTCCTTTGCCGGCGTTGCCTGGATTTTCGGACTGCATGACCGGGCCTGGAAAGCGCGCGACATCTTCGGAAAAGTCCGGTACATGAACGCCGCAGGCCTCGAACGAAAATGCGATATCAAGGCCTATGTTGATAAAATCGAACAGATCAAAACCCAACAGGCCTGAATGCCCCCTGTATAATGGAATGATACTTGAAATGGCGGACCGGCTGTTTAAATGCCATCCCCGCCCTGAAGTTTGACACGCCCACCGAAACCGGCCTTGAGGCGAATCCATTTAATCTGAAAAATGAGGTGACACATGAACAGACTTTTTCCAATAGCCCGTAGAAGCAGGATGGGATGCATGATGGGATGCATAATAGGATGCATGATGATCATGTCCTGCAGCGGGTCCCGGCCGGATAACCTGGGCATTTCAGGGGACAGGCTCGCTGATTGCCCGAAAAGCCCCAACTGCGTCAGCAGCCAGGCGACCGGAGAAAAACACGCCATCCCCCCGTTCACCTATGAAGGGAGCAAAGAAAACGCCTTCAGCCGCCTGAAAAATGCCGTGACCGCCCTTAACCGCACTCAAATCGTGGAAGAACGCGCAAACTACCTTCGCGTTGAATGCACTTCCGCCATCTTGCGGTTTAAAGATGATCTGGAATTTTATTTTCCCGAAGAAAACATAATTCATGTGCGATCCGCTTCCCGGCTGGGATATTCCGATCTCGGCGTCAACCGCAAACGGGTGGAAAAATTGCGCCAGATGTTTCATCAGCAGTCGAGCCCCATTGATAACCGTCCCAGTTCAGAATTTTAATGACCTGGGGGGGGACCGTTACTGAAGCCGCAAAAACAAAACCGGGATGGAACCGGAGATGAAACGCGCGAAAAGGACAATGAGGATCATTTTGAGAGGTGAACCAAAGACTCCTCTGTTATTCTCTCCCGCACTGATTCACCAACCGTTTTCCAAAAAATCAAAACAACCAGGGAGGCTGCCTAATGCAACGACCATCCTTTTTTGTCATCCGGTTATGGCTGTTCGTTTTTATTATTACCGGTTTCATTGTCAGCGCCGGCGCGAACTTCGCCTGCGCAGCCTGTGACTATCAGCCGGATGAACCGGGCTGCGACTGCTTTGACGAGCCGGATAATGGTTTTTATCTACGTTCCGAAGTGAATGGCGACAAGGCCATCGGCATGGCGGAAGTGATGTATATCTTGAGCACTATCGCGGAGGTTCATAAGCCTTAATTTTTATAACCAGGAGGAATGCCATGCGATACCCGTTCAAAATCTTTTTCTTTTTTTCACTGGTTTTTTTCTTGCCGGGGATATGGTTTGCAGGCACCGCTTTTGCCGAAGATTTTCTGATATTAACCCCCTACAATCCGGACAGCACCATTGACATCCAGACAAACACCCAATGGACGGATTATGCCGAAGACCTGGCGGAATACAAAGCCCATTATGGGTTAACCACCCGTGTCATGAGCCTTGATCAGGTGAACCGGGGATATGACGGCACGGACGAACCGGAGCGGGTCAAGCAGGCCATCTATTATCATGTCAAAAACCGGGGCACCCGCTATGTGATGCTGGTGGGGGATGCGGGCGTCTTTCCGGTTCGTTACACCTTTAACGGCTATACCGTAGAAGGGGACACCCACTGGCATCATGACGGCGACCATGAATGGTATGCGTATGAAGGATACGGCTTTAAACCCAATGACGGGTATTATTCCAACTTATGGGATAATACGGACGCCGCAAAAACCTTTGATAACTGGAATGCGGATGGTGACGGTTTTTACGGGGAGATGTATTACAATAATTTTCACGGTGTGGACGGCAACACCATCCATCCGGATGTGGCCCTGGGACGGGTTCCCTGCCGGACACCGGCGGAGTTTTTCCGGTATATCACCAAAATCATGAAGTACGAGTACGCCAGTGCCCTGGAGATGAAGCGTGCATTGTTTATCGGTGGCAGTTTCAGTGACAGCCGCAGGGTTAAACGCGATATTGGCGGCACCCTGCCGGCGGATATCGATATCGCATACCTCCTTGGGGGAGGAAGCATGCCCTGGTCCCTGGATTTTGACGGAGATGTGACCGACGATGTGGAACCCCGTCCGACCATTATTGATTTTGTAAACGGTTTTGGGCCATCGCCGCAATTTATCAATTATGCCGGACACGGTAATGCCGGAAGCTGGGGTGAGGCCGACTTCACCCGAGGGGATGCGGGAAGCCTTGTTAACAGCTATTTTCCGGCCATTGCTGTCGCTCCGGCCTCCTGTTCCACAGCCAAATTCGGGATCGGTCTGCGCTTTGACCACATCCCCGCCTCCTCAGACCCGGGTGGCACCAACCATGATTCCATGCCCGAAGCCCTGTTAACCGAAAACAGCAGCGGCGCGGTAATTTATATCGGGGGCGTAACATCCATGCAGCCCCCGGCCTTTTATATTGATCGCAAGTTCTTCGAGGCCATTGTGGACGGAGAAACCCGGGTGGGGGACGCATTCCGGTACGCCATTGAATCCTACATTAGCCATTATCATCTGGATACGGCCACTATGTCAGAATGGATACCCGTTGCTGACTGGCCGAATGCCGATGCCCGCGGCAAGTGGGACTGGTTTCCCACGGCCCGGTTTGATACAGTATACAAAACGCACTTGTTCGGAGACCCGTCTTTGTTGATTCAGGGGGTATCTGCCCCGGATCTGACCCCGCCCACCACCCACGCCAACATGGCCGAATGGGTAAACCGCATGGACCTGGATGCCGTCGGTGCCGGTGGATTTCATGAGCATTCCGTGGCCTTGATCGCCAGTGATCCGGAAACCGGAATTATGACAACCCGGTACAACTACCGGACCAGTGGCCGGCTCGGTGACTGGCGTGAGGGCGACCAATTTACCATGACGTTTCCCATCAACGGCACCATGGAAGGAGAAGAATACGAAGTCCGCTACTATTCGATTAATCGGGTGGGGCGCATCGAATCCGTGAACCATGAAACCATTGGATTTGATTTTACATCGCCCGTGTCTTTGCTCAGCATAGAAGGAACGGAGGACCCCACTGCGGTGGACGGGGTGGTTTATACCGAAGTGGAGAAGGTGACCATCACGGCCGCGGATGTCCTGTCCGGCGTTAAGTGGATCCAGTATCGATTCCGTGACGGCGGACGCATTACTTCCGTCCTTGGGGATCATGCAACCATCGATTTCACCTGCACTCCGTTCTTGGGCGAAATGGATTTCCATTATCGGGCTGTGGATATAGCCGGTAATGTCGGCGCATGGCGCTCGGAAACCATCCGCCAGCGCACCTGTGATTTCCTTCCTCCGCAAATGGTTTTCGGGGATATTATGCGTCCATTGTTCCGGTTTCCGCCCCGATTTCAGGACGAACGCATAGATTTCGAATTCGATGTCGACCGGGCCGGTTTCACACCCGATATGCTGATGTATGAATATTCGGGTCCAGTCACATCCCAGTATGATGCCCATGACTGGGTGCATATGGGCATTGCGTATGAAGATCCCAAAACCGGTGCCTGGCAGATGAGCTGGGACACCGTCGGAACCGGCATACGAAACGGTTTTTTCTACGTCCGTTCCGTTGCTGAAGTGTTCACCATGAATCAGCTGTCCAATCCGGCCACCCGGCAACAAGGAAACCAGATCCCATCGGATCCTATGATGATATGGATCAACACGATTGATGAAAGCGAATATGCGTTTGACATCACCGCCAAGGCGGAAACACCAAAACCCGGAGATGCAATCACTATCCAGGTGGGGTTTTCCGAAATCGTCGGCGACCTGACCGGCGTGCGTATGGGACTGGTGGTGGATGCGGACATGTTCAGCAATCTTAAGGAAGGGGACCTGATCAAAGAACTCACCCATCTCAAATCCGGTCAGAATTGGAATAATGACTACTCTCTGACGATTGACGAGAATATCGACAATCCGGATCAACTCCGGGTGGGTGCATACATCCAGGCCAATGAAATAGCCTTGCTCACGGCCAAATCCATCATGATCGATCTTGCGGCAAAAGACATCAATGTCAGCGGCACGGTTGTTGATCCTTACGACAGACCGGTACCGGCAGATCTGATCTTGTCATGCAATGCCAAGCAACTGGAAACAACCGTAGACCCCAAAACCGGTGCTTATCAGTTTAAAACGGTTCCGGCCGGGGCCTGCACATTGTCCGTCAAGAATTTGCCGGCAGGATACCGGCCCATCACGCCGGACCAGGGAACAGCAACTTTTCAGGCAAGAGGCAAAGATGTTACCCGGCATTTTCTGTGCGCACCAAAGGACACCATCGCTCCCACCATCATCATCCTTTCCGGCTGGCAAACCGTGGTCAAATCCGGTACGCTTCAGGGGCTGGCCTATGACACCCATTATGGCACCGGCATCGCTGATATCCACATCGCTGTGACGGATACAGCCACTGGTAAGTGGATGGATGCAGGCGGGACCTGGCAAAAAACCGAAATCTGGCTGACACCGGACCAGACCACCCCGATCGATACGTTTGTTGAGGGAACATCAACAAAGAACTCTGGTGATCCGGCAGATGTGGAGCGGATCAGGACCATGCATCATCTGTTCGCTCCGGATACCACCGGACAGGTATGGACGTATGGGGTCCCGGCCGGTGCGGACCTGGATACGGGCCACAAGGTGATAAGGCTCCGGGCCAAAGACAATACCGGCAATCAATCGTCGGCTTCACTCCAAGACACCCTGATTCAGGCTGATTTCACGGGGGAACAACAAAAAGGGAAAGAATTGCGCGTTTCCTTTACAGATTTGTCCACCGGCCCGGTGAACCTGCGGCACTGGGATTTCGGAGACAATACCACAAGTTCCATAAACTCGCCGTCCCATGACTATCCCGCTTCCGGCAAATATGAAATTTCACTGATTGTTGAAGGGACCGACGCTGGTGACGCAATCACCAGAATCTTCACAGTAACGGATCCGGATTCAGATGACGACGGACTGCTGGACATCGAGGAAGACATCAATCAAAACGGCAAGATGGACCCCGGTGAAACAGACCCGGAAAATGCGGATACGGATGACGACGGGGTTCAGGACGGCACAGAGCAGGGGCTGACAAGCAAGGACATCGGCCCGGGGACCGATCCCCAGATTTTCATACCGGATAACGATCCCGGCACCCGTACCGATCCCCTGAATCCGGATACGGACGGCGACGGTGTCAAAGACGGGGTTGAAGATGCCAACGGCAACGGCCGGGTGGACAATGGGGAATCCTCGCCGTCCAGCGGCGATGTCAATGGCGACACCCGCGTGGAAATCACAGATGCGGTTCTGGCCCTTCAGATTGATGCCGGTCTCGCGATTGCAGATACCGTGAACCTGTCCGCGGATGTCAATGGCGACGGCCGCATCGGGCTTTCGGAAGCGTTATATGTGTTTCGGGTGTCCGCCGGGATGGTCGTGCCGCAAAAAGAGTGATCGTGTATTTTGGCCATAAAAAAGCCGGGGAATTTCTTTTGTTCTCCCGCTATGCATCGGACGTGAAAAAAATGAAAAATCATGCTGAATTCAATGAACCAATTGATCTCGCAGAGTTAAGGGATATGACAGGCGTGGAGGAAACGGATCTGCTTTTGGAAGTGCTTCTTTCCCTGATCGACTCAACAAGGGCTCAGGTCGCGGAGATAAACACCCACTTTACGACCAATGAATTTGTCTTATTAAAAAAATCTGTTCATTGCGCAAAAGGCGGGGCTCTTCAGGCAGCAGCGTTTCCCCTTGCCGAAATGCTTCGGGACCTTGAGAACCTGATCGAAAATGGTTCCAGGGAAGCGATCGCCGCAAAAATAAAAGAAATTGAAAAAGAACAGATTCGTCTTATGTTGTTTGTTAATGATTTTCGCTCTGAACATGATATTTGACCCCCTGCCCTCAACCACAGAAACAAAATAAGAGAAACAGATGAAAACAGTTTTAATTGCAGATGATAATGACGTCCTGATCACTTCGCTCAAAGTCGGCCTTAAAAAATATGAAAAGCAATTTAAAGCCATTTTCGTGGAAAACGGTCTGGAAGCCATGAACATTTTGGAAACCCGGCCGGTTGACCTTGTGGTGACCGATATTCAGATGCCCATGATCGACGGCCTTGTCCTGCTGGCGTTTATGCGGGAAAATTTTTCAAAAACGCCCTGCATTATTATGTCCGCACACGGTTCTCCGGATCTAAAAAATGAAATCCAGAATGACATTCTGACCTTCATTGATAAACCGATCAACGTGGACAGCCTTGCCCGGCAGATTCTCAAGGCGTTCAGCGGTCAGTCCGCGGCCAACCCAGCGTCTCGTATTGCCATCCTGGATATTTTAAAAATGATCATGATCGGAAAAAAGACGTGTATTTTCAAACTCAAGGCGTCTGACGGAACAAACGGTTTTTTCTATTTTCAGGAGGGAGAAATTTTTAATGCCATATGGGGGAGATTGCATGGTGAGGAAGCCATCACCGCCATGCTCAACTGCGATGATGCGGAACTTTCTTTTACCCGGGCACCGGAAAAAAAAGGGGAACAAAAAATAACCAAAAGCTTTTCCGAACTGATCAGGGCTGCCAAATCTTCAAACCTGAAAGTATCATCCAGTCAAATAATTTTCAAAAAAAAGAAATGATACCATTTTTAGGTCTTGATCATCGTTTCGTTCGATTATGTTCAAGCCGTAGGGGCGAATGGCATTCGCCCATCCTGGCATAACCGCCAACGGGCGTATTCCACGTAGGGGCGTATTCCATGAACGGGCGTATTCCATACGCCCCTACGATGTCGGCTGGCCAAAACGATGATCAAGGCCTTGTTGTACCATTGATTTGAAAGCATTTTCATTCCGGATGCAAATTACCAACGCCATCCAATCCGGCCCCGGCCGGGCTGATACCGAATTCAGTTTACACGCTTCCGGCGAAAAATTGATCTCACAAATCAATGCAAACAGTGCCCCATTATACAACCCGATCCCTGCTTTTCCGTTCGCATCCCAGTCCCCGCAAACAGTCTGCCCAATCGGCATTTATCGGGCCGAACCAAAACCTTTCAGCGGATATTTGACCCAAGCCCCTGCATGATCATTGAAAGACGCCGACCAGACGTCGTTTGAACTAAAAAATGATAACATCTGGGCCGCAAAAAAGTCTTGATCTTTGTTTCGACCACCACCCTCGAAAGGGTGTATGGAATACGCCTTTTTAAAAAGACGCCCCTTTATGGAATGCCCCCGTTGGCGTTTCTGTCAATAGGGGCGAATGCCATTCGCCCCTATTTCTCTGCTCATCATTTCAGGAACGATGGTCAAGGCCAACGAAACAATATTGTGTATGGTTTAAATTGCCAGGCCAGTGTCTTTCTTGTCAGCTCTATTTCTTTGACTTGACTTTTTTTCAAATTTCATGTTTTTTTTGCATTAATCTTCGGGAAAGGCCGCCTCATCGTATCGGACGTTTTCGATCCTGCAAGCTTCCTGTCTCCGACCGATTACCCCCACTCGTTTGCAATTAAAAAGATAGTTTGAAACCAGACCTATATCTGGCATTACAACTGAAATTCGAATGTGGCGCACGCTGCATCAAATATTTTTTCGACTTTTCGTCGTTACAGCGACAATGAATAACTTTCGAAAACAGAAAATAAGGAATACCATGCGGAACTCATCTTTTTTTACTGCCTTCAACCTTTGGAAAGCAATTCTTTGCTGCATCGCTGCTATCTGTTTTTGTATTTTATCTTCCAGCATGCCTGCAACAGCCGAGACCATTATTAGCAGCAGCAAAAATATTTCAGCCGATGAAACCTGGTATTTGGCAGACAGCCCCTTTTACATCAACGGCAATATTACCATTGAAGCCGGAGCGACGCTGACGATTGAGGCTGGCTGTGAGCTGCTTATATCTGGCTCTATTCTATTGCATGGCAGGTTAGAGGGGAATGGCGCATCCAACCATCTCGTGGTTATCACCAAACAAGAAGCAAATGGAACATCGGCATCGTAAGAGGTTTGCGGCAATTCAGTCTCATTCGCGAGATCAGAAACAGCGTGAAGACCTATAAATCCTGATTAATTCAAAGTTACGAAGTCAAATTAATATTTTAAATACTGGATCATAACAAAGGAACTGCATGAAAAGATTATTTGGTTTTCTCCGTCCCCAAGGTTTCAAAAGAAATAAACTGACATTTTTTGCATTCACTCTTTTTTTCTTAACCTTCACAACCTTCGCACTAAAATCATCAGTTATTGCATCTGATGGAATAGAAAACCCCTATGTACATTCCGACTCAATTTTTTACGGGCATGTTACGGATCGGTTCCATAAGGTGGATTATGTCCGGACCGGGGAGTCTGTGATTGTCCCCACTGTGATGCCGCTTTTGGATACGAGTCTGGTGGAAGCTGAATTTTCAGCGGTCATGAACCTGTTTTCCGGAAATTCCATAGGAGATTTATTTTCTCATTCTGAAATGATTAAAAAACAGGCGGACGCGTATTATGAAAATCGTCAGCAGCGCATGATAGAACTGTTAACAGCATTTGTATTGATGGATACCAGTGGTTTTTTCTGCGATGCCCGATTATGGTCCAAAATTTCCGGAATGCAGCCTGACGGGACTGTTGATGACGTTGAGATGGACAAGTCCTATGCCCAGGATCAACTGAAACTGATCAGTGCCTCCTTAAAAGCGGTTGGTGCGTATTTGGAAATGATGAGTGAAACTGCAGGCGGTATTGATCTGGAACATAAAATTACACTTTTTGGAAATGTACGGAAAACGAACTTCTGGAAAAGTATCGAAAATGCAGAAAAATTCATAGAGGAAGGGAACCTTGATGAGTTTAAAAAGGCAATAGAGGGACTTGAAATAAAATGGTTAGACTGGGAAAAGGGGGACATTAATCCACTAAGCAAAATATTCCAACTCATGGAGATTAATGAGATTGAATTAAAAATAGAATTTCTGGATCAGGATAAAATCAAAAAGCTGATAACGGACATGCTTGATGATTATAAAAAAAGCGGAGAGCTTTATATCAAAGGGCATTTTGAATTTGAATTGAAAATGGACACAAAGAAGCTCTTTAAAAAATTGTCTGACGTTTTTGGCAAACCGGCGAATGTTTTGGGCAATTCCATCGGCCTCGGCTTGGCGGCTTATAACTATTACAGCTTGCTATCGCAAACACATGACACCAACCTGGCTGCCAAACGTCTTGGGTTGGATGCCATCCGAACCCTCACAAACGGAAAGTATGATGCCGCCATTGATGACATTGATGCTAAACTCACCAAAATGGAAGAGGAAAAATGGTCCCTCATGGACAATTATTTGTTGAACATCGGATGGGATACCACAAACTGGATGACAAAAGTACGGCAGGCCAAGGATACGGTTGATAATGTCTACACCTTGATGAATCTTGTGGGCATTTCTTCAAAAGGGTTTGAAAAATTTCTCCTGGGCTGGAAGGCCATCAGTAATGTAACAGATGACTATTTTGAATATAAAAGTGTTCAGGATTTTACGGTAGCTTCACTATCCCTTATTTACATGATTGATGAAAGCGTTCGATCCACCTTGGATAACCAGGCAAAGATACGGTTTATGGGCAAATTTTTAAACAACGGCCTGTTTATTTTTGCCCATAAAAACTTGATACGACTATATGATCCGGCCGGCAGCGCCAAAGGATCCTATGCAGACCTTGTTGATTCCCAGCCGGATTGGCTGATATGGGCGGATCGCATCATTATTCCCAGCCTTGAAGGTTTTGCTGATGCCGGTCCATACGGATCATTGACATTGGTATTCTCCAAAACAGCGGTGCCACTTACGCGGGCATATGGCTCTACATGCGGCATTCTTCAAAGCGCCATTGATTTTGCAAATTTTGTCATAACAGATTATACCACCGATGATTTGGGCATTTGCAGCGGGCCTCAGTGGTATGGCTCTACTTTTTTTGATCCAATTCATGTGGAAACAATTCAACTATACCAGGAATTTTTTAGAGAAAAAGACAAGCCCCTGATTCTAAAAGAGGGGATGGATACACAAATTCAACCCATGGTAATACCTGTTCGTGAGTATCAGGAAACAACACTTGTTGCTTCAGGGAATCAATTTGACCATTTTGCCTGGGAGGTTGTGACCGACGCCGGTGATACCATAAAAACGGCTTTCGGGAATAAAATGACGCTGCCAAATTATATCAAAAGCGCCTGTACGGTGAATGTCATCGGTTACACAGTCAATGACGTTGGAACAGCCGGCAGTGTGCTTATAGATGTTATACCCTATGATCAAGCCCCCGGCATCGTAATTTGTGCTCCGGATAGCTGCAACTACTGCAAAACATGTAACACCGGGGACGCTGGTTACGGAAGATCCGTGGATCTGAAATTTGTTACATTGAATCCAATCTCAAGTGATCCGCCTGAAATTCGCTCTATCGAATGGTCGGCAAAAGAATGTAATTCTTGTGTTCAGGGGCAATGGATTCAGCCTTTTCAGCAAAATTGTCAATATATTACCCCGTTGCATGCAGCAGAAAGCCATATTCAGTTGATGGTGGACGTCATCTATGAAAACGGCATCCATGTGAAAGATGATTTTACGCTGGTTCTTAAACAATCGCTGAACCCTGGTCTGCCTGATCAGGCGCCGGTTGTCAGTGGCTCCCTGACAGACGATTATCAGATTGCGTTGGAATGGGAGGATATGGGCAATGAATTTGACTATATGGTTCAGTTTAAAAGATTTGGTTCGGATGAATTCATCACGGCTGCCCGTCTTAACTATTGGGAGGAAGGATTTACTTCCGGATTTCATACAGATGTATTTAATGTTTTACTCAATCAACTATCCACTGAAGTATGGAACATTGCAAAAATATTGTTTGACAGGAGCTCAATAGCGGAGACATTTTCCTGGCTGAAAACAGGAGAATTGAAATTTGTTTTCAGGGTAGCGCCGGTAAGCGGCGAAAAGGTCGGCAAATATTCAGATCCTGTTACAATAGATGTTCTTGATTTGAATGATCCTGTTTTCCATGCCGGAATTAAAGGGCCGGGTGATGTAACATTAAATCCCAAATCCCGGCAAGCCAATTTAATCATCGAAGAACGTCCGTCATTTCCCGTCAGCAACTCACTCCCTCCGGATCCAATTGATTCTGCCCGGGTACAAATCCGGTTTTTACCAGGGCCGGATTTTATGGAACGAAATGGTGAAAGCCTGCCTTGGCCGGAAGACGGACTGGATATCGCAGCCAGGTTATGTGACGGGTCATATGAAAACGGCATTCCGGTTTCTGATTGGGAAATTTTTGAAAATGTACAGTCCCAAGATGTCCTTACAGTAGAAGCCAGGGTGCTTGAAAAAATCAGTTTGATTTCAGGGGAGGGAAAACTCGGTGATTATAAATTGCAGCTAAAAGCGGATTATCCATGGATGTCTGAAAATATTGAAGACGAAAAGATATATTCGATTTTCCACAATAACCTGAACAGCTCTGTTTTTGCAACGCAGCCGGCTCCCTATCTTGAAGTTCAGACAAAGGATCCCCTGGCCGCAAAATTCAGCTGGAAAACACAAACTATTGAATTGACGCCAGGCCGGGTCATCAGGATTTATCCCCGCAACCAGCAGGAATTTCTTGATGCCATAGACGGTCAAACCGTGCGGGTCCGAATTGAACGCTGGGAGGACGGTTCAACAACCGGCGAGCATCATTATTTTGATGCTATCCCCCTTGGTGATGGTGGATTTGAAATTACCTTACCGGATTATCTGGTGCAGGATTATTACAGAATCGGGAATCTTGGTGTGATTGGGGAAGACGTAACGGAGTATGTTGATGCCAAAGGAAGGTATATCTGGGTAACGGGCACCACTGAGATGACTGAGGAGGGGGATTCTGAATTTCCCGATCCGCCGGAAGAATGCACCGGAACCCCCATTGCGTGTGAGGTCGGATTGCATGTGGTATCTTCGATTATACACAAGCTGCATTCTGCAGACCAAATATGTGTTGTGGGTAACTATGTGTATCGTGCTGGAAAATTCTTTACAATAACAGACGTCAGTCATCCTGCCGGCCCACAAGATATTGGTTATATAAATCCTGAAGGTGAAGCATACAGCATCAGCGTAATCGATAATTTTGCTTACTTGGCCGGAACATCCGGACTTCAAATTATCGATTTAACGAATCGTACTGAGCCAACTGTAATTGCCACTGTTTTAAATACAGGCATTACTGCAAAAGGTATTTCAATAATAGATCAATATGCCTATGTAGTCAGCGAAAACACGGATGGTGATATTGGTCTTCTCCAAATATTCGATATAAGTATTCCTCAAAATCCTTCTCTCTTATCAGAATATACGATCCCGGAATTGTCGGGAAGTTACACAAAAGACATATCGGTAAAAGGAAATTATGCGTATATAGCTGCAGAATACGGTTTACGCATAATTAATGTAAGCAATCCCAATGCTCCATTTGAAGTAGGTTCCTTGGGTGTGTGTGCCGATAAAATTGAAGTTGTAAATCATTATGTGTATGCAATAGGATGTGGTTCGCTTCAAATTATAGACGTGAGTAATCCGCATAATCCTTTCAAGGTTACGGAATTAAGTTCACCCGGACTTTATGCCCATCCGGTTGATGTCGCTATAAATGAAAATTATGCGTATATTGTTTATGATAATTTTCCCGATTATTGGGCTTTTCAGGTAGTTGACGTAAGAGATGTGGACAACCTTTTGGTTTTGGAAACATTAGATTTGCCGGATGATGCTGAGAGCGTGGCAGTGAGTGACGGCTATGCTTATGTCGGTTTTAGTAATGGCTTTTCCATCATAGATATAAGTGCATCTCATAATAATGCAAAAGTGTCAGGATTAGACCTTCAACATGATGAATACCATAACGGCATTTTTGTATTGAATAATTATGCCTATCTATCAGATGGGAATTCAGGGCTGAAAATTATAGACATAACCAACCCTTCAATTCCTGATACAGTATATGAGACTTCAGAAAAAGCTAACGATGTGGCAGTACACGGAGACTATGCGTATGTTCTGGGTACAACAAATTTTGGTACAAAGTTGACGATATTAGATATTAGCAATCCTGAGAATCCGGTCAATAAATCCAGTCTCAATCTAAAGATAAGCGAAAACATAACAGTAAACGGCCGGTATGCTTATGTTACTTCTGGAATGTCACTCTATATAATTGACGTTAGCGATCCTGCTATGCCTTACATCAAGTCGTGCACATCTTATTATGATTATATTAGTAGTGTTGCAGTTAGTCTTATAGTTAGCGATGGATACGCATATTTGTGTAGTGATGCCGGTATCATAGTTGTAGATATAAGTGATCCTGGGAATCCTTCATATGTGACGGTTTTTGAAGAGTCAGGCGGTGCAAGTGATATCAATGTAAATAATGGATATGCTTATGTAACCAAAGGCGATTATCTAAAAATTTATGACATACATAATGTGAGTAATCCAGACCTGTTATCTGAGTTGCGGGCGCGTGAAAGTTATAGCGCTAAAGGTTTTCTCCAGGGTAATTATGTATATATTGTAAATGGTGTTGGGCTACAAATAATTGATATAACAGATCCCGGTCACCCTTTTGAAGCTGCATTTGTAACAACTTCCGGAATTTCTACAGATGTATATGCTCATGGTGATTACGCTTATATTTTACATTCTTCAGGTTTTCAAATAATTAATGCGAAAACCGCTGTCGAACGACAACGATTAATTGATAATTATTACTTTCCTAAGGCTTTTATTACCTTCCTTTCCGAAAACCTGCCTGACGGATCTTTTCTCAATGAACCTGAAGTCAAACGCTGGACCTTTCAAAACGGAAGCTCTGCGATTACCGGGTTAAAAGCCGTAAATGTCGGCACAGACTTGGGATTGGGAATCAGTCAGAATGAAATCCCCATCGGCAATGTGGCTCCGGATAGTCAGTTTAATGTGGAACTGGCGCTTTCCCCCACCCACACCGAACCGGCGCTTAAAAAATCAGAATGGCGGTTTGTGGATGGCAGCGGAAATCCGGTGGAAATCAATAATTCATCAACCAATACATTCTGGCTGGAGATAAATACCAATCGGGCGCCGGAATTCTCCGAACTCCAGTTTCACAGTGCCGGTGTTGCCGTTGGGGAAACCCTGCAGGTTCCGGTTCGCGCCTTTGATCCGGATGGCGACACCTTGACCTTTACAATGACGGGAACAGGTAGTATTTCAGAAGGCATGTACTCAGGGATATTCAATGAGCCCGGTGTGCATCAGGTGACCCTCATCGCGTCCGACGGCATGGAACAGGCAGAAGCCCCATTGGAGATCGTGGTCACCGGGGACCGCATGGGGCAGCTTTTTAAAGATGTATCTCCGGATATCAATTACTATGGCCCGATTCATTACATTGCCATGAAAGGCGTGGTCATCGGGGTGCCTGGAGAGGTTCCGGGCGAACGCCTTTTTCTGCCGTATACTGAAATAACCCAGTCCGAAGCCCTTAAAATGGTGATTGAAGCTGCCCGGGTCCGGGGATTGCTAAGCATCATTGAAGATTACAGCATTCTGCCGAATCTTGTGAAGGAAACCCGTCAGGGCACTGAAAATTACACCTGGGTGGCTCCCTATTTATTCACGGCACAGGCACATGGCGCAATCGCAGATGTTAATACTTTTGATCCGTCAAAAAAAGTAACCACCGAGTGGCTGGCAACGTTGATTGATGATGTGTTTCAGCTGGAAGTCCCGGATGTGTTTACAGAAGGGCCAGGATACATTTTCCCGGATGAAGACGCATTTTCTAATGCTTTTGCCTATGCCAGCGCCAGGAAAACCGCCTTTTACGGATATCTTGGAACTTTTGGAGAAAATTTTGTACCCCAGGGCATCCTGGTCCGGATGGTGGTTGCAAAAGTGGTTGCCAGTATCCTGTGCACCCCGACCATGGAAGCGCCCATTCTCACAGGCACAGATGTCATTGATATTTATGCCCACACCATACCGGCAGTGGCAAATGATGCGGTATTTCAGGTGACCGGCATCCAGGGACTGGCATCTCCGGGTTACCATGTTGATAGTGCCAACTGGATCATGCCGGATGATCATCCGGATAATCGGGTTGATGCGGCTTTTGTGCTGTCACATCCAAGCCGTATTGAAGGCATTGAAAGGGTCAGCCAGTTGGCTGCCGCCCCGGTGACCATTACGCCCGGTCCTCACAGTCGCAGTGCTTTAATTGATCGGCGGGACCTTTTGATTGTTCTGCAGGATACCGCTTCCGGGGCCCGGAATATTTTCACCCAGCCCTTTGCCGTTGAATTAAAAGATCGCGATGGGGATTTCATTCCGGACAATGAAGATGCGTTTCCGGATAACCGGGAAGAATGGTCGGACGTTGACGGCGACGGTATCGGGGACAACAGTGATCCGGATATTGACGATGACGGCATTGATAATATCACTGAACTTCTAAATGGCCTTGATCCTCGCAACCCCTCGGATGCTGAAGCGGATTTTGATGAAGACGGGGTCAGCAATAAAACCGAAATAGAACAGGGGACCGATGTTAACAATCCTGAAAATTATCCCGGTTCAAACACAGCCCCATCCTTTGTCATTGGCGATCCAATTAATGAAATCATTGAGAGCGTATCACCGCTTCTTGCCATAAAAGATTATGATGATTTGGACAATGACACCCACCAACAAACCTTCTGGCAAATAAGCACGGATATTGATTTTGCCAATCTGATTCTTGAGCGGCAATCCGGGAAAGACCTTGACTCGTTTCAGGTTCCTGCTTCGCTGTTGGATGCCTCTACAGACATTGTTGTTCAAAAATATTTTTGGCGCGCCAAAGTAACAGACAATCGCGGTGCTGAATCTGCATGGTCGGATGGTGTGTTTTTTATAATGCCTCTTAATACATGGGACCAGGATGAAAACGGGGTGCCGGATGAACAGGAGCAGAATTTACCATCGGACCTGGATCAGAATGGTGTTCCTGATGAGAATGAGGCTGCGACATTTAAAAAAGTGAACACCCTAAAACCTTCAGTGGCAGCAGGTTTAAAAGCGCATGAAAATATCGAACAAATAGAAAAGTTTGAAGTTATTGAAACCGAAATTGAACCCCCAGAAGCGAACATGTTGCTCCCTTATGGTATTTTTTCGTTTCGTCTTTCTTTAAACACCGCAGGACTTGCCGCAAAAGTCAAATTAGTTTTAACAGAGCCAGCACCGGACGGTGCAACAATTTACAAGTATGATCCACTGACCGGATGGTTTGATTTTTCAGACCACGCTATGTTCAATGAAACCAGGACGGAAGTTGTTATCACAATAGAAGATGGCAGCAAGGGAGATGCGGACGGCATTGTAAACGGCATCATTATTGATCCGGTTGGTATCGCGGTTCCAAAAGAAGACCCAGAATATCTTCTTATAATAAATAAAACCGGCAACGGAACAGGTTCTGTTTCCAGCCAGCCAGAAGGCATTGATTGCGGAACAGACTGCAGTGAATCCTATACGCAGAATACAGTCGTCTCCTTTACGGCAACACCTAACGCGGGGTCGAAATTTACCGGATGGTCCGAGGCATTCACAGGTACTGACAATCCCTGCACGGTAACCATGAATGAAGCCAAAACCCTTACTGCCAATTTTGACATCGTCCCTGTTCGTTATGAACTTACTGTCACAACGTCAGGAAACGGTTCCGGAACCGTCACCTCAACCCCCCCTGGTATTGACTGCAGATCAGTTTGCATGGAATCCTTTAATGAAAACGCTGTCATATCTCTCACTGCCGCTCCTGCCACCGGGAGCGAGTTTACCGGCTGGGCCGGGGCCTTTACCGGCCCGGACAATCCCTGCTCCGTAACCATGGCATCCGCCAAATCCATTACCGCACAATTTGATCTAAAAACCCAGCCGGTTCTGTCCGTGACTCCGGCCACCCAACCTGTTGGTTCAGGCACCGGCTCCACCACATTTGATGTGTCCAACACCGGCACAGGCACGTTAACCTGGACCGCCGCCGTTACATCAGGTAATTCCTGGCTTTCCATTTCCAATGGTTCCAGCGGCACCAACACCGGGGCCATAACCTGTTTTGTTGATGAAAACACGGATGAATCCGATCGTACCGGCACCATCCGGATAACAGCAGCCAACGCATCAAACAGCCCGGTGGATGTCACCGTGGTTCAGGCGGGGCAAGCACTGGTAACTTTACTTGGCATTACCATCAAAGGCCCGGATTTGGTGACGGAAAATACCAAAACCAAATTTAACGCAGTGGGGAAATGGAGTGATGGCACCTTTTCCTCGTTACGGCCGATCTGGCTTGAGGATTCGGATTACACGTCAATGGACGCGAATGGGGTACTCACCACGTCTACCATACCCCACAAACAACATGTCAACATCACTGCTTTATATCTGACTGACGCCGGAACAACGAAATCCGCTATTTACCGCGTTGCTATTGTTAAAAGTCTGGATATGACCAATTGTGCCGGCCCGGCCGGGATCATCCAGAGAGGTTGCGAAGGCCCGCAGGATAGCTGCGACCCCTTTGATTTTGAGAATGCGGATGACTACCTGGCCGGAGATCCGGAGAACCCCAACCGCTCCCTATATGAAACGCGTCATTGCATAGAGAGCGGCATCTGGGATGCCATTAATGCCGGCGATATCATTGATATTCGCATGGATATTCTGGTGGATGACGGAACCGGCAAAACCTATGGTGATAAGGGTGTCTACTGGGCTCAAGCGGTAAATGCTTTCGGTATTTTCGGGGATCAATATTTTGAAACGGAATCCCCTTGTGAGGAAAATTCTTCCTTTCCGGTTTATTTTGGTGGCGGTTATGATTATTTAACCGCGGACGGAGAAATCGGCACCCCCTTGAGCATCCTGGATTTTTCCTGCGATGGATTGACCACGGAAAACCGGGTGGTAACGATTCAGTCGCAACCGGATCAACTAACGGATCACGGATATACGGTTCTCGATTTTGATGTTTGGTTGGGAATTGATACCGCTTTCTGGGAAATCGATATTCCGGAAATGCGGGTTGATCCGGCAATGATTTCCGGAGGTGAAGACGTCTGGGTGAGTATTTCTTTTATACGCAATAATGAATACTGCTGCCAGGATATTTATATCGGCCGGTTGTGTGATAAAAACGCGCTATCACCGGAATTACGGGTAAACCCCGTGGAAATGAGTGTGGATGAAACCATCGGCACCGCTAAAATCCATGTGGCCAATGCCGGCGGCGGGACCATGAACTGGAATGCGGTTGTTGTGTCCGGTGGCGACTGGCTCTCAATTTCAACCGGCGGCACCGGGGTCAACACCGGAACCATTTCCTGCGATTACAGCGCCAATCCGGATGCCACCCAACGGGCGGCTATCATCCGGATCACCGCACCCGGCACTGCAAACAGCCCGATCGATGTAACACTGGTGCAGGCAGGCATACCCATCACTATGACCGGTCTGCATATTTCCGGCTCAAAGGTGGTGAACCGGAACAGCATGACGACGTATACGGCAATGGCAACATGGAGCGACGGATCTACCAGCATTGTTACGCCATACTGGGAGGCCGATAGTGGAGCGTTCATCGGTACAAGCGGGTTATTGATAACGGATGATGTTACCGTTGATACGACGATTACTATTTCTGCATTTTATTACCCAGAAGAAGGCGTGGAAACCGCTACCTTTCCGGTTTTGATCGAGGCGGTGGATGTGATGATGCCGTGCTCAGAAGAAACGTTATTAATCGATCGCGGATGTGAAAGCGCGCTTGATGATTGTGATGCTTTTGATTTTGAAACACCTGGCCATTACCTGAACAACAATCAAAATCTGGCTGTGTTTAATATGTGTGACTGCATCATGGATGGTACGCCGGAGGACCTTGATACCGATACAATAGTAGAAGTGAAGATGGAAATTCTGGTGGATCCCGGCACGGGCAAAGCGTCAGGGGATAACGGGGTCTATTGGGCCGAAGATGTGAATGAAAATCTCGGCTTCGGTTTTGGCCTGTTTAATTCGGATGAATCCGCATGTAGCGTAATTAATCCATATGATTCTAGTGTTCACGGGATATTTGACTACTACACCGCTGATGGTGAGAGCGGGTCACCTTACAGCGGAATCGATTTCGGGTGCGACAGCCTATCCGCCATAAACCGGGTAGTGGAAATTTTTCCGCAATATGGCAGTATTATTATACCCGGATATATCATTACCCCGGAAGACGTCTTAAACGGGCGATGTGTGTGGACCATTGACATTCCTGAAATGCGGGTTGATCCGAATCGCATTGCCGGAGGAGATGATGTTTGGGTTCGGGTCTGTTTTTCACCAAAAACAGTTGAAGGTATTAATTCCTGGGCGGATCAGTGTTGCCAGGATGTGTATATCGGCCAATTATGTGGCACAACAATGAGTTATGAAAAAGGCGATATAAACGGCAATGGTATGGTAGATTTGCCTGATGCGATTTATTGTCTCCGGGTCATGAGCGGACTCTACCCGACCGGGCTTGAAATTTCCGCGGATGTGGATGGGGACGGTAAAATCGGAATTGCGGACTTAATTTTTATTCTGGAGACGGTCTCTGGATTGCGGTGATATTGTAACAACCATCTGAATTCCGGATTTAACAGGGCCGAGAGGATCGCTTCCAAAAAGTGATCTAAAAAATGTAAGGACCGATCCCGGCGATGGAAAAAAGGCCTGGTTGACCAGCTTGCAAAATTGGAATCTGATCAATCAGGCCTTAATCATCATTTCGGCCGATAATGGTCAAGCCGTAGGGGCGAATGGCATTCGCCCCTCTTGGCATAACCGCCAACGGGCGTATTCCATGAATGGGCGTATTCCATACGCCCGTACGATGTCGGCAGCCAAAACGATGATCAAGGCCTAAAAACCAATTTCACGGGAACGCCATCTTCTTTTGGGCATAAAAAAGCCCGGGTCAAACCAATGACCCGGGCTTTTTTTCCAAATTTATATAACTGAGGTGTAAGCGTTTGCAGGGTGCCGCATATGCGCGACGCAGGTCACGCAGACGTACGATGCATACTCCAGGTGCCTGGCACCAAAGCAGATGCGGATCCCCTGTGGGCGCTTACACTTATTCCATCACCATGGCGGAAACTTTGTTGCCGAAACCGGAGGTGTGCTCAAACATCATGCCTTTTTCCGTTACAACCAGCTCATCATCCGCAAACATGGGGGCTTTCCCGAATGTAACGGAAGACGGACAGTCAAACATGGCCATACGGGTTTCAAAAAGGGGGCTGTTCTGTTTTTGCCCGTTGTCCCGGATAAACACCAGGGTTCCTTTGAGAAAATCAGCGGCAACCACCACATCCGTGTTAAACACCGTGCCTGCGGACAGATCATCAAAAAAGCCCATGCGTTCATAAAGTGTGGCAATATTGCCCGGCGCGCCGTTTCCGGCGATGGCCACTTTTTTCAATGACGTCTGTTTCAGGGATAAAATGTTAAAATCTGAAAAGTAAATATTGTTCTCCCGGATGGACATGCCGTTGGGTGAAAAAACATCATCCCCTGCATCCAGCCAGGTTTCCTGAAATACCACGGAGAGGGGCTCGTCCAATTGCAGGCGAACAATCTTGCCCATGGGCAGAAACGTCTCATCCGCCACATACAGCCTGCCCTGGTTGTCGGCCACCATGCCGTTGGGAATCAGTGTGTCTTCTATGGTATATATTTCAGTAAATGAAAGATCGCCCGGTACGATCTCCGCGCACAACAGAACCGACTGTTTGAAAATATCTACAATCAGGTTGACAAAATCCGTTACAGCGGAAGGGGAAAAGAAATCAATGTCACCAATATCTATACTTGAACAGTCAAACCGGTATTCGGTTGCCACGGCGTAAAGGTAATTCCCCACCCGGGCCATGCCGGTGAAATTATACTTTCCTTCCGGGCAGAGGCCGAGGGCGGACCCGTCCGCAAAAATTTCGTATATGTTGGTGCCGCCGGTGACAAACAGGCGGCCGGAGGGGGTGAAAATGGCATTTTCCGCATCTGGTATGCCTTCGGAAACATTATATTTCTCGTCACACCCCGTAAGCACCAGACAAACCATTGTTGCAACAAAAAACAGTGTTATTTTTCTCATACCGTTCTCCTTTAAAAAATTATTGTTGGCACCACTTAACAGGGGTATGATGAAAATTCAATCAGGTAAAGCCTGATTTGTTGCTGATTTTTTCCTGATATTCCCCAAAAAAAGGAGCGTGTCATGAAAACAGGAATTTTATTCTTAACGGCCCTGTTCATCATTTTTACCGCTACCCCCGGCCTGTGCGCACCCGTCACACTGGTTACGGTGGGGGACAGCCTCACCGCGGGTGACGGCGATGACGGCATGGGGGGCGGTTATCCCGCGAGACTCCTGAACCTGCTGCTGCCCGATTATCCGGAATCCACCCTGTCCAACCGGGCCATTTCCGGGGACACCACCAATGACCTGATTGCCAAACAGCTGGTTCGGGCAATTCTCGATTTAAACAGCGCACCTGCCGGAAGCCAAAAAATCGCCCTTATCTGGATCGGCAGCAATGATCTTTTCGGACTTTACAACAGTGACGTGTGTACTGAATACTATCCGGACCTGCCTACCTGTGAAAGCTATGAAATGGAGGATTCCTGCACCAATGTAAATAATATTTTAGGGTCGCTCAAAGCCACCGGCGCTTCCGTTTATATTGCCCTTCTGGATGACCAGACCAAACGACCCGTAATTGCAAACGAGACCCTCCGCAATGAAACATTCCCCGGCATCACCTTTGCCGAAGTTGGCCGAATGGCCACGCAACTCAACTTTTTTAACGAGCAGACCGCTACGCACGCCGACACTCACGGGGCGGAGACCGTGGACTTTTTTACGACAACGATTTTTGAAACCCCTGCCCTTCTGAGCGATGATGGCAACCACCCCAATGGCGCGGGTTATGACGCCATTGCCCAGATATGGTTTGAGGCCCTTGACCTGAAAAGTGCGACGGATCCGCCCGTCCCCGGAAATATTGACGGCAGCGCGGACGGGCGGGTCACTCTGGCGGATGCGGTTTCGGGGCTTCAGGTTTTATCCGGACTGTTTTCATCGGAAGTTGATGCCGGCGCAGATGTGAATGGCAACCAGCAAATCGATCTGGCGGAGGTCATCTATGCCCTGCGGACGGTTGCCGGCCCCATTCCCGACAGTGGCGGCCTGGTCCAACCGGAAAATTTCACCTATTTAGGTGCATTCCGGCTGCCCGGCGACGACACAAAACCCAAAACCTTTGCATACGGCGGCAACGCCATGACATGCAACCCGGATGGAGATGGCGGAAACGGGTCTCTTTATATCATGGGCCATGACCGGCAAGCCTGGGGAGAATTGCCGGACGGCGGGCAGGTGGCGGAAATCCGGCCGGCGGTCCCGGTCAAATCAAAAATCCCGGCTGATCTGAACACTGCCACCTTTTTGCAGAACTTCACCAACGTCGCGACCGGCTACTTTTCCGATCTGGAAGAACTGCCCCGCATTGGCATGGCCTATTTAAACCACCCCGACACCGGCCCCAAAATCCATATAGGCTGGGGCCAGCATCACAAACCCGATACCCTCCAGCCCACCTATGCCTGGTTCAGCCCGACCCTTGATACCCCAAATCTTCAGGGACTCTGGTATATCGGCAATCAGGACTGGTACAGCATCAACGGATATATTTTCGATATTCCCGCTGCCTGGGCGGATGCCCATACCGGGGGCAGATATCTGGCAACCGGCCGTGCCATGGATGGCGGCTGGGGCGGTATGGGGCCGTGTCTGCTTGCCTATTGTCCCTGGGAACCGGACGGGTCCCCGGCAACCGCCGGCACCCACCTTTCTGTAAACGTGCTGCTGCTCTATGAAGACACCCAGGTCAACGGTGACACCATTCAGCACACCGTCCAGGATTATCAGCATCCGGATGAATGGGAAGGCGGGGCTTGGATCACAACGGATTCAGGTTTGTCCTCAGTGTTATTTATCGCCAATAAAGGAACAGGAGAAAAATACTGGTACGGATACCGCCATCCGGACGGACCGGAATGTCCCTGCGTCAATACCCAGGCAGCCTCTGAATTCACTGCCTGCCGCATGGCGGACGGATCTCCCTGTCCGGCCGAAGACATGATTGAGTGCGACAACCATACCAGCGCCAAAGGATGGTGGTGCAGCCAATTCACCCCGCGTTTAGTGCTCTATGATTCGTCGGATCTGGCAAAAGTGGCGGCGGGCACCATGGATTCATGGGAGCCTCAGCCCTATGCCCATCTGGATATTGGAGAGCACATGCTTTTTAACCCGGCGAACGTGGACCTGGAAATGCTCGGAGAAGGGGTTCAGCGCCGTTATCTTTTCGGGGACGCTGCTTATAACGAAAAAACCGACAGACTTTATGTTCTGGAACTTTTTGCGGATGAGGCAAAACCCGTGGTGCATGTTTGGCAGATTCAATAACCTTCAGCATATTATTCCAGCTCAATACCGGCGGATGCCCTAATGTTTTCTCCCCCTCCGGCTAAGGTTTTTTTACCTGAAATATCCGTAAAAACCCTGATTTACAATTCCATGATATCCGGTTAAAAGAAGGGGATGCGTTATTTTACCTTAACCCCTTGGACTGGAGCAGATCATGAGATTTTCAGAATCACGGATGGATGTTTTAAAAACAAACCACGGAGAAAAGCTTGATATCCATATCTGGGAACCCGACAGTACCCCCAAAGCCGTATTAATGGCCATTCACGGCGGCCTGGCCCATGCCGGAGATTATGTGACGCCGGCCCTGTATTTTAAAGAAAAGGAAGTTGCAACAGTTTCCTATGATCTGCACGGGCACAAGCAGGAAAAAATCTTTATTTCCAGTTTTGACCGGTTTGTGGACGATACCGCGGAATTCCTGAAATGGACGAAAAATGCCTACCCGGACACACCCGTC
>JAABSH010000027.1 GCA_011390465.1 Desulfobacteraceae bacterium
TCCGGCCTCACGGAGTTTCATGGCCTCATCGATTCGCGCCACGCCCAGCATCCGCGCGCCGTCGGCCATGACCCGGCCGGCCACTTGAACCAGGCCGTGGCCGTAAGCATTGGCTTTCAGCACCGCCATGATCCCGGCATCGGGATTTACAATGCCTCTGATATTTTTAAAATTATGGGAAACCGCGTTTAAATCGATTTCCGCCCACACATCCGCGTGCATCATCCGGTGTTAATATTTCTCCATGGTATTATGTGTAAAACTTAAAGTTCCCGATCCAGACTCCGATACTGCACCGCCTCGGCAATATGATCCGGCAAAATCCGGTCCGCATTTTCAAGGTCCGCGATGGTTCTGGCAATCTTCAGCACCCGGTGATAGGCCCGGGCCGACAGGTTCAGTCTGTCCACCGCGGTTTCCAAAAGACGGGCCGAGGGGGTGTCAATGGCGCAGTATTTTTTTAAATGCCGGTTTTTCATCTGGGCATTGGTACGAAGATGCTTTTCCCGGGCAAACCGCCGGGCCTGGATTTCTCTTGCCCCTATCACCCGCCGGCGGATGGCGGCTGAAGCTTCCGCCGGCGCGGCCCCGGCCAGATCCCGAAATGCCACTGGCGGCACATCCACATGAATATCAATCCGGTCCATCAGGGGACCGGATATTTTGTTCCGGTACCGCTTCACTTCCTGCCACGAACACTGGCAGGCTTTTTCCGGATGGGAAAAATAGCCGCACGGACAGGGATTCATGGCCGCCACCAGCATAAACCCGGAAGGATAGGTAATGGTGGTGGCAGCCCGGGAAATGGTCACCTGCCGGTCCTCCAGGGGCTGGCGAAGACCTTCCAGTACAGGTTTTTTAAATTCCGCCAGTTCATCCAGAAACAACACCCCGTTGTGGGCCAGACTCACCTCGCCGGGACGGGGGATATTGCCGCCCCCGATCATGCCGGCATCTGAAATGCTGTGATGGGGTGCCCGAAACGGCCGCCGCACCACCAGGGCCTGATCTTTTTCCAGCAGCCCGGACACGCTGAAAATTTTCGTGGTTTCAATGGCTTCTTCAAAGGTCATTTCCGGCACAATACCGGCAAACCGCCGGGCCATCATGGTTTTTCCCGATCCCGGCGGGCCGATCATCAGCAGATTGTGATTCCCGGCGGCCGCGACTTCCATGGCCCGTTTCACATGCTGCTGACCCGCCACTTCTGAAAAATCATCTGCCGAACGCGCCGTATCTTCCAGGACCGGCACCGGATCAAAAGATTCCGCAGGAAGGCAGATTTCGCCCCGCAAATGCGCCACCGCCTGAGACAAGGTCGTGACGCCCACCACGGATATGCCGCTCACCACGGCCGCTTCCCGGCGGTTATCATAGGGGACCAGAACCGCCGCATATCCCTTTTGCCGGGCCTCAATGGCCATGGGCAGCGACCCTTTCACCGGCTTAATGCGGCCGTCCAGGGACAGCTCGCCGGTCATGAGAAACCGCCGGGCCGCTTCTTCCGGCACCATGCCGGTGGCCGCAAGAATTCCCATGGCAATGGGCAGATCAAATCCGGTACCGTCTTTCTTGATGTTTGCCGGGGCCAGATTCACGGTAATCCGGTCATCCGGAAATCGGTAGCCGGAATTCTGAATGGCCGCCTTGACCCGTTCCCTGCTTTCCCGGACAGAGACCTCCGGCAGCCCTACCGTGGTAAAGGCCGGCAATCCTCTGGAAATATCCACCTCTACCTCTACCAGACAGGCATCAATTCCCACCAGTGCGCTGGTCAATACCCTGGAAAGCATGTTTTCTCCTTTTTTCTTACCCAAGATCCGGCCGGATCCTTTTTTCAGCAAAGCACTTTAACAAAGCCGGTTTCAGATAACAATGCATAAATATTGCCATGGGCAAGCAGCGCTGTTTAAATGCCACGGGCCCAAAACCGGTGCGCCACCCCCCGCCGGCAAACGGATCATCAACTGACGACAAGCTGATTGCTTTTTTTCGTTAATTCCGCTATCTTAATTTTTTAACCCTCCGGCAAAAAGTCGGAAAATCCGATGCAATCTGTTTTTCAGAGGAAAAATACCGATATCATGACAATGCCTTACCATCAGCAGACACTGAAACAGCCGGCCCATTTTTCCGGCGTGGGCCTGCATTCAGGAAAACCCGTCAACCTGACCATCACGCCGGCCCCGCCCAATTTCGGCATTAATTTCAAACGTATTGACCTGCCGGCCCAGCCCATGATTCGGGCGCACTTCAACCGGGTGGTGGATACCAGCCTGGCCACGGTCATTGGTGAGGCGGCAGAAGGATGCATTGTCTCGACCATTGAACATGTCATGAGCTGCCTGGCAGGCCTTGCCATTGACAATGTCATCGTCGAAATTGACAGCCATGAAACCCCGATTATGGACGGCAGTGCCGCGTTTTTCACCCGCAAAATAAAAGAAGCCGGCATTGCGGCCCAGGATGCACCCCGGATGTATTTTGTGGTAAAAACCCCCATTATTCTGGAAGAAAACGGCAAATCCGTCAAACTGTATCCTTCGGATAAATTTACCATCACCTACACGATTGAATTTGATCATCTGGCCATCGGCACCCAGACCATGACCCTTGACATAACCCAAGAAACCTTTGAAAAAGAAATAGCAAAAGCCCGCACCTTCGGGTTCCTGCATGAGCTGGAATATATGAAATTTTACGGCCTGGCCAAAGGCGGGTCCCTGGACAACGCGGTGGTGATTGATGAAAACGGGGTGATGAACGACGGCGGGCTGCGGTTTGCCGATGAATTCGTGCGGCACAAAATACTGGACTGCATCGGCGACTTTTCCCTGCTGGGCATGCCCATTCTCGGCCATATGGTGCTCCGCAAATCCGGCCATCTTTTCAACCATGAGTTTTTAAAAGAATTTTTCAGGCAAAAAACCGCCTGGGAAACCATGACCCTTGCGGAATTTGATGCTGCAGGCCGCCATTCCCCGGCCTGCAACGCCTCCGGATAGCCGGTTTGGTGTATGTTTACCCTTCCTGTAATTTCAAGGCTGAAATGATGAAATCTGTTAAAATTTTTTCAATTTTGATCTGTCTTGCCCTGTCCTGGCCCGCCGCTGGTCAGGCCATTGATGTACAGCTGAGCGGCATCCGGGTGACGGAAAACCCCACGCACCTGCTGCTTTCCCTGCAGGTTGAAGGGGCGTTTAATGAAAAAATGGAAGAAGCCGTGTTAAACGGCATTCCCACCACCTTTTCCTTTCTCATCAACATCGCCCGAAAGCGTACTCTGTGGACAAACGACCCCGTGGTCACCGTGAACGTAACCCATACGATAAAATATCATAACCTGAAAAATCATTATATTATCAAACGATCCGGGGACAGCGACAATCCTTTTGTTACCGACTCCTTTGATGAAGCCAAAGAAATCATGTCCCGGATCGAGAACATGCCGGTTGTCCCCTTGCGAAAACTCAAAAAAGACCATCGGTATATCATCAGCGCCAAGGCGGAACTTGATAAGGTGCGGCTGCCGTTTCTGCTGAATTATATCTTCTTTTTCGCGTCTCTGTGGGATTTTGAAACCGAATGGCACACCTATGAATTTGTCTATTAACCCCTTTTTCCGCAAACTGTCCGGATTTCTGAAGGCACCGTCCCGGCGCAACCGTTATAAATTGTCCGACGCCCCCAGCAATGCGGAAAACCGCTGGCGCCGCAAGCGCGATTTCATCATTATCGCTTTTGTCATCGCCGTGGTCACCCTGCTCTCTTTTATCACGGTAAACAAACTCCATTCCGGCAGCGATATCCCGGCATCCAACATGGTGCTGATGTTTATTCTCATCAACATCAACATGCTGCTGGTGGTGCTGCTGATTTTTCTCGTGTTCCGGAACCTGGTCAAGCTGATTTATGAACGCCGGAAAAAAGCCGAAGGCAGCCGGCTCCGGACCAAGCTGGTGGCGGCCTTTATCGCCCTCACCCTCCTGCCGTCCACGGTGCTGTTCTTTTTCTCCCTTCATTTCATCACCTCCAGCATTGAATTCTGGTTTAAAATCCCCATTGACCAGTCTCTGGACAACTCCCTGGCTGTGGGCCGGAATCTTTACAAGCTGGTAGAGGAAAACAACAGTTTTTTCCTGGACAAAGCCGCCTATCAGATTGACAGCCGGAACCTGCTGGTGCCCGCCAATAAAAGCGACCTGTCCAATTACACCCAGGTGGTACAGCGGGCATTCAACCTGAATGTGGTGGAAGTCTACAATGACGATTTCGAGCGGCTCACCATTTCCGCGGACCCCAAACTGGGAGATAAAAAATTCCGGCCGGTAAAAAAAGAGGCGTTTCAAACCGGCATCCGCCGACAGACGGAAATCTGGTCCGTGTCTGAAAACCTGGACGGCGGCGAATTTATCCGCAATATCTCCACCATCCCCTTTGGCGCTGTTGAAGCCGAAATAAAAGGCTTTGTGGTGATCAGCGTGCTGCTGCCGCCGGATCTCGTCGGCAACCTGGCGTCCATTTCCACGGGTGTGGAAGAATATCATCAGATGAAAATGCTGAAACAGCCGGTGCAGTTTACCTATTATATTGTGCTGACCATTGTGGCACTGCTGGTGGTGTTCTGCGCGGTATGGTTCGGCATTTACCTTTCCAGAAGCATTACCGTGCCCATTATGGAGCTGGCCGAAGCGACCCGCCGGGTGGCCGGCGGCGATCTGAGTTACAATATCAACGTGGTGGCCAATGATGAAATCAAAACCCTGGTGAATTCCTTTAACAAAATGACCCGGGATCTGCGCTTCAGCCGAAAAGAGCTGGAACTTTCCGCCCGGGAACTGTTTGATAAAAACATCGAAATCGATGCCAGACGGCGGTACATGGAAATCGTGCTGAACAATGTCTCCACCGGCGTAATTTCTCTGGATGCCCGGGGCCTTGTGGCCACCATCAACCGGTCCGCGGAAAGAATGCTGGCCATTGACGCAAGTGCCATCATCAAAAAAAGCTACAAACACATTCTGAAAACCCAGCACAGCGACCTGTCCGATGAAATTTACAACCGGTTCTGGAACCGGCATGAGGAAAATTTTTCCCGGTCCATCAAAATGACGGTGGCCGGCATTCCCAAAAGTTTTAATGTCAATTTCAACTCCCTGAAAGACGAAACCGGCCGACAGATCGGCCTGGTAATGGTGTTCGATGACATGACCGAGCTGGAAAAAGCCCAGCGCATGGCGGCCTGGCGGGAGGTGGCCAGAAGAATCGCCCATGAGGTCAAAAATCCCCTGACCCCCATTTCCCTGTCCGCCCAGCGGCTGAAGCGAAAGTACAAAAAAACCATTAAAGACCCTGTGTTTGAAGAATGCACCCAGACCATTATCGACCACACCGAACTGATTAAAAACCTGATCAATGAATTTGCCACCTTTGCGCGCTTTCCCGCGGCCAACCCGGCACCGTGCCAGCTCTCGCCGATTGTTCACGAAACCATTGCCCTTTACAAAGAAGGCCATCCGAATATCCGGTTCAGCACGGACATCCCGGAAGATCTCCCGATGATGCAGCTCGACCGGCAGCAGATCAAGCAGATCCTGATCAACCTCATTGACAATGCCATCAGCGCCATCCGGACCACCGGCGATATCACGATAACAGTTGCCTGGGCGGCCGGTGATAAAACCCTCACCCTGAGTGTGGCGGATACGGGATCAGGGGTACCGGACCTTGTCAAGCCGTCCCTGTTTGAACCGGATTTCACCACCAAAAAATCCGGCATGGGGCTGGGGCTGGCCATTGTGAGCACCATTGTGTCGGATCACAACGGCAAAATCCATGTGGAGGATAATGTGCCGATGGGGGCACGTTTTGTGATTGAGCTGCCGGTGTAAGGGCGAGGTAGAAGGTAGAAGGTAGAAGGTAGAAGGTAGAAGGGGTAAGGCTGAAGGCTGAAGGAAAAGATGAACGTCCAACATCGAACATTGAACATCGAATTTTGAATGTAACTGATTTTTCGGTTCTTGAAGAATAATGAAATATTATTGAAGGTTCCCAAATCCATCAAGTAGTGATATACTTTAATATTTACAATTTTTTTCTCAGAAAAGAGGCTCTGTGCAAAATGGGGATTGAATTACTCTCTGATTTTATCAGACAAAATTACGAGATACATGAATGGAAACATGCCTGTGCTATTTTGAAAGAAGATTTTTCCCATGAATGGCATGATATTATTTCCGTGCTGGAATCCTTTCGTCTTAAAAAAAGCTGGATTGTTACTCCCGGAGGCAGGAAATCAAAGATTTCGGGCTATATTGACGGCTTTCTTTATGATAGAGGTTGGGTGGAAAAAGAATTTGAAACAAAAGTAACAGTTGATGACCATACCATGGATACACCAACCCATAAAATTGACTGCTTTAAAAACAGAGTGGCCCTGGAAATTGAATGGAATAACAAAGACCCTTTCTATGACCGCGATTTAAACAATTTTAGACTGTTATTTGATCTTCGCGCAATCAGCGTTGGTGTAATCATCACCCGCTGTGATGATCTTCAAAATATTTTCAATGATTTAGGCCGAGGGACGTCCTATGGAGCTTCCACAACGCATATGAGCAAATTGTTGCCAAGAATTGAAGGCGGCAGTGGCGCCGGGTGCCCTATTGTGGCCTTTGGAATTTCAAAATCACTTTATGTGGAGAACATATAATATGAATGCTTCGGATGACTTATTGCATTTTATCGGAAACAAAAAATTTTCAACCATACTGGCAGATCCACCATGGCAGTTTCAAAACCGAACAGGCAAAATGGCCCCGGAGCATAAACGCCTGACCCGTTATCCAACATTAAAATTACAACAGATAAAAGATTTACCTATTGAAGCGATTGCTGAAGACAGGGCGCATCTTTACCTTTGGGTGCCAAATGCACTTTTGGCGGAAGGGATGCAAGTAATGGCTTGTTGGGGGTTTGAATATAAAACCAACCTCATTTGGTATAAAATCAGAAAAGACGGTGGGCCTGACAGAAGAGGCGTTGGTTTTTACTTTAGGAACGTGACGGAAATGATTCTGTTTGGCGTTCGAGGGAAAAACATCAGAACCCTGCAACCGGGAAGAAGTCAGGAAAATATTATTTTGTCCCGGAAAAGAGAGCATAGCAGGAAACCGGATGAACAATATGACATCATTGAATCCTGCAGTTGGGGGCCTTTTTTGGAACTTTTTGGAAGGGGCAAGAGAAACGGCTGGGTCACCTGGGGAAATCAATCTGAAGAATACATACCTGATTGGTCTACCTATTCCAATCACTCGCAAAAAGAAAATGTCATCTCGTTAGGCAAGTCAAGAGTGTAACCACCCTTGACGTCCGGATTCCCCAAATTTTTTTCCTTTTCAAACTGTTTCAAGGAAATGATTTTTCATGGGCTATTACCTTGAAAGCGATTTGGATATTTTTAATTTTGATCATCAATCTGAAATTGCTGAGACAAACCTTCAACCTTTTTACCATGATTCAGTAAATAGAATCAAATTATACAACATAGACGTATTTTCATTTTTTCATAAAATACCAGATAATTGCGTTGATTTGGTCTTTGCCGATCCCCCCTATTTTCTATCGTCCGGAGGAATCACATGCCGTAGTGGAGAAAAGGCCTGTGTAAATAAAGGCAGTTGGGACAAGTTGCGCCCAATCCAGTCTGTTCATTATTTTAACAAAAAATGGCTATCAGAAATTAAACGAATTCTGAAACCGAATGGAACAACGTGGGTATGCGGAACTTTTCATAATATATTTTCAGTTGGTTATGCATTACAAGAGTTGAATTTTAAAATACTGAACAATATTGTTTGGGAAAAACAGGATCCACCTCCCAATCTGACCAAAAAATATTTCACACACGCATCTGAGCATTTACTATGGGCGGCAAAGACAAAAAAGGCCAAACATACTTTCAATTATCAAGAACTTAGAGATATTTCGGATGAAAAGCTCATAAAATCCGTGTGGAAAGATCTTTGGACATTACCTTCAGTAACAAAGTCTGAAAAAATATTTGGAAAACATCCCACCCAAAAACCAGAAAAAATAGTAAAAAGAGTTATCCTTGCCTCCAGCAATATAGGTGATTTGATATTTGATCCCTTTTGCGGCAGCGGCACAACCGGGGTTGTGTGCAAAAAATTAGGCAGAAAATTTGTTGGTATTGATAATGAAATTAAATATCTAAATATAGCGAAACAAAGATTGATCGCAACAGGAAATAACAAAAATACCCGCTTTTTTCCTTGAAATCCAGCCTTCAGCCGTTGGTCTTCAGTCTTATATATTTCAAAATATGACTGGGTTTTATCGTCCTCTGCGGGTACCATCTATGGAAACATTATGCGGAGACCTTCAACAATGGCAAAAGACATCCGATGGGTGCAGCGTTACCGGCATTTTATCCAGGCGTTTGAACAGCTGAAAAGCGCGGTGGAGCTTGCCGAGCAGCGCAATCTGAGTGAGTTGGAAGAACAGGGAATGATTCAGGCGTTTGAATACACCCATGAACTGGCCTGGAACACTCTGAAGGATTTTCTTGAACATCAGGGACTGCAACATTTATATGGCTCAAAAGACAGTTCCCGCGAAGCATTTAAAAAAGGCCTTGTCCAAAACGGCGACATCTGGATGGACATGATCAAAAGCCGGAATCTGAGTTCTCATACCTACAACCGGGACATTGCCAGAAAAATTGTCAGCGCGATCCAGAATAATTATTGTCTGGAATTTGAAAAACTCATCACCACTCTGGAATCCCTTGCAAAAAAGGAAAGCTGATGAAGTTCGGGTTGAAGGACAAGACCATCCAACAAATTCAGTCGGTTCTGGCCCTCTATCCACAGGTGGAAAAAGCGGTGCTCTATGGCTCCCGGGCAAAGGGGAATTACAAAAACGGCTCAGACATTGATATGACGCTTGAAGGCGGCAAGGATTTGACATTACATATCCTCTACCGGATCATGGATAACATTGACGACCTGCTGCTGCCTTACACGTTTGATTTATCCATTTACGGTCATATTAATGATCCGGATGTTCTCGACCATATCGAGCGCATCGGCGTCACATTTTATGAAAAAGCAGGAGATGCCCATCATTCTCATAATAAATAATAACTGCTGAAGATTATTCCGGTCTGAAAAAATTTAGTTAACCGGATGCCACAAACTCCAATGGATATAATGCAAAAAGATAACGGCCACGGCAGCGGACTGAAAACGCCGGCAATTTTTACTTGACCTTCAGCCTTCAGCCTTAAGTCTTCACCCTTAAACCTGATACCTTAAACCCAACCAACACGGATACAAAATTTGAACCAAAATAACCAACAAGGAGCCATCCCCCATGTTCCCCTCCATCCTGATTGTGGATGATGAAGCATCCATATTAAAGGCATTGTCCGATATCCTCTCTGACGAGGGATTTGAAACCATTACCGTGTCCAACGGGTATGAAGCGTTGAAAATACTGGAATCCGAATCCCCGGATCTCGTGCTGCTGGATATCTGGATGCCCGGCATTGACGGCATTGACACATTAAAGGAAATCAAAAAAATTCACCCCACCACGCCGGTGATCATGATTACCGGCCACGGCACCATTGAAACCGCGGTAAACGCCACCAAAATCGGGGCCTTTGATTTTATTGAAAAACCCCTGTCCATTGACAAGGTCATTGTGGGCATCAACAACGCCCTGAATTTCCGGCGCCTGGAAGAAGAAAACCGGTTTTTGCGGAAAAAGACCATTGAAAAAAATTCCATTACCGGAAATTCCCCGGCCGTTCAGGAACTGCGCAAGCAGATCAGCATTGCCGCGCCCACGGATGCCTGGATTCTTATCACCGGTGAAAACGGCACGGGCAAAGAGCTGATCGTCCGCATGGTTCATCAGCTCAGCAGCCGGGCCGAATACCCGCTGATTGATGTCAACTGCGCAGCCCTGTCCGACGACATCATTGAAAGCGAGCTGCTGGGACATGAAAAAGGCGCGTTTACCGAAGCCACTGCCAAAAAACGGGGCAAGCTGGAACTGGCCCATCAGGGCACGCTGTTTTTTGATGAAATCGGGGATCTGGGCCTGAATACCCAGGCTGCCATCCTGCGCATTCTTCAGGAAAAACAGTTTCAGCGCATCGGCGGCAGCCGGACCCTGACCGCGGATGTGCGAGTCATTGCCTGCACCAACAAAAACCTGCCCAAAGAAATTGAAGCCGGAAGATTCCGAAAAGATTTGTACTACCGGTTGAATGTGGTGCCCATTCATGTGCCGGCGCTGCGGGAACGCCTGACAGACATTGCCGCGCTGGTGAGCACATTTTTAAAGGAAATCGGGGAAAAAAATCGCAGACCCCCCAAAAAAATGTCACCCGAAGCCATGAAAATGCTCGAGCAGTGCACCTGGCCGGGCAATGTCCGGGAACTGAAAAACCTGCTGGAACGCCTGTCCATCAATGTAGAAAAAGAAACCATTGATGCCGATGACATGCCGGCGCCTTACAATCCGGAAAAACGCACCGCGCCGACTACGGAATCCGCCATTTTTGGTTCTCTGATGAAGATAGACCGGCTGGATGACGCCCTGAAACAGTTTGAAACCCTTTTTATGGCCCGGAAACTCAGGGAAAATAATGAGGATCTGGCGGAAACCGCCCGGCGGCTGCATGTGGACAAATCGTATCTTAAAAAAAAATTATCCCAAAAAGCGTAATTGCCGTATCGGCAGACCGGCGGGAAATTACTTATGCGAATTGTCAGCGGCGCGTTCAAAGGCAGAAAACTCTCCTCATTTCCAGGGATTGCCACCCGTCCCACGACAGACCGGGTGCGGGAATCCATCTTTAATATTCTGGCAGATATCCCCGCAAGTGCGGCGGTTCTGGATCTTTTTGCCGGCACCGGGGCCCTGGGCCTGGAAGCCCTGAGCCGGGGGGCGGAGACCGCGGTTTTTATTGATCACTCCCCGGCTGCAATCAAAGTCATCCAAAAAAACATCTCCGCCTGCCGGGTGCTTTCCAAAACCCGGGTGATCCAATGGGATCTCAGGCGGCATCTGAACTGTTTCAGCCTGGACACGCCCCTGTTTGACCTTGTGTTTATGGATCCGCCCTATGGGAAAAACCTGATTTTACCAGTGCTGGACAATCTGGTGCAAAAAAAAGTTCTGGCAGCAGGCGCCACCATCGTCGTCGAACATACGGGGCCGGAATCCCTGTCACGGGATTTGCCCGGGCTGGTCCTGACGGACCAGCGAACCTACGGAAAAACCCTTGTTTCTTTTTTATCCCCTGTGGTACAGGGAACTCCTTGTTAAAAACTTAACTTAACCCCAGACCTACAGGATGTTTTTTATGGGCAAAACCGCCATTTATCCCGGTTCTTTTGATCCCGTTACCAACGGCCACATCGATATCATCAAACGCGGATTAAAACTGTTTGACAAAATTATTATCACCATTCTTGAAAATCCCGCCAAAAAATCCCTTTTTTCCGTTGCAAAGCGCATGGACCTGCTTGAACGGTCTTTAAAAAACATGGGGAACATTGAAATTGCCTCCTATGGCGGACTGCTGGTGGATTACGCGGTACAACGCAACGCCCAGGCCATACTCAGGGGCATGAGGGCGGTGTCGGATTTTGAATATGAATTTCAGATGGCGCTCATGAACCGGAAATTAAACCGGGAGGTGCAGACGGTATTTCTGATGACCGGGCTTCGCTGGATATTCACCAGTTCTTCCATCATCAAGGAAGCGGCCAAATTTGGCGGGAATATCGAAAGCATGGTGCCGGCGGTGGTGTATTCAGAGCTGAAAAAGGAATATCAGCTGGATTGAGGCGGCGGCCGCCTGCCGGAACAATTGATTTAATTTTGGATTTTGGATGCCTGGCTTGCGATGCTCAGACTCTGACACGGGACAGGCGCTCCAGCACCATCACCGCAACAAAACCCGTCATCATCAGACACAGGGCCGATACAATATCGGCATCCACAGCGTCCGGCCAGATGTTCTGCTGTTTCAACACCCTCAGTTTTCCGTGAATCATGGCAGTTTCCAGGGTTTCCTTCCATGGCCAGATTTTTCGCATGGAGCCGAGCATCAGGCCGGTGAGAAACGCCAGGGTGAGATGATGGTATTTCTGCAGCAGCAGTTTGAGAAACCGGGCAAAACCAGCCAGACCGACTGCGCATCCGGCGGCAAAAACCGCAATAATCACCAGATTTTTCGCAAGAAACGGATTTTCCAGGGTGGAAATGATAAATTCATATTTCCCCAGAATCAACAGAATAAAGGCGCCACTCAGCCCCGGCAGAATCATGGCGCAGATGGCCAGCATGCCGGAGAGAAACACAAACCACAAGTCTTCGGGCGTTGTGGCAGGCATTAAATTCACCACAATAAAGGCCCCGATCGTGCCGGCGGCAAAGGACACCCCTGTGCCGGCCGACCAGTTCACCTGTTTTCCCACCACCCAGATGGAAGCGGCAATAAGACCGAAGAACAGGCTCCAGGTCAGTTCCGCATGGTGAACCAAGAGATAATTCATCAGCCGGGCCAGGCTGAGAACCGCAATACCAATGCCCAGAAAAAGGGAAAGAAGAAACCGGATGTGCAGCTCGCTCAGGGCTCCTTTAAGATCCAGGCGCAAAATACCGGCCGCCATTTTTGCATTGGCGGACTTGATGGCAGCCAGCAGGTCTTCATAAATACCGCTGATAAGCGCAATGGTGCCGCCGGAAACCCCCGGAACCGTGTCCGCGGCTCCCATGCAAAGGCCTTTCAGCGATAGCAGCACCGCGCCTCTCAAGGACCGGGGCCCCGGGCTGCAAAAAAAAGCATCTTTCCATGTCATATTTTTTCTAATCTTTTGTTTTTCCATTAATTTCTTTCCCACCCGTGTTCCCCTACCAGCTTCACAAACCGGCAGCCGCCGAGGATGGTCTGATGAATTTTGTCTTCATCCCGAAACAGCTTTACCATCTCCTGGGTCAGGCGGCTGCCCACCGGCAGCACCATCCGGCCGCCCACAGCAAGCTGGCTGACCAGGGGCGCCGGGATTTCGGGGGCACCGGCCGTGACAATGATGGCGTCAAACGGACTTTCATCCTTCCAGCCTTTGGTGCCGTCCCCATAGCGGGTGACAATATTGGAATAATTGAGCTGGTCAAAAAGCTTGCGGGCTTTCATGTGAAGGGTGCGGATGGTTTCAATGGTATAGACGCGAAACACAATCCGGGACAGAATCGCGGCCTGGTATCCGGAGCCGGTGCCGATTTCAAGCACCCGGTCATCCGGGTTCAGGGCAAGGGCCTGGGTCATCTGTGCCACGATATAAGGCTGAGAAATGGTCTGCTGTTCACCAATGGGCAGGGGGTGATCCGCGTATGCCTGATCCATGAGTGCATCGCTTACAAAAAGATGCCGGGGAACCGTCCGCATGGCGGCCAGCACCCGGGGGTCGGTGATGCCCCTGGCTTCAATCTGGTTTTTCACCATGGATTCCCGCAGGCGCTGATATTTTCTTGAGTCAATAATCATGGTTTTGTGTCAGTTAGCAGTTTATGCGGTTTCGGTCAAGGCAATAGAAGCAGAAATATCAGGGGGTCACGGTAAATGTGGTCTGGGAAAGAACCTCCCCTTTTGTTGTTTCCACATCCACCCGCCAGGTCCCCACCTGGGTGAGATAGTCAAGGGTTACGGTGCTCCATGTCCGCATCCGCGGGTATTGAACCGCCAGGGGCACCACGCAATACCGGCTGCCGTTGAGATAATAAACATGACGAAGTTCAAAAGGCGGTTTTTCAGAGGTCACATACATCCACACATAGGGTTTTGCCCCCTGTTTGATGGAAAACGTGTTTTTCCAGGCCACTGGCTGTCTGTTTTTCACATTTTCGCAAACCACGATTTTTGCAATGCGGATATCACCTTGAGGGGTGACGGGCGCGGGCTTTTTTCGAAGATCGGTTTTGCCGGTCAGATCCCTGCGGGGGGCAACCACCGGCAGTGTATCCAGCGTTTGTGCCGATTCCCGCAAAACCGCGTCATCTGCGGTGGCAGGCGCGGATGCACCGGCACCTGCCGCCATTTCAGGAGCAGCACCCTCCCGGACCGCCCCGTCTGCCAGAACGGTTTCCGCTGTTTTTTCTGTTTCAGCCGTTTCTGCGTCAGCCGCTGTTGAGGCGTCCTGTTTTATAGGCATTGTCTGCTCTGAAAGCGCTTCAGCAGAAGGCCGGTGAAGGGCTACGGATTTGGACCGGTGCATAGGGGATGTTTTGTCCGGCGGTGAATCCGTTTTATAAAAAACAATGACCCCGACAAAAACCATTGCCGCAAGACCAGCGGCTATTCTGAGGCGGCTGCTTTTTCTCCGCCGCTCTTTTGCCTCCACCACTGCGCGGAATTTTTCCACCACTTCCATGTCCCGCTTTTCAATCGCTTCTCTGCTCATATTCACACACCAGCATTGCGGTTTTTTTGGGGTTTACGGGTTTTTGCCCCTGATTCAGGCGGCTTCTATTCCAGTTGATTTCCTGCCTGCCTTTCCTACTCTACTTCCAGGGCCTGTTTTTCTTTTATTTCCTGCCGGGCCGCTTCGATATAGGCTGCAATATAGGGGTGACAATAATGCCGGGCCGCCACCAGGGCGGTCCCCATTTTGGTTTCCGCAAATACATCCGCGCCATTTTCCACCAGAATTTTAACCACCTTCATATGGCCCATTTCAGCTGCCAGAAACAGCGCATCAATATCCGTGTCATCATCTTTTGCATTCACATCCGCGCCGTGTTCTATAAGAAAGGCAACCACATCCGCATACCCGCCGTGGGCAGCCTGGCTGAGGGGGGTGGTCCCCTTGGAAAAGGGCACACCACCCAGGGTAAATGTTTCAGTTGTGCGCGCATTCACGTCCGCGCCGTTTTCCACCAGGAACCTGGCAATATCGAGATGACCCTGGGCCGCCGCCGCCATCAGGGCGGTGGTACCGTTTTTACTGGCGGCATTCACATCCGCGCCGGCCGCCATCATTGCCTTGACCGTGTCCATATTGCCGGCGCCGGCGGCAATCATCAGGGTGGTCACGCCTTCAAACACGTCCCGGCCGCTGATGGTCGTGTCTTTTAATGTCCTTGTCTGGTGCCGGGCACCCCGGGAAAGAAGATAATTGGCCATTTCCCCGTCACCGTTCAGTGAAGCAATCATCAGGGCATCTGTGCCGTCCCCGCACCGGGCATTTACATCTGCGCGCGCATTCACCAGCAGCACGGCATTTTTGTTCTGCTGCATTCTGAGCGCCGCCATGAGCGGAGTGGCGCCGTTGCAGACCGGCTGGCTTTTGTATTCATATTCCTCGGTAACAGCGGCATTTACCGCCGCGCCTTTTTCAATAAGATGGTCGACAACGCCGGCATCATTAAGGGCTGCGGCAATAAAAAGGGGGGTGGTGCCATTGACATCCGCGGCATTCACATCCGCGCCGTATTGGATCAGCATTTTCGCGATATCTGAATTTCCCCGGCCCAGAGCTGCCATGAGCGGGGTGCAGCCCTCAAAAATCGTCTGATCTTCATAGGAAAACGTCTTTTTGACAGGGGCGTTTACGTCTGCATTTTTTTCCACAAGCCGCTGCACAATATCTTTGTTCCCGTTAAAGGCTGCCAGAAACAGCGGCGTCACCCCTTCTTCCGAGGCGGTATCCGGCAGCACCCCCTGTGCCATCAGGCGATTAACTTCATTAATCTGCCCTTGTTCCGCGGCTTTCAAAAGGGGTGCCTTTTGAAATGTCCGGCAGGCCGGTACCATGACAAAGACCGTCATAAAAAGCAGCAGAATAAATGACCACCTGGTGTTTTGTTTCATTGCGTGCTCCTGTTCATGGAAGTTTTCTGTAATGCGTTCTCATTAAAGATGGATTTACTTTAATACCACAAATTTTTACGCATAAAAAGCTTTTCGTGGGGATTCCAAGGGGAAAATCGTTTCTGTTGAATTTGTCCGGCGGGGTGGCCGGCGGGGTGGCCGGCGAAGAAAATGGAAATCCTGCAAATCAGGACCTGTCAAACTGACTGGCAGGGCCGTGCATATGGATTCGGATGCACGGCCCTGTGAAAGATACGGGGTGTAAAATTATGGGGCGCGCCCCCTAATGCATTTTCCAGAGGCGCGCATTGCTAATCTTACCCGACCTTGCGCTCACGGCCGTGCCATTCTTTTTCCCGGAGCTTGAATTTTTGAATTTTGCCGGTGGCGGTTTTGGGCAGCTCACCGAATTCCACCATTTTCGGCGCCTTGAACCGGGCCATATGTTCTTTGCAGAAAGCGATAATATCTTCTTCCGTCGGACTTGTCCCGGGCCTGGGCGTGACAAACGCCTTGGCCACCTCTCCCCATTTGGGATGCGGAGTGGAAACCACGGCCACTTCGAGCACATCCGGATGTTTATAAATGGTGTTTTCAACCTCCACAGTGGAAATATTTTCACCGCCGCTGATAATAATGTCTTTTTGCCGGTCCATAATCTGGATATATCCATCCGGATGCATTACGGCAAGGTCTCCGCTGTGAAACCAGCCGCCGCTGAAAGCCTGCTCCGTGGCTTTGGGATCCTTGTAATATCCCAGCATGACATTGTTGCCGCGCATGACAATCTCTCCAATGGTCTGACCGTCTCTGGGCACCGGCGTCATCTTTTCCGATAACGGATCCACCACATCCAGATACATGGCATTGACATAGGGAACCCCCTGGCGGGCCTTGATCATCGCCCGCTCCCCGGCGGACAGATCGTTCCATTTTTCCTGCCACCGGCAAATACTGTGGGGCCCGTAAACCTCTGTCAGGCCGTAGGTCTGGGTGATATTGGCACCCACGGCCTCCATATTTTCAATCACCTGGGGCGCGGGCGGCGCGCCTGCGGTCATGATCTCCAGATGCCGGCCCAGTTTGAAATCATGCTCCGCTGCATAGGTGGACAATCCGATGAGCACCGTGGGGGCGGCGCACAAATGGGTGATATTTTCCTGATTCACCAGCCGGTAAATGGTCTCCGGCTCTACTTTGCGAAGACATACATGGGTGCCGCCCACGGCGGTGACGGCCCACGGAAAGCACCATCCATTACAATGGAACATGGGAAGGGTCCACAAATAAACAGAATGGTCGTTCAGGCCGAATTCAATGACTTCTCCCAGGGCGTTCAGATACGCGCCCCGGTGATGATACATCACGCCTTTGGGCCAGCCGGTGGTGCCGCTGGTATAGTTGATGGTGGCCACATCATACTCATCATCCACCATGCATGGCACCGGGTCCGCGGCGGCCGCCGCCAGAAACGATTCATAGTCTGTACCCGCAAGGGGTTTTTCATCGCTGATGTCGCAGATATTGACAACGGTTTTGATCTGGGGCAGATCGTCTATGGTATCGGTTACCAGGTTGGCAAATTCATTATCCACGGCCAGCACCTTGGCATCGGAATGGTTGAGAATATATTTTATTTCGCCGGATGACAACCGGATGTTAACGCTGACCAGGGCCGCGCCGATCATGGGAACCGCAAAATGCGCTTCTATCATGGGCGCCGTGTTCGGGCAGATAAATGCCACCTTGTCCCCTTTTTCCACGCCGCTGTCTTTAAGCGCGCTGGCCAGCCGGTACACCCGGTTCAAAAACTGGTCATAACTGTAGCGTTTGTCTCCGTGAACAATGGCGGTCTTGTCCGGAAAAATCGCGGCGGTCCGGGTCAAAAATTTCACCGGCGTTAAAATGTCATAAAAAACAGCGTCCTTTTTCATTACCTGCTACCTCCTTATTGGATTTCTGCTTTAATCGTTACATGCTTTTTTTGATAAATGATCCACTATCACGTCAATTTCCGGCGGAGCAAACGGCTCCACCATGTAATAAATAATCCCCAGCTTCCGGGCGGAAAGTTCCAGAAGCCGGGAGTTGGAATCCGTAACCGCCACGATGTGCATTTCCGGGAAACGGGCTTTAATGTGCACGATCAGGTCCCTCCCGTCCCCGTCCGGCAGGCACAGATGAATAAAGCTCAATTGAAACTGCTGACGGGATACCAGATCCACGGCATCCTTGATGGTGCCTGCCAGCATGGCATGATGACCGCAGTCGCATATGCGCCGGCGGATCATTGCCGCTGTCTTATGATCTGAAATAACAACGAGGATTTCCATCTTCTTTTCCCTGATTCCACAGGGGCCGGCACTGGCCGAAAATGTCCGGGCACAGGCCGGAACCTGGATTTTAAAACACGTTCATACTGCCCATGGCAAACATGGTAAAAAATCATAAACAACGTTTATGATTATATCCACTATCCATGCCAACTTTATATATAATTATAACATATTGGATTTATTTAAAATTAGAAAAATTCAGAGGAATTGGGAAAAAACAAAGATGGGTCAAATATGCCCCAGCAAAATTTAATTATGAAATCTAAAAGACTGAAATAACGAGGAAAAAATAAAAATGGGAACAAATGTTCTTGTTTTAGGAACATTCAAGCTTATATTTTTTAATTTTTTTAAACAAGGTCCGGCGATGAATGCCCAGGGCCTGGGCGGCCCGGCCCCGGTGCCACTGGTTATCCGTCAGTGCCCTGGATATCATCTTTTTTTCAATTGTTTCCAATGCTTCCGGCAAGTTTTCGCCGGATAAAATGCGATGATCCGGTTCCGTTTTATTGAATTCTTTTGCCGGCCGCCCAAGGGAAGGTGCAGCAGGTTTCTTTTTCAACGTCGCGCCGGTCAAATCAAACTGCTTCAGGGTGATATACCGGTAAAGCACATTTTGAAGCTCCCGCACATTGCCCGGCCAGTCATAGGCCATGGCCGCATCCAGAATTTTTCCGGTCACCGGCGGCAGTCCGGTCGAATCATTGGCCGAATCACCGGTCGAACCACTGGTCGAATCACCGTGCTGGCGCAGAAAATAATCCATCAAAAGGGGAATGTCTTCTTTGCGATCCCGCAAGGGCGGCAGATGGATGGGGATTACATGAATGCGGTAAAAAAAATCCTCGCGCATTTTTCCCTGTCTCACCAAACGGGTCAGATCCTGGTTGGTGGCGGCAATAATGCGGACATCCGGATGATGCATCCGGTCGCTGCCCACGGGCCGGTAGCCCATGCCTTCGATCACCCGCAGCAGCTTCACCTGGAGGGTAAGCCCGATTTCGCCAAGTTCATCCAGAAACAGGGTGCCGCCGTCCGAGAGATCCAGATACCCGTGTTTGTTATGTTCCGCCCCGGTAAACGCGCCTTTTTTGTATCCGAAAAATTCACTTTCCAAGAGATTTTCCGGCACTGCGCCGCAGTTCACCGCCACAAATGCCCCTTTCCGGCGTTCACTCATATCATGGACCGCCCGGGCCACCAGTTCCTTGCCGGTGCCGGATTCGCCATACACAATCACATTGGCATCCGTTGCCGCGGCATTCAATATCCGTTCGTAGACCTGCTGCATCACCGGACTTTTGCCGATAATATCCCCAAACCGAAACCGGTCTTTGATGCTGGATTTCAGGCGGATATTTTCCCGTCGCAGGTAAATTTCCTGCTCTTTGAGCATTTTTTCCGCGTTTTTACGTTCCGTGATATCAATGACAAAGACTTCAAGCCGGCTCACGTTGCCTGCCGCGTCAAAGATGGGCGCCATCATGGCATCATACCACCGGTGGTCCCGCGGGTTCTCAAATTCCCGGCGGCTGGTCTGACCGCTGAATACCGCCTCCCATGAACACCAGGGGCACCGGCTGTCCCGCTGGTAAATGGCCTGATAACAACGCCGGCCGACGGCATCTTTGCCGATCCTGTCGGCCAGGGCCCGGTTGACAAATTCCAGGATAAAATCACTGCCGCAGGTATAAATCCACCCCTGGGTGGCCTCTATGATCGATAGAAGTCTGGATTCGCTGTTTCTCAGGGCCTGTTCGGTTTTTTTCAGGGACGTAATATCTATAAACGATGCAATGCTCTGGGATGCATCCGGCAGCATGCCCACCTTGATAAAAATATTCCGCAATTCGCCGGAACGACGGACAAGCCGGCATTCATATTCATCCGGCGTTTCTTTTCCGGGCAGCCGCCGCAGCCGGTGATAACGGGTCATTTTCTCAAGATCCCCGGGGGCGATAAATGCAGGCCATTTCATGCGGTTTTCAATTTCCAGGCGGTGATAGCCGGTAAGTTTTTCAAACTCTTCATTGGCCATGAGAATGGTCATGTCCCGGGCAATAATGATGGAGGCGGCCCCGGATTTGTCAAACACCCGCCGGTACTTTTCCCTGCCGGTTTTAATCGCTGCTTCCGCCTGTTTCTGCTGGCTGATATCAATGACCACGCCGATAATGGTTTCAAATCCGCCCGTGGGTTTTTGAATCACGGACAAGGACATATCCCCCCAGAAAATCGTGCCGTCCTTCCGGCGATAGCGAATCTGGCCCCGATGGGTATTTTTTTCTCCGGCGACCAGGTGCCCGAGCACCTGCCGCATGGCTTGGGCATCCGCTTTTTCGAGCAGATCCAGAGCGCTTTTGGTTTCCAGATCCCCGGGGGCAAACAAGAGCCGCTGGCACATGGCCGCATTGGTATGCACAAACCGGCCCGTCTGATCCAGAAAAAAAATCCCGGCCCCGACATCATCCAGAATCCGGCTCAATCGGCGTTCCCTGCCAAGCCACGCATCTATCTCAGAGGGGATATGTGGGGGGTTTTCCGGCATGGCGATACTTTTCAACCAGGTGGTTTAATTTTTCATCTCTTGATAACTCACATCCGGAAATTCCGGCTCCCGTTTTTCCAGAAACGCGGACACACCGTGAAAACATTCCCCTGAAGCAATCAGAGAAATTGCCCGGTCCATTTCCAGATCCAGGCTCTGGTTCAGGGACTGATTCCGGCTCTCCCGGATCAATTGCAGGGCATGCATGATTGCCCGGGGACCGTTTCCGGCAATCCTTTTTCCGATGGCAACGGCGTCTTCCCGGCTTTCTCCGGGCCGGCAAATCCGGTTCACCATGCCGGTATTAATGGCTTCCCCGGCCGCCACCATCCGGGCGGTCAACATCACATCCGCGGCCCGGGACGCACCGATAAGATGGGCCAGGGCCGCGCCCCCGCCCCAGTCCGGCATCAGTCCCAGCCGGGCTTCTGAAAAACAGATTTCCGCGCCCGGATCCATCACCCGCAGATCACACCGCATGGCCAGCTCCGCACCGCCGCCATAGGCCGGGCCGTTGATGGCGGCGATAACCGGCACCGGCAGCGCGGCAAACCGGTCCACGATTTTCCGGACCCGGCAGATCAATTGTTCCGCGGCGGACCGGTTTTCTTTTTCCACGGCATCAATCAGCTGCGCCACCCACGGATTGTCCGGATTGACATCAAAACCGGCGCAGAAAACACCTTCACACCCGGTGATCACCACCGCCCGGGGCTGAATTTTTTCCAGCTCACCGGTCACCCGTTCCAGCTCCATAAACATATGTCTGTCAAAGGCATTTTTCCGCCGGGGCCGATGCAGGGTCAAAATTGCCACCTGGTCGTCTGTTTCCAAAAGAATGCCGTTTTCCGCCATTTCAATACCTCCTGATTCTGCGATTTTCGTGTGTCTGCTGTATTGCCCGTTATTGCAAAATAATAACCTAACAGCTATGGGTTAAGACTGCAATTGCTATTTAAGACAAGCAAATACAGCGTTCGCTCATTGTATCGTCTGTTAAAATTACTTGTAAGTCCCCAAGAACCGGATTAAACTGCATCCCATAATTTTGAAAACCGGCATATGCCTGTTTTTGAACCTGACACCTCCCAACCCCACCAGAGGCCTGGCAATGAAAAAAACAAAAATTATTGCAACCATATCCAATCACATGTGTGACATTCCCCTGCTCGAGCAGATGTTTGCCGCCGGCATGAATGTAGTCCGGCTGAACACGGCTCACCAAACCCCGGAAGAAGCCCTTGCCGTGATCAAAAATGTCCGGGCCGTATCCGACCGGATCGCCGTGATGATCGATACCAAAGGTCCGGAAATCCGGATCACCCATGTGGACGGGGAAATGAGTGTAAAATCCGGGGACCGGCTCTGCGTAAAAGGCGACAAAATGGGACTTTCTTCCCCGGAATGCCTGTATGTCACCTACAACGGTCTGGCAGATGATGTATTGCCCGGGGACCGGCTTCTGATTGACGACGGGGCCATTGAAATGTTCGTACTGGAAAACAAAAACGGCACCCTCTCCTGTGAAGTCAAAAACGACGGGATCATCAAAAGCCGGAAAGGGGTCAATCTGCCGGCGGTTAAAATCAAAAATCTGCCGTCTTTGAGCGAAAAAGACAAAACATTTATTGATTTTGCCATTGAACAGGACATTGATTTCATCGCCCATTCTTTTGTCCGGCGCAAAGAGGACCTCATGGCCATTCAGCAGCTTCTGGATGCAAAAAAAAGCCAGATCAAGCTCATTGCCAAAATTGAAAACCAGGAAGGGGTGGACAATATTGATGATATTCTGGATCATTGTTTCGGTGTCATGGTGGCCCGGGGGGATCTGGCCATTGAAATCCCGGCGGAGCGCATTCCCATTATCCAGAAAAATCTCGTCCTGAAATGCATTGACCGCCGGAAACCGGTGATCATCGCCACCCAGATGCTGCAGTCCATGATCCATTCCCCCCGGCCCACCCGGGCCGAGGTATCGGACGTGGCCAATGCGTGCCTGGACCACACGGACGCCATTATGCTGTCCGGAGAAACCGCCTATGGAAAGTATCCCCTTGACTCCGTAAAAATGATGACCAAAATCGCCATTGAAGTGGAGTCCAGCCTTACCACGTTTCTGGACACTTCCTATGAAAATGAAAACGATGTCACGGGGTATCTGTCCAAAGCCGCGGTCAAATCCGCCCTGCGCCTGAACACCAAGGCCCTGATCGCGGACAGCATCAGCGGAAAAACCATTCTCAGCCTGGCCGCTTACCGGGGCAAAAACCGGATTTTCGCCTTCTGCTACAGCGAACGGGTGATGCGTGAGCTGGCCCTGTCTTTCGGGGTTCGCGCGTATTTTATGAAACGGGATCTGAGCTCCCATGAATTTCTTGACGACGCCCTCACCCGCCTGCTTTCAGAAAAACGATTTCAGCAGGATGACCTGATTACGGTGCTGGCGGGAAATTTCGGATCAGACAACGGGGCCTCTTATGTGGAAATCAGCACGGCCAAAAACCTGCTGCAACGGAAATAAACCGGGACCGGCCGCCGCATTTTTTTCCCGGTTTCATCACGCAGCCGGCAAGCCCTTATCACGATAAAATTATGACGGTAACATTACCACGCTCAGATCGTCACGGCCGCAATCGCCGGCACCCCTTTTCCAGGAGCCCTGAACCATGAGCCGTTATATTTCCTTCTGCATTAATTACCCCAAAACCGCCATTCTTGTGCTGTTGCTGATCACCGGCGCCCTTTTGCCGGGGATGTTTCTGCTTGAAATCGACAATTCCATTGAAACCCTCATGCCGAAACATGACAGCCAGTATATCTTTTACAATGAAGTCAAAAAAACATTCGGCGATAACGGCCAGTTCGTGGTGATGGCGGTGAGCGCCGATCCTCTGTTTTCCCCCCATACCCTGGCCGCCCTGGACCGGTTCGTTGCTGATCTGGAAGCATATTCTGATTTTGATGAACCACTGGAAACCGCACGGCTGAACCGGCTCCAGGCATTTACCGGCAAAGAGGCCGTGCCGGCAGCGAAAATCCTTGACGCCTTTGATGACGATCCCGTTTTTCAGCGTGTGGTGCAGCGAAAACTGGCGCATCTGTTTGACACCACACCTGTTCTGGGCCCGCGTCAATTGAAAAAGCTTGAAACTGCCGTCAAAAAAACCTTTGATCTCAAAAAGGCCGAGGTTACAGATGATATTTTGTCGCCGCTCACGGCCAATGATATCACCGGAGCGGCCGATACCCTTGAAATCTACGATCTTATCGAAACAGACGTCCGTGGAAACCGGCAACTGCCGAAAACAGCGGCGGAAATCCGGGAATTCAAACACCGCCTGCTGCGCAATCCTGCTTTTGAAAATGTGCTCTACACCCGGGAAGGCGACGGGGGCAAGATTTCAGATTTCGGGATTCTTCTAAAATTCAAAGACCTGGAAGACCGGGACCCGGCCACCCGGGAGATACTGGAAATCATCAAATTCCACACCGATCTTCATATCGTTTATACCGGCATGCCCGTGGTTTACGTCCGGGCAGTGGATTATATTCACATTGACTCCATGACCCTGGTGCCCATTGTCATGCTGGTGGCAATGCTGATTTTCTATCTCAATTTCCGGTCCCTGCGCGGGGTGCTGCTCCCGTTGCTGTGCCTGGGCATGGCCGAGGTCTGGGTGCTGGGGCTTATGGGATATATGGGATTCCGCATCACCATTATGGGATCATCGCTGCCGCCGCTGATGATCGCCATCAGCAGTTCCTATGCCATCCATATCCTGAACCAGTATTACAATGACTTTGATCTGATCTCGAAACGGGGCACAAAAGAAGGGCTTTTTCTGTCCATGAACCACATTGCCCTGACCGTTCTGCTCACCGGCCTGACCACCTGCATCGCGTTTGTTACCCTGTGCACCAGCCAGCTGTCCGCCATTCGGGAATGGGGCATTTTCTGCGGGCTGGGGGCGCTGTTTGCGGTCATGATTACCAGCGCCATGATTCCCGCGGCCCTGACCCTGCTTCCCCACACCTTTCCCGCGGCCATTCGCCGCCGCACAGATCCCCGGGCCGGGCAGCGGGGCACCCTCACGGATAAAATACTCAAGGTATTTACCCGATGGGCACTGGTACATTACAAAAAGGTGGTGCTGATCACCGGGATTTTTGCCGCGGTGGCCATTGCCGGGCTGGTGCAGCTTCGGGTGGACACGGCCTATGTGAGCTATTTTAAGGAACACAGCCAGGTTCGCCAGGGGGTTAACGCCATTGGTGAAAAATTCGGCGGCGGCTGGGGGTTTGACATTCTCATTGATTCCGGCCGGCCGGAAGGAGCAAAATCCCCGGAATTTCTGAATTTCATGGAAGCCTTCCGCCGGTGGCTGACCGCGGATGAAAACGCGGATCTCAAAATCGGCCGCACGGACGGATTTTCCGATGTCATTAAAACCATGCACATGGCCATGAACAATGACGATCCCGATGCCTGGGCCATTCCGGAAAACGCCACGGATATTGCCGATTACCTTGAAATTTACGGGGGCGAAGACACGGATGCGGACGGCCGGTATGACGAATTTGAACCGTTTGTGGACATTGATTATCAGACCTGTGACGTGCTGGCCCGGCTCTGCCGGAAAGAAGGCCAGCTGGTGGGAACATCGGAAGTCCGGGAGATCGTGGGCAAAATAAAAGCCTACCTGAACACGCACATTCCGGAAGGGGCGTCGTTTCACATCACCGGCTTTCCCATCATGGAAGTGCAGGTCTCCCATTATCTGGTCATGGGACAGATCCAGACCCTTATCCTGTCACTGGTGATCGTGGATCTTATCTCCATTCTGCTGTTTCAGCATTTTTCCGCCGGCCTGCTGGCCCTGATCCCCATGGGACTGGCAGTGCTGGTCAATTTCGGGGTCATGGGGTGGTTCCGCATTGCCCTGGACATGAGCACATCCGTCATCGCCGCGGTCACCATCGGTATCGGAATTGATGATACCATTCATTTTATGAACAATTTCCGGCATAACCGGGCCAGGGGATACAGCATTGACCAGTCCATCGAGCGCACCCTGCAAGTGGCCGGCAAAGCCATTATTTTTACGTCCCTGGCCCTGATTTTCGGTTTTCTGGTTTTTTTGTTCTCCCGGTTTATCCCCATGAATCTGCTGGGCATTCTGTTGTCGCTGACCATGGTGGTGACCACCCTTGCCGCCCTGGTGGTGCTGCCGGCCTTCATTAAAATCACCGGCGTCAACCTGAGCCCGCCCGCAAAACAAACCTGGCTCACCCGCCACCTGAACCTCAGCCGGTGGTTCGGACTGGATGAAATTGATTAACCATGAAAAATGATATTCCCCGAAAAATCTGCACCAAATGCGGCCGGCTGAAACCGGTAACGGATTTTTACGAAAACAAATACAGCCCGGACGGGCGGTATACGTTCTGTAAAACCTGTTTTGACCGGCTCGTGAGCACCACTGCCGATCAGCCGTCAAAAAAAGCAAAAAGTTCGACAACAAAAGGCGGGTCCGGCCCCTCCGGAAACGATAAGGACCTCTCAGAAAAGCCGGCCACAGCGGAAAAAACGACATCCGAAAAAATTACACCGGAAAAAGCTGTACCGAAAAAAGCCGCGCCCGAAAAGATTACACCGGAAAAGGTTGTACCGGAAAAAACTGAAAAAAAGCTGAAAGGCGAACTTTCGCCGACCCCTGCGGCACCTGCTTCAGGGCCGGCTGAAACATTTGACTTTATTGATGCGCTCATTGAAACCGAAACCACCCGGCAGGCCCTTGCCAGGGCAATCTTAAAAACACCCCGCCAGGTTACCAAAATCAGGATGCGCCGGAGAATCTGCAACGGGTGCGGCAAAACCGAAGACATCGACCAGGTGGAAAACAATACCGTTATCCCGGTGCATGCCTGGTTCTGCGACATCTGCCGCCAGCACTCCGCGTCCCGATGGGTGCGCAAGGGAACTGTGGTCTGCGACCAGTGGGGGCGGGAGTTTAAAATCACCAAACTCATCAGCCCGGAGCTGGTGATGGGCCGGCCCCTTGCCGCCGCCGGCAAAAGCATCCCAAAATCCGTTAAAATCTACGGCTCCTGGAAAGCCGTGAAATTCCGCACCCGGCAATCTTAACAACACGGGCGGAAACTCAGGAAATCTTCTTTACGGCCACCGCATCCAGGGGACAGGCTTCAATACAATCCCAGCAGGCAAGGCACCGGTCCTGAAAAATCACCGGCGGCTCAAACGCCCCGTCAATCTGCTGCATTACTTTATGGGTACAGGCGGCTGCGGCCGCACATTTTCCCTCATCCGGACTGCACAGATCCGGCCGACAAATGTCATACATCACCATGGCAAACGTTTTTTTGGACTGAAGACTCATTATTTATCCTGACTTTAAAGCTGAAACAAAATTATAACGACGCAATAAAACACCCGGAATCACCGCCGGAACCCGATGCTTCAGTTTCCGGTGCCACATCCGGCAACGGATCCGGCGCCAAATCCGACGATGGGCCGGAAGGGATTGTGCCTTCCATGGCCGCCAAAACCGCGGCCCGGGCATTCACCCGCCCGCCGGCAGCCACCTTTCCGGCCAGACGGGGAAGCAAATCCACCGTATTTATCATGACCTGCCTGACCTGCGCGTAATTCAGAGCCGGCGCGGCAGACCAGACCAGACCGGCCACTCCCGCCACCACCGGGGTGGCCATGGACGTGCCGCTTTTAAATCCGTATTCATCCCCGGAAAACCGCCATTTTATGCCGGAAAGAAAGATGTCATCCAGGTACACCCCGTCAAAAAAAACATTGTTATCCGCACGCAGGGCAAACCGCAGGTAAAAATCATCAAACTCCGCGTCATTGCTCCAGATCACCAGGTGTTCAATGCCCTGAGAAAACCCGGTTAAGGTGCTGATGGTTTCGTAATTTCCGTCCGGTGAACCGGCAAATCCAATATCTAAAAAATCATACCCCTGCTCCAGGGCATACCACACGTTAAACCGCAGGTTCAATCCGCGAAACCCTTCAGCGGGAACCGGTTTTGCCGTGCGGATATAGGAAAACGCATTATTGTGGTAATTGCCGACAGAATCCACCGCAACCGTGGAATTAAAAGTTTTGTCATACACGGTAACCCAAGGGTCATATTTCCCGTCCGTTATCCATGGATTTTCCGGGGACTCAAAATCATCTGTGAAAATAACGGTCCGTTCCGGCGGGGTGGTGCTGTAAATATTGGACACCACGCCGCTGCCCCCCGGGGCGGCCAGATCCACGGACATGCTGCCGTAATTGGAATACCCGGCCAAATCATCGTTTTCATTTGTGGCTGCCACACTGATGATATTATCCAGTTTATACCCGGCCGGATACACCGGCACCCTGTCATTATCAAGCCCGTCATTGCCGGCTGCCGCCACCACCAGCACCCCGGCAGCCCCGGCCATCTCATAGGCCTCATACAGAAACCGGCTGTAGGACGGTCCGCCGAAACTGCAATTGAGGATATCAGCCCCGTTTTCCACTGCATAGAGAACCGCTTCCAGCACCACCAGGGTGGTGGCGTTAAACGGTGAATTTTCAAACAGGTCAAAAATCTGCACCGGCATGATCCGGGCCTGCCACATCACGCCGGCCGCGCCAATGCCGTTATTGCCCTCCGCCGCAATAATGCCGGCCACATGGGTGCCGTGGCCGTCACCGTAAAGATCTTTGGAATAATCCGAGGGATTGTTGTCATAATTTACAAAATCCCATCCCTGCACATCATCCACATATCCATTTTCATCATCATCAATGCCGTTTTCCGGGATTTCTTCCCGGTTAGACCATATATTGTTTTTCAAATCCGGATGATCCATTGCCACACCGGAATCGATCACCGCAATCACCACTTCAGGGCTGCCGGTTTCCAGTTCCCAGGCAGCGGTTGCGGAAATATCCGCCCCCGGGGTCCCGGCAATGTCATGCACGCGCTGGCCGGTATTTTCCAGATACCACAGCCGGCCGAAATCCCGGTCATCCGGTACCTGCCCGGGACTGTAAAAATAATTGGGTTCCGCGTGATCCACGGCCCGAACCCCGGAGAGCATTTCCATGGCATCGGCAGGGGTCATGCCGGCCGGCAGGCGCCAGTATTCCACATTCAGGGCCGGTACGGTGCGGATGACCCGGGCACCGACCCGCTCCCGTGCCTGAATTTTGTCCGCGGAAACAACCTGTTCATGAAACCGGACCAGCAGCTCGCAGGCGGCAAATCCCTCATCCCCATGGCGTTTTTCATCCGCTGCCCATGCGCCCGCGCTGACGGTCACGGCCATAAAAAAAACAAGCACCACCAGCGGCCTGATGTCCTTTTTAATCATTTTCAATTGTCCGGTCTGGTTTTCCAGAATTGCGTTAAAAATTTTGTTCCTGATCATCGGTCACAGGTTTTTTTGTTGACAGGAACACAATCCCTTTCTAATCATAATGAATATAAATCAGAAAGTTATTTCATTTACAATCTTGAACTACCCTCTTTTTATGTTTTGGAGCGCTGACCATGAACACGCTGTTGCTTGCAGGGATTATTTTGGGCAGCTACGTCATTGCCTATCATACCTATGGTAAATTTTTAGGCCGGAAAATCTTCCGGCTGGCCGCGGACAACGTCTGCCCCTCCCATTCCCTCCGGGATGACATTGATTTTGTTCCCACAGACAAACACATCCTGTTCGGCCATCACTTCACCTCCATTGCCGGGCTTGGCCCCATTGTGGGCCCGGCAGTGGCCGTAATCTGGGGGTGGGTGCCGGCGGCCCTGTGGGTGCTGTTCGGCTCCATTTTCATTGGCGCGGTCCACGATTTCGGGGCGCTGGTGGTGTCGCTGCGCCATAACGGGAGATCCATCGGCGATCTGGCCGCAGACATTATCAACCACCGGCTCAGAACCCTTTTTCTGCTGATCATTTTTCTTTCCCTGCTCATTTTAATCGCCGTGTTTGCCCTGATCATCGCCATTTTGTTCACCATGTATCCCCAGGCCGTGATCCCGGTCTGGATCGAAGTGCCCATTGCCATCTGGCTGGGGCACATGGTCTATAAAAAAAATTACAGCCATGTGCGGCTGGGCATTGTTGCGGTGGTGCTGATGTATCTGTTCGTCTTTATCGGCGCCTACCTGCCGGTGGACCTGACAGCTCTCGGGCTGAGCGAAGCAAATACCCTGATTGCCTGGATGCTGATTCTCTTTGGATACGCCTATATTGCTTCCACGCTTCCGGTACAGACCCTGCTCCAGCCCCGGGATTACATTAACTCCCATCAGCTGTTCATTGCCCTTGCCCTGCTGGTTTTAGGCGCTGTGGTGTCCCGGCCGGAAATCGTGGCCCCGGCCTATGATCCCTCACCGGCAGGCGCACCCCCGGTATGGCCCTTTCTGTTTGTGGTCATTGCCTGCGGCGCGGTTTCCGGGTTTCACAGCCTGGTCAGCTCCGGCACTTCATCCAAGCAGTGTTTTTCAGAAAAAGACGCGCGGTTTATCGGATACGGCGCCATGCTCATGGAAGGCACCCTCGCCACACTGGTGATGGTGGCCATCATCGGCGGCATCGGCATGGGACTGAAAACCGGGGCCGGGGATCTGCTGACCGGAACAGCGGCCTTCTCCCATTATTATGCTTCCTGGGCCGCGGTGTCAGGCCTGGGGGCCAAAATCGGCGCCTTTGTCCAGGGGGCCGCCAACATGATCGGGACCTGCGGCATCCCGGAAAATATCACCATCACCATTATGGGGGTGTTTATCGTATCCTTTGCCGCCACCACCCTGGATACCGCCACCCGGCTGCAGCGATACATCATAGGAGAACTGGCCCTGGCCCATCATATGCCGTTTCTGGCCCGGCGGCATCCGGCCACGACAGCCGCGGTGGCCTCTGCCTTTCTGCTGGCCTTTTACAACGGCTCCGGCAAAGGGGCCCTTGTGCTCTGGCCCCTGTTCGGCACGGTGAACCAGCTGCTGGCGTCCATGGCCCTGCTGGTAATTACTGTTTATCTTTCCAGAAAACGCATTGCCTTGCAATACACCTTTATTCCCATGATTTTTATGATTGTAATGACCGGATGGGCCATGCTGCTGAACCTGAACACTTATTTCAGGGACCAAAACTGGCTGCTGTGCGGCATCGGCACCCTTGTTTTCGCCCTTGAAGTGTGGATGATCGCGGAGGCGGGATTGTACGTGCGGCAGCGCCAAAAACACAGCGATTAACCAGGCACCGACGGGGCAGCGGAGATATCTGCGGGTTGAGGTGAAAAATTTAACGCAAGATCAGGAAACCCCCTATTCGTCTGCGGTTTCCTGATTTTTGAGGGGTCGCAGCTTGAACAAAATTTCTTCCGGCACATAGCTGAGATCCGCCCGGACCGGTGTTTCATGAAAAATCTGGACCTCGGGCTCATAACCGGGTCGCTGGGCCTGAATCATAAAATCATCGGTTTTCTTCATGGGCCAGGGATACCATTTATCATAAAAACGATGATAAATGGGCGTTTTACCAATATATTCATTATTGATCCGGATATCGGCAAACGCAGGAGCAGAATCGATCCGCACCAGTTTGGATGTGCAGCCACCCACCATACCTGAAATAACAACCGCCAGCACCAGCTGGAAAGCCCTGTTCATTGCGCAACTCCTTCCTGTTTTTTTATGCATGCCCCAACACCCGCGAATGACGCTTTATCGTTTGATATTTGATAACATATTCAATTTACAGACACAAGAAAAGCTTCTGCCTGAGCATGATAAAATTGTTCCGGAAAACGCCCGCGGCGATCCTTATTCAATGTTCGATGTTCGATGTTCATAACTCTTATTGCCGCTATCCAAGCGCCGGCCCCGGGCTGGTTTTTTCAACCGGGGTCCACTCCCACCGGATGCGTCCCTGGTCCGTCAAAAACCGGAGATAGCCTTTTTCCAGCCACTGCCGGATGTAGCGGGCCACAAAATCCGGGGCCATGCCCGCAGGCTCCGCTATTCTGGCACTGAACCGCTCCACCGGATCTGCTTGCGCATCTTCAAACTCTCCCAGTGCTTCCACAAAATCTGAAGACAACATCTGATAAATCAGATTCAGCCGCTGCTCACTGTCCACTTCCAGACGTTCCCGGGCAGTGGCGGTGCCGCCGGCGCAGCGGGCTTTTTTTTCTTCCCATGCATTCACAATGGGGGCATAAGCCCGGGCCACAAAGGCTTCCATCTCCGCAGTAGAAAGGCCTGAGGTCTTCACAATGGCAGAATTGGCATCATACCGGTTCCAGTCATCGGTTAAAATTTCAAGATCATAGTCGTCTACATGTTCCCGAACCGTGGTACCGGGAAACGGGGATAAAAAATGATACCCGTGCTCAATATTGAGCTCCCGGGCGAAATTAAGGGAATCCTCAAGACTCTGGCGGGTTTCGCCGGGCAGCCCCACCATAAATGATGCATGGGCAATCATTCCCACTTTCCGGCAGGCCGCCACTGCCTGCCGGGCCTGATCCAGGGTAATGCGTTTTTTCACCCGCGCCAGCATTTCCGGATTGCCGGATTCAATACCGAAACTCACCGCATCGCATCCGGCTTTTTTCATAATTCCCAGGGTTTCTTCATCCACGGTATCCACCCGGGCAAACGCGCTCCAGCCGAGCCGCAGCTCCCGGCGGAGAATTTCCCCGCACACCGCAGCCACGCGTTTTTTATTGGCGGTAAACAGATCATCCGCCACATTAATCCGTTCAAATCCATCGGCCAGCAGGGTTTCAATTTCATCGGCCACCTGCACCGGATCACGGTATCGCACCTTAGCCCCCACCATTTTCCGGCCCAGACAGAAAATGCACTTGTTGGGGCATCCCCGGCTGGTGATAATGCTGATGGGAAATCCCAGGGCCTTGTACCGGGAAAGCGGCAGCAGATGGCGGGCCGGCAGCGGCAATGCATCCAGATCCGCGATCAGCTCACCGGCGCCGGTAAACACAAATGCGTTGTCCGCAAAAAAGGCCAGTCCCCGGATGCCGTGCCAGGCGGCCCGGTTTTTTGCCGCCGGCAGCCACTGCATCAGGGTTTTCTCGGCTTCGCCCACAACAATCAGGTCAATTTCAGGAAACCGGACCAGGGTATTTTCCGCGTCAAAAGACACATGGGGCCCGCCCATCATCGTGACCACGGCCGGGAAATGCTGTTTTACCGTTTTCAGGATTTCGGCCCCGGCCAGAAAATTCAGGGTCACGGAGGTGGCGCCCACCACATCCGGCTGAAACGCTTCCACCTGGCGGCACAGTTTTTCCGGCGTGTACCGGCCCACAATATAGTCAAAAATTTTTACTTCCGCGCCGGCAGCCTGACAGGCGGCAGCCACATAGCAGATCCCCAGGGGCGGGGACGGGGCTTCTGCCAGAGGATACGGCGGGGCAATCAGGGCAACTTTCATATCCGTCTTATTATATCCGTTTTGTTTATCTGAAAACGCTCTCAAGTTCTGTTGTCGAAATCAGTATCGATTCCGATTTCGATCCCGATCCCGATCCCGATCCCGATTTTGATTTAAAAAAACACAGATCACCCGGGTGAGCCGACAAGCAGGGATTCATTTTCATGACAGAATCCTTCTGGAGTGTCAACTCACAACAGCAGTTCAACATCTTCCAACCGGAGGGCATCTTTCTCATTGCCACCGGGAACGCGCCCTGCTATAGATCTAAGCATACACCTACAACAGACATCAAGGAGACAGTGATGGCGGTAATTACCATTTCAAGACAATTTGGCGCCGGTGGCAGGACCCTGAGCAAAATGATCGCGGAAAAACTGAACTACCAGTTTCTGGATGACCAGATTCTCCAGGAAATTGCCCGGCAGGCCAAGGTTTCCAAAAATACGGTTATTTCCATGGAAAGAATCGCCGGCGGCCCCATGTCCCGTTTCATTTCCACCCTTTTGTCCCGCAATTACATGGAGCGGATTACCGGCAAAGACAGAGGCTATATGGACGAAGACGTTTATGTGGAAGCCCTTTACGAGGTGATGCAGAAATTCGCGGCCCAAGACAACGTCATTCTTACAGGCCGGGGGGGACAGTATATCCTGGAGAACTTCACCAACACCTTTCACATTCTTCTGGTGGCCAGCAAAACCGATCGGATCGATTTTATGAAACGGCATTACGATCTGACCGACACCAAAGCCGCTTCGGCCGTTACGGCCGGTGAAAAACGACGGACCAGCCTTTACCGTAAAATCGGAAAAGAAGATTACAACGACCCACTCCATTACCATATGGTGTTGAACATGAGCCGGATTTCCCTGGAAACCGGGGTGGATCTGGTCTGCCGTCTGATGGGTCAATAACAGGTATCTTCCCGCAGGCGCGGAAAAAAAATTCAGTTTCAGGGAAATTGCGTTTTACTTTTCCAAAGAAGGAGCGCCCGCCACTGAAAACCGGCCGGAACAGCTGGAGGTGGTGGTAGAATCTTTTGAGGTTGTGACAGAATAAACAAGCACAAAAAAGGCGGTCACGCAAAAAAATTGCATGGCCGCCTGTTTTTATCAGTGGCTGAGGGTATAGGATTCGAACCTATGTTAACGGGGCCAGAACCCGTCGTGTTGCCGCTACACTAACCCTCATCAAGTAAACCGTGCTAATAACGTAGCAATGATCCGGTGTCAAGTCAAATTTTATTCCGGGGCCGACAGGGGTATTTTTATCCGCTTTGCCGCGCCATAAAGGAAACCGCGTCATTGAGCCGGGCGATCACCCTGTCCCGGCCCAGGGCCAGCATCATTTCAAAAATACCCGGGCTCACGGTTTTTCCGGTAAGGGCCACCCGCACCGGCTGAGCGATTTTACCGAACCCCAGCCCGGCGGTCTCCATCACCTGCTTAAAAATCTCTTCCAGGTTTTTTTCGCTGAAATCCCCTAGTGCCGCCACGGCTTCGGTGAGCTGTTTCATGGGCGGCAGCAGATCGGATTTTAAAAACTTTGCCGCGGCTTTTTCATCATAGGCAGGCTTGTCCACAAAATAAAATTCCGCGCCGTCTGCCATTTCAACAAATGTTTTGCTGCGGGGTTTCAGGGTTTCAATCACCCCGTAAAGATAATCATCGGCTGCCGCGGAAATGCCTTTTTCCTTTAAAAACGGCATCAAATGACCGGCCAGGGCTTGGGCCGGGGCATTGCGGATATGCTCCGCATTGAGGGCCAGCAGTTTTTCCGGGTTGAATACGCCGGCGCTCCGGCCGATATGTTCCAGGTTGAATTTTTCAATCAACTCATCCCGGGTGAAAAATTCCTGATCCCCGTGAGACCATCCCAGGCGCACTAAAAAATTCACCATGGCATCCGGATGATATCCCATGTCCCGGTAAGCGGTGACGGACATGGCGCCGTGACGCTTGCTGAGCCGGGACTTGTCCGGGCCCAGCACCATGGGCACATGGCCGAAATCCGGCACTGCCGCCCCCAGGGCCTGGTAAAGCAAAATCTGCTTGGGCGTATTGCTGATATGATCGTCTCCCCGGATGATGGTGTTGATGTTCATGGTAATATCATCCACCACCACGGCCAGGTTATACATGGGTGATCCGTCGCTCCGGGCAATAATAAAATCATCCAGCTCCGTGTTGGAAAACGCGATATCCCCCCGGATAATATCCTCTACCACGGTGTTCCCGGACAGGGGAGATTTAAACCGCACCACCGCGCCTTCCTGCCATTGCTGGTTTTTTTCCCGGCAGGTGCCGTCATATCGGGGTTTATCGCCGCGGGCTTTTGCCGCCTCCCGCATCCGGTCCACCGCCTCCGGGGTGCAGGTGCAGTAATAGGCATGGCCGCTTTGGATAAGGCGGTTTATATACTCTTTATAAATATCAAAGCGTTGAGACTGAAAATACGGTCCTTCGTCCCAGTCAATGCCGAGCCAGTCCAAAGCCTCAAAAATCGCGTCCACGGATTCTTTTGTGGACCGCTGCATGTCCGTATCTTCAATGCGCAGCACAAACCGGCCCCTGGTATGCCGGGCATACAGCCAGTTGAAAACAGCAGTTCGCGCGCCGCCCAGATGAAGGTACCCCGTGGGACTGGGGGGAAAACGGGTGATTATTTGTTGCGACATGGGTTATTGTCCTGATTTCTATTGATAATTTTAAAAATTTTTGATAATAGCACAGAAAAAAAACAATTACAAGAATCAAAACAGGGCATCCCGTCACGGGACCGTTAAATTCCCTTGACAACCCATGGGATTTAACATACTAGTTTTAAAATCCAATATTATCTTTATTTAACAAAATAATTTTATATTCCAATAAGTTAGGAGAGAATCATGGCAGTACCAAAGCATAAAGTATCAAAATCAAGACGTGACAAACGGCGGACCCATCAAAAAACCGGAGCGCCCAATGTGGGGGTTTGCCCGGAATGCGGAGAGCCCAAACTGCCCCATTTTGCCTGTCCGGAATGCGGCGTTTACAAAGGCCGAAACACAAAAGAAATAACGGATTAATTACACCCGATCCCGATTCCCGCAGTTTCAGACGCGCATCCGAGATTTCCCGGCAACCGGCCGGTCTGCGGCCGATTTTTCAGATTCTGAAATTTAACGTAGAAAATGACCAGCAGTATCCAGCGAACAATTGTGGTAACCGGTGGTTCCAGGGGCATTGGACGGGCGGTATGCATTGCCCTGGCAGCCCCCGGCAGTGCGGTCTATTTTAATTTCAGCGCTACCGGCACCACTGGCCACACCACTTCGGAAGCCATCCGGGCCGCCGGCGGCGTTCCCAGAGGCATCCGGGCGGATGTGGGTTCTGAATCCGATGTGAGTGATTTTTTTAAAACGGTTTTGGATGAAACCGGCCGCATCGATGTGCTGGTCAATAATGCCGCCATTGCCAGGGACGCCCTGTTGCTCCGGATGAAAACCGCGGACTGGGAGGATGTGATCCGGGTCAACCTGACCGGCACCTTTATCTGCACAAAAACAGCGGCTAAAACCATGCTGAAACAGCGCCGGGGCCGGATCATCAACATTACCTCCATTGCCGGTGTCGCAGGCAATCCGGGCCAGGCAAATTACGCGGCGGCAAAAGCCGGTATTATCGGCTTCACCAAAACCGTGGCCCGGGAGCTTGCCTCCCGCAATATAACGGTCAATGCCGTGGCCCCCGGTTTTATTGCCACCGATATGACCGCCGGAATTTCGGAAAAAGCGGTGTCAGACATTCTCAATCAGATCCCCCTGGCCCGGGCCGGCACACCGGAAGACGTGGCCGGTGCGGTTGCTTTTCTGGCGTCGCCGCAGGCAGATTACATCACCGGACAGGTAATCCATGTAAACGGCGGAATGTATCTTTAATCATTTTATCACTTTATTAATTGATGGAGATTCCTAAATCAGTGGAGATTCCTTTATGAAAATTGAAGACAAAGTTAAAAAAATCATTGCGGAAAAACTGGATGTCGACATAAATGACGTTGTGCCGGAAGCATCTTTGATTGATGATCTTGGCGCAGATTCCCTTGCCATTGTGGAACTTATTATGAGCATGGAAGAAGAATTCGACATTGAAGTGCCGGATGAGGACGCGGAAAAACTGGCTACCGTCAAGGATGCCATTGATTATATAACCGAAAAAGCCTGACCCCGAAAATGCAGGCAGGTACGGATACCACATTGCGGTGAGCGGAGAAAAAATTAAAATGAAAAATACAACCCCCATTGCCATGGGCAGCGATCACGCGGGTTTCGCACTCAAGGAATTTATCAAGGACTATCTGACAGACACCGGCGTTGCGGTTGAAGATTGCGGCACATTTTCCGAGGCGTCCGTGGATTACACCGATTTCGGCATTAAGGTGGCCCGGAAAGTCTCGTCCGGCGAGGTGAGCCGGGGCATTCTGATTTGCGGTACCGGGCTGGGCATGTCCATGGTGGCGAACCGGTTCAAAAATGTGCGCGCGGCCCTGTGCCATGATATTTTTTCCGCCATGATGAGCCGCCGCCACAATGACGCCAATATTCTTGTGCTGGGCGGCCGGGTGATCGGAACGGAACTTGCCCGGGAAATTGTCCAGACCTGGCTGAAAACTGCTTTTGAAGACGGCCGGCATCTCAGGCGCATTGAAAAATTCGACACCATTGCGGCCATTTCCGAATAAAAATTAAAAACGGATAAACCAGACCCTGCCCGACTTAAGGCCATGTCACATCAGGAGACCCTATCATTGGATGTTCAGGAAATAGAAAAAGTTGACCCGGAGATTGCGGATGCCATCTTACGGGAATATGACCGCCAAAAAAACACTCTGGAGCTGATTGCCTCGGAAAATATTGTCAGCCCGGCGGTCATGGCAGCCCAGGCCAGCGTGATGACCAATAAATACGCGGAAGGCTACCCGGGCAAACGGTATTACGGCGGCTGCGAATTTGTGGATATCGCCGAAACAAAAGCCATTGAACGGGCCAAAGCCCTTTTTAACGCAGAGTACGCCAATGTGCAGCCCCATTCCGGTTCCCAGGCCAATATGGCGGTTTACTTTTCTTTGCTGGAACCCGGGGACACGGTGCTGGGAATGGATCTGTCCCACGGCGGCCACCTGACCCACGGCGCGGCCGCCAGTTTTTCCGGAAAATTCTTCAATTTTATTCATTATGGCGTGGCCAAAGACACGGGCACCATTGACTATGACCGGCTGGCAGCGCTCGCAAAAACCCATCACCCCAAAATGATCGTGGCCGGCGCCAGCGCCTATCCGCGATTTATTGATTTTGCGGCGTTCAGGGATATCGCTAGTGCCGCGGGCGCCTACCTGATGGTGGATATGGCCCATATTGCCGGCCTGGTGGCCGGCGGGATGCATCCTTCCCCCATCCCCTATGCGGACATTGTCACTTCCACCACCCACAAAACCCTTCGGGGCCCCCGGGGCGGGCTGATTCTGGCAGGGGATTCACTGGGGAAAAAATTAAACAAGGAAATTTTCCCCGGCATTCAGGGCGGCCCCCTCATGCACATCATTGCCGCCAAAGCCGTGGCATTCCAGCTGGCCCTTACGGACGAATTCAAACAATACCAGCTGCAAATCATTAAGAACGCCGCTGCCCTGGCGGATTTTTTGATGGCCAACGGCATCCGGCTGGTGTCTTCCGGCACTGATAACCATATGATGCTGGTGGATTTGAGCAATCTGCAAATTACGGGAAAAGAAGCGGAAAACCGGCTGGAACAGGCCGGCATCACGGTCAACAAAAACACCATTCCCTTTGACACCCAGAGCCCGTTTGTCACCAGCGGTATCCGCATCGGCACACCGGCCGTGACCACCCGGGGCATGAAAGAACCGGAAATGGAACGGATCGGCGGGTTCATCGTGGAAGTCATCAAACAACCGGATAACGACACCCTCATCGGTCAGGTAAGGGAAAAAGTCACCCGCCTGTGCGCGGATTTTCCCCTGTTTCCCGGGCCGGAAAAATAACCATTATGCGGCTGAAATCCCGTCACCACCTCACAGGAAGCCTTTCCCATGCACATTGATGACCGCCCCTCCTGGGACCAGTATTTCATGGACATCACCGTTCTGGTGGCCAAACGTTCCACCTGTCTGCGGCGGGCCGTGGGCGCGGTGATCGTAAAGGACAAGCGCATCCTTTCCACCGGGTACAACGGCGCTCCCAGCGGCATCCGCCACTGCGGGGAAGTGGGCTGTCTCCGGGAAACCATGAAAATCAAATCCGGCGAGCGCCATGAACTCTGCCGGGGCATCCATGCCGAGCAGAACGCCATTATCCAGGCCGCCTATCACGGGGTGTCCATTAAAGATGCCAGCCTTTACTGCACCAATCTTCCCTGCATAATCTGCACAAAAATGATTATTAACGCGGGCATCAAGAAAATCTATTACCTGGAAGGGTATGCCGACGCCCTTTCCAAAGACATGCTGATGGAAGCCGGGATAGAAGTGATTCAGCTTAAAACGTCATAATCCTTTTTTATAAGGATTAAAAGAAAGGCAGCCAATGAAATGCCCCTATTGTCGCGAGAACAACAATAAAGTCATCGATTCCAGACTCAGCAAAGACGGTACGGCTATTCGCCGCCGCCGGGAATGCCTCTCGTGTGAACGCCGGTTTACCACCTATGAAACCATTGAAGAAATTCCGCTGATGATCATTAAAAAAGACAAGCGCCGGGAAATTTTCAGCCGGGAAAAAGTGCGGGCCGGACTTCAGAAAGCCTGTGAAAAGCGCGAAATCAGCATGAACGTCATAGAATCCTACATCGAAGAGATGGAGCGGGACCTGCGGGAATCCGAGGCCAAGGAAATCCCGTCCACCATTATCGGGGAAAAAATGATGGCGATCCTTCACAGCCTTGATAAAGTGGCATATGTGCGATTTGCTTCCGTGTACCGGGATTTCAAGGATGTCACTGATTTTGAAAATGAACTGAAAACCTTAAAATAAGTCTCACTCGGTCCACAGTGTTTTTTTCATTTTAGCTTCCCCAAGATATGACGATATGACCCATCAAGATTACATGACCCTCGCGCTCGAACTGGCGGCCCGGGGGAAAGGATTCACCTCTCCCAATCCCATGGTGGGCGCGGTGGTGGTAAAAGACGAAAAAATCGTTGGCAAAGGCTGGCATGAAAAAGCCGGGGGCCCCCATGCTGAAGTAAATGCCATTGATGATGCCGGTTCCAAAGCCAGCGGCGGCACCATTTACGTCACCCTGGAGCCCTGCAACCACCACGGCAGAACCCCTCCGTGCACGGAAAAAATTCTGGCCGCCGGCATCCGCCATGTGGTGATGGCCATGCAAGATCCGAATCCGGATGTGAGCGGCGGCGGGGCGGATTATCTGTCCCGCCACGGCGTGTCCGTCACCACCGGTGTCTGTGAAGCCGCCGCCCGGCGGCTCAATGAGGCGTTTATCAAATTCATCACCACCAAACAGCCTTTTGTAACGTTAAAAACAGCCGCCACGTTAGACGGCCGCGTCGCCACCCGAACCGGTGATTCCCGCTGGGTCACCGGCGAACTGTCCCGCGGCTATGTGCATGAGCTGCGCCATGAAAATGACGCCATCCTGGTGGGCATCAATACGGTGAAAGCAGACGATCCCAGCCTGACCACCCGGCTGACCGACAGAGTCGGCAAAGATCCCGTCCGCATGGTTCTGGACACTCACTTGTCCATTCCGGAAAATACAAAGCTGTTGCAGATCCCTTGCGGCGCTGATACGGTCATCATTACCGGTAATTCCGCGGATACGCAAAAACGGGCGGCCATTTTAAAATCCGGTGTCAGGATCATAGAAGCAGACCTGGACAGCCACGGCCGCATTGATCTGAAGGCCCTTATGATCCGGCTGGGCCAGATGGAAATCACCAGTCTGCTCATCGAAGGCGGGGCCCGGGTGGCGGCCTCTGCCCTGCGGGCCAATATTGTGGATAAGATCAATTATTTCTATGCCCCGAAAATTCTGGGGGCCGACGACGGGGTGCCCATGTGCAGCGGCCCGGGCCCGGCCCTGATGAGAGACAGCATTGATGTTAAAAATATCCGCATCCGGCAGTTTGATGCGGATATCATGATTGAAGGGTATTTATAAAATGTTTACCGGTATTATTGAAGGACTGGGAAAAATTGACGGGATCCGTTCCGTGGGCGCGGGCAGCCGGCTGGCCATTACCGCTGATTTTCCCCTCACCGGCTCTAAAACAGGGGACAGCATTGCCGTAAACGGGGCGTGTCTCACTGCCGTGGCCATTTCCGGCGCCTGGTTTGAAGTGGATGTGTCGCCGGAAACCCTGGACAGAACTGTGTTAAAACACATCCGGATCGGGGAGCGGGTCAATATTGAACGGGCCCTGCGCCTGTCTGACCGGCTGGACGGACATCTGGTATCCGGCCATATTGACGGCACCGGCCGGATAACCCACAAGACCCCCCGGAGCAATGCCATTGTGATCGGTTTTTCCGTGCCCCACGCCGTCGCCCGCTACATGATCGCCAAAGGGTCCGTGGCAGTGGACGGCATCAGTCTGACCATTAACCAGTGCGACGCAGCAGGCTTTGAAATCAGCATTATTCCGTACACCGCCGACATCACCACCATTGGATTCAAAAAAATCGGAGACCGGGTCAACATTGAAACCGATATGATCGGCAAGTATGTGGAAAAATTTCTCACCCTCCCCGTCTCCGGCCGGAAATCACCTCCGGAAGATGAAAAATCCGTGGATATGGATTTTTTATTGAAAACCGGATTTATTTGAATCATAAATAAAGTTTACGTTTCACACGCCTGCTTTCCTGATAAATGGTTTACCCCGAAAGCTGGTGTTTCTGTATATAAAGGAGATAACAAATGTCACATTTAACCATTGAAGAAGCCATCAGAGATATCCGAAAAGGAAAAATGGTCATCCTGGTGGATGATGAAGACCGGGAAAACGAAGGCGATCTCACCATTGCCGCGGAAAAAGTCACCCCGGAAGCCATTAATTTCATGTCCATGTACGGCCGGGGACTGATCTGCCTTTCCATGGCACCCCGTCTTGTGGACCGGCTGGATCTGCCCATGATGGTGAACCACAACACTTCCCAGTTTAAAACCGGTTTTACCGTATCCATAGAAGCCAGACACGGCGTTACCACCGGCATTTCCGCAGCGGACCGGGCCACCACGATCCAGACCGCTATTGCGGACGATGCCAAACCTGAACATATCGCCCGGCCAGGGCACGTTTTTCCCTTAAGGGCGCGCAAAGGCGGCGTGATGGTCCGTTCCGGCCAGACCGAAGGGTCCGTGGATCTGGCCCGGCTGGCCGGCCTGAAACCGGCCGGGGTCATCTGCGAAGTCATTGACGATGACGGCACCATGGCCCGGATGCCGTCCCTGGAAAAATTTTCCGAAAAACACGGCATCGGCATCTGTACCATTGCCGATCTCATCGCTTACCGGATGCGGACGGAATCTTTTGTGCACCGGGCGGTTGAAGCCCAGATTCCCACCACCCATGCCGGAAAATTCAAAGTCATCGTCTATGAAAACGATCTGGAAGATTTCCAGCATATAGCCCTGGTAAAAGGGGAAATTGACCCGGAAAAGCCCATGCTGGTGCGGGTGCATTCCGAATGTCTTACCGGTGATATTTTCGGCTCTCTCCGATGCGACTGCGGCGAACAACTGGGCCGGGCCATGCAGATGATGGAAGAAGAAGGCAGCGGCATTTTGCTGTATGTTCGCCAGGAAGGCCGCGGCATCGGGCTGGTCAATAAACTCAAGGCCTATAACCTTCAGGATCAGGGCTATGACACGGTGGAAGCCAATGAAAAGCTCGGATTTAAAGCGGACCTGAGAGATTACGGTGTCGGCGCCCAGGTACTGGCGGATCTGGGAGTAAAAAAAATGCGGCTTATCACCAATAACCCCAAAAAAATCGTCGGCCTGGAGGGCTACGGGCTCAGCGTGGTGGAGCAGGTTCCCATTCAGACCGAACCCACGGAGTTCAACCGATGCTACCTGGCATGCAAGCGTCTGAAAATGGGGCATTATTTAAACGTTGACGCCACCCCGTAACTTACCCTAACAAAAGGAAACCCTATGTCTAAAATCATCGAAGGCAGTCTTCTTGCCAAAGGAAAACGGTTTGCACTGGTTGTGGGCCGGTTTAATGATTTTATCTCGGAAAAACTGCTCAGCGGGGCAATGGATGCCCTGACCCGCAGCGGCGCGGACCCGGAGACCATTGACATCGTCAAAGTCCCGGGGGCCTTTGAAATTCCCCTGGCAGCCAAAAAACTGGCCGGGCGAAAATACGATGCCATTATCTGCCTGGGCGCGGTCATCCGCGGTTCTACGCCCCATTTTGACTACGTGAGCGCGGAAGTGTCCAAAGGCATTGCCAGCGTGAGCCTGGATACGGGAATTCCCGTTATTTTCGGCGTGATTACCACGGATACCATTGAGCAGGCCATTGAACGGGCCGGCACCAAAGCCGGCAACAAAGGCTGGAGTGCCGCCATTAGCGCCATTGAAATGGCCAACCTGATGGCTGCCATTGAAACGCAGCAATAATGGGAACCCGTCGCAAATCCAGGGAACTGGCCATGCAGGCCCTGTTCTGCATGGACATGCTGAAAAACGAATCCACTGAACTCATGGATCAGCTGCGGGAAATGCTGAAGCTGGCGCCGGAGATGGAACGCTTTTACATGACGCTGATTCAGGGCGTTCTTGAAAACAAATCCCGGATAGATGCTGTTATCGAACAGAATTCCAGCAACTGGAAAATCAGCCGCATGGGATGCGTGGACCGGAATGTCCTGAGGATCGCCGCCTTTGAGCTGCTCTTCTGTCCGGATATTCCGCCCAAAGTTTCCATCAATGAAGCCGTGGATATCGGCAAACTCTACGGCACGGATGAATCCGGCGCCTTTATCAACGGCATTCTGGACAGTATCTTGCGGCATCAGATTGCTGACAACCCCAATGACCGGCTCAGCCGATCGGCTCAAATGACCGGCTTAAACAACCCTAAAAATTCATGACCACCGGAACAACAAGGAGTTAAAAATCATGGACGAACCCAAAAAAGTTTTATTGCGTGAGGATGAAATGCCCCGGCAATGGTATAATATTCTGGCTGATATTGCCATGAATCCGCCACTGGGCCCGGACGGCAATCCAGTGACCCCGGAACAGCTGGCGCCAGTGTTTCCCATGAACCTCATCGAACAGGAAGTCAGCACGGAACGTTGGATTGACATCCCGGAGCCGGTGCTGGATGTCCTTAAAATATGGCGGCCCGCTCCCCTTGTCCGGGCCAGAAATCTTGAAAAAGCCCTGGGCACTCCTGCCAAAATCTATTTTAAAAACGAAAGCCTGAGCCCGCCCGGAAGCCATAAGCCCAATACCGCCGTGGCGCAGGTTTATTACAACAAAGAATTCGGCATCAAAAAAATCACCACGGAAACCGGGGCCGGCCAGTGGGGCAGCGCCCTGTCTTTTGCCTGTGCCCAGTTTGGCCTGGAGTGCAAAATATATATGGTGCGGGTGAGTTTTGACCAGAAACCCTACCGGAAATCCATGATGGCCACCTGGGGCGGCAACTGCATCCCCAGCCCGAGTCCGGACACCCGGGCCGGCCGGGCCGCCCTGGAAAGAGATCCGAACATGCCGGGCAGTCTGGGCATTGCCATCAGTGAAGCCATTGAAGAAGCGGTTGCCGATGAAACCGGCCAGACCCGGTATTCCCTGGGCAGCGTGCTCAACCATGTGATGCTGCACCAGACCATTATCGGTCTGGAAGCCAAAAAACAGATGGAAAAAATCGGGCAGTACCCGGACATCATCATTGGCTGCGCCGGCGGGGGCAGCAACTTTGCCGGTCTGGCGTTCCCGTTTGTGCATGATAAAATCAACGGCCGGCAGATCGAAATCTATCCTGTGGAGCCCGCCGGATGCCCGACGCTGACCAAAGCGCCGTTTGTTTATGATCACGGCGATACGGCAAAATACACCCCCCTGCTGCCCATGCACAGCCTGGGCCACACGTTTATGCCCCCGCCCATTCATTCCGGCGGGTTACGGTATCACGGCATGGCCCCCACGGTCAGCCAGCTGGTGAACGAAGGCCTGCTGACGCCAAAATCTGTAAAACAGAAAGAAGTTTTTGAAGCCGGTATTCTCCTGGCCCGCACCGAAGGCATCATTCCGGCGCCGGAAACCAACCATGCCCTGGCGGCAGTGATTGATGAAGCCAATAAAGCCAAAGAAGAAGGCAAGGAAAAAGTCATTTTGTTCAACTGGAGCGGACATGGACTGCTGGATCTCTCAGCCTATGAAAATTATCTTGCCGGAAACCTGAAAGATATTGTGCTGAGTGACGAAGAAATTGCCGAAGCCGGCAAAATTTATGCAAATCACCCAAAACCCAAATCTTTGAAAAGCCATAAATAAGATCTTTCTGTGAAGGAACCGAATTCATGACAGACCCGACCATTGAAAATCTGGAAAGACGCTGCCCGCGCCTGGGCAGCCCCATCACTTTTCAGTACTGCCTTATCAGCGGCGAAGATGACACCATCTGCGGAAAAATCCTGGACTGCTGGTGGGAACGCTTTGATGTGGAAAATTATCTTAAAAACAACATGTCGGCGGCGGAGTTCAATTCTCTCATGGCCCGGGCGGAAAAACCGCCAAATAAAATTTCAAGTATTGTTGAAATTGTGGAAGCGGCGAAGAAAAGGGTGGAAGACTGAAGGTAGAAAGGCTGAAGGCTGAAGACTGAAGGCGGAAGGGTTACGCCGGGTCGGCCACCGTGCCGACTGCTCTGACGCACTGAAGTGGATATGCAAATTAAATTAAATTATTAAATTAAAGGAGCTATCTTTTGATTATCAAGACCCTCCCTGTGGGGCCGATTATGGCAAATTGTTTTATTGTGGGATGCGAAAACACAAAATCCGCTGTGGTGATTGATCCCGGCGATGAAGCGGACAAAATTCTCATGTCCCTGGCGGAATCCCAGCTCACGGTAAAATATATTATCAATACCCATGGCCATTTTGATCATGTGGGCGCCAACAAAAAGCTGAAAGCCGCCACCGGCGCGGATATTCTGATTCACAAAGACGATGCCCCCATGCTGGCCCAGGTTTCCTCCGCTTCCATGGCCTTTGGCCTGCAGGTGGAAGACTCTCCCCCGGCGGACCGCACCTTGACAGACGGAGACAAGATCACCTTCGGCGACATCACCTTTACGGTAATCCACACGCCGGGGCATTCTCCGGGCGGTATCTCTCTCTTGACGGACAATGTGGTTTTTGTGGGAGATTCCCTGTTTTACGGGTCCATCGGCCGGACCGATTTTCCCGGCGGCGACTACAACACCCTGATCGCCAGCATTAAAAACAAACTGCTCCCCTTGGGTGACGATGTAAAAGTTTATACCGGCCACGGTCCGGCCACCACCATTGGCCAGGAAAAAAGGATGAACCCGTTTTTAAAATAAATTTCTATTCCAGACCATCCCAAAAAGCCCGTCTGAGATATCAGACGGGCTTTTTTCTATCCAGCGGATGTTGCACAACCCGCTTTTCGGGAAAACGATACTCCGAAAACCCTCCAGAAATTTTGAAACCGCTTACTTACCCACCATCGATCTGCAAATGATCCTAATTGCCTCCGACCGGAAGCAACAAATTAAATGCCTCACCCGCCCGGGGCACAGGAAGGGGCCGTTGCGTTGCCGCCATACCCCCCCGGCACTTTAAGGGCGACCCTGGACCCGGCGGATATCATCTTATGAACCTCTGTGCTGCTGCAATCCGGGCATTGCGGTTTTTTATCATCTGAACCAAACACCAGTTTTTCAAATTTTCTGCCGCATTTTTCACATTCAAATTCATATATTGGCATTGATATGATTCCTTTTTCAATTGTTTGCCAGTTGCGTAAAAATTATCCCTGTTCTGTTTTGTCATAACTATAATAAATCCGCCTGAAAAAAAGTCAAGAAAGGACCCCCCGGACACACGGTAAATTTGTTCTGCTTTTTTTTAATGCAGGCGCGGTGGCCTGCCCTACGAACCGGTCAAGGCCTCCGTGCGTTGTAGGGACGGCCACCGTGCCGTCCTGTAATATGACAAAAGACTTATGGTTATGGGCTTTGAGGGTAGAACAAATTTACCCTGCCCCCGGACACAACGCAGGCAAACCGGAGCACCGGAAAAATAAAACCAGATATCTCATTCATGGCTTGACAAGGGTATGGGCGGGTGCTAATGGAAGTATACTTTAAAAGGTCATCGGGGCGTAGCGCAGCCTGGTAGCGCACTTGCATGGGGTGCAAGGAGTCGGAGGTTCAAATCCTCTCGCCCCGACCAATAATTTCAGTAAGTTAAAATTTTTTAAAATTGCCTAAAAAGCCCCGGGGTATACTCTGGGGTATACTTTTGAAGGGCATAAGGGCAGGAAAAAATAAACCGGAGAGGGAGACCTCATCCGGTTTTTTTGTTTTGCAAAATTTGGTTTGGGATTTGGTTAATTTATTCTTCTTTTATTTTTTTACGCGGCTTCCGAGACACTTGTAGGGATGTATCTTTTTGATTTTCCGTATACGCGGCGACAAAATTAAACGGAGGAAGATTCAGCGGTTGCAACCCTGCGCGTCTCGTTATTTCGGCTATGTATTCCCGTGCGTAAGGGTGGCCACATTTTTTGAAGGTTTTTCTTTTGTCCGGATCACATTCAACATTTCCGGATACGCATCCAGGATGCGCAAAAGGTTATCCATCCCTTTGCTTTGACATACCTGTCCGGACTCATAACGGGCGAAACTTTTCAGGCCACCGCCGACAATTTCAGCCATTTGTTCCTGAGTGAGCCCCAATTTTTTTCGTACCTGCTTAATCTGCTTTCCCGTAAGGAGCCCATCGACCTGCCGGTGAAACTCTTTTAATAACTTTCCAGACACTTTCAAGGTCTCCGGGTCAACGATGGCCTCCCCGCATTCGGCACATTCATAGGCCACATAATCCGGAATGAAAATTTCTTCCCCTTTATATTCAAAACGCTCCGTGCTGAGTGTCTTTTTAAGTCCGCCAGCGCCACAAACCGGGCATTCTTGTGCCTTCATTTATTCATCGCCCCCTTCGTCTTTTTTCGTTTTTCCATTTATCATTTTCTCTACAATAAGTATCATTATGATACTTTATTTATGACTGTCAATCCATTTTGAAAAAAAGTTCACGGCCTCCTTCAGACCAGCTAATAATTTTCACGCCATGCCTCACAGCCAACGCCCTGTATTTCGCTTCCGCTATTCTTTTTCAAATCCCATGTTTTCAAACTTCAGTACCCGGCTGTTTTCGGTCACCGTACGGACGACATGATCCGGGGCACCGCCGGGGATATCGGCTTCTACTTCCAGGGTCACGGTGACGTTTGCACCGACCAGGCCGGATAAATGGGCGATGACTTCTTCAGCGATGCGCCCGGCGTCCCGACCCACCCGGGCCGTATCCAGGACAACGGTACCGTGAAACCTTTTCGGAGCGGTGTCTTCGGGTGTTTCTTCTGCAGGTACCGCAGGTCCGGCAATGCCCCCTTCTTCCGTTCCGGACCCGGTACCCGATCCTGGCCGACCATCACCACCTGGCACTGCCGGTGCAACTATCTGTGCCTCATCCTGTTCCACGGCTAACTGCTTTTGGGCCACGTCCGGTTTCACCAGCATCCCCGGTGCATCGGCATCATTTAACGGTACGAGCTTCCCGCCCCTCAGTCCCTGGTACCGGCATGCAGCTTCATCAAAATTATCCGCAAAACCAAATCCATCCCGGGTCCAGGTCGCAAAAGAGACCCCTTCACGGATGGCCTCCACCAGGACTTCGGAGTCTTTCAGTCGCGGCAGATAAGGGTACCGGGCAAAATCCTCCACAAGCTGACGTACCATCACATGGTTACCCCGCCACAGGGGTATTTTATCCAGACACATCCGCAAAATGGTACCGGACAAGGTCGTAATCAGCAGGTCGTCATTTTTCAGTTTTTTGCTTGCCCGCACTGCCAGGGCGTCTGTCCCGGAAAGCCGCATGGCCTGCCACGTAACAGGGGATTGCGGCGTGGTCTGCACAGGAACGATCAGCCACTGGTATGTCTCCGGAATCCGTGCCGTTACCGCACCATCAGCCGCGGATTTCTGGGTTTCCGCCTGTTTCACCTGACTCGGCGTTAAATTCAATTGCACTTTTTCCGCCAGAATGGTTTCCCAGGCCAGATATTTTCGGGCTGCTTCATCCAGGTCCTGCAACCGGGTTCTGTCCGCTGCCAGAAAAACAACTGTGTTTCGATACAGTCGGGGTGAGTTCCCCCGCGATTCAAAAATTGACCTGGCGGCAAGCATGGCAGCGCATTCCGGTTCCTTGCTGTAGGGATGAGCCACCCCCAACACCACCAGCCGCGCATCCAGGTCATCCGGTACATCTGCTCCGGACTGCGGAATAGGA
>JAABSH010000028.1 GCA_011390465.1 Desulfobacteraceae bacterium
CGCTTCAGAGATGCGCAAAGCGCGGGCGCGGTAAGTGATTTTTCAAATGTGCTCAACTGCATCTGCATCACAAACAGCTCTTGGCCGATGGTTTCATGCAGCACGGATGCCATGCGCCGCCGCTGTTTTTCTTCCGCCATTGACAGCCGGATGGACAACCGCTTTAATTTGTCCTGGTATTTCAGTAAATTTTGTTCTGATGCCTTTAATCCGGTGATATCTGTCAGGATAACAGAGGATTTCTGGGGGCGGTGGTTGTGATACGTAACGTTTGCATTCAACATTACCCACCCGTTGTCGCCGTTTTTTTTAATATACTGATAAATCGCATCCTGAGGCAGTTCTTCCCCGGAAAATGCTTTTGACAGCCGTTCTGAAAACAGTTGCCGGCCTTCGTCGCTCAGCAATTCCCGGGGGTTCATGGTCAGGAGTGCTTCTCTGGAATACCCGGTCATGGAAGCCATTTGTTCATTCACGCTGATGATGCGGTCGGTGGTAAAATCATATTCCATAAATCCGGCTTTTGCATGTTCCACCAGCAGCCGGTAACGGGTTTCACTTTTCTGAAGTACCTGCTCCGCGGCTGTCCGTTTTTCCATGAGCGTGTCAACTTCGGATTTGACGAAACTGATGGCGTCATAGAATTTTTTCGGCAACAGGTTGTCCGCCAGAAGCTGCTCCGCCGGCGGCATCCCCGGGGTCCGCCAGTCAATGGCGGCAATGGATTTTATGAAAGCTTCGGAATATTGGGCCGCCAGCTGGTTGCGGATTTTTTGCGTAAGCATAAGATAAGGGTTGCTGAAACTGGACATGATCCGGCGCGCGGCATCCCACATCCGGGCGCTGATTTTTTTATCAGATACGGATGGCCCCGCAGCTTTGGCCAGCTTTATTTCGGCCTTCGACATATCGCGGCCGGGCTGCCATTGATCCAGCAACTGCCGGGCCAGGTCAATGGCCTGCGCATAGGTGCTTACAATATGTCCCCGCGCGCCATAAAGATGCAGCTTTAAGGCCAGGTTTACGCTGAGCCGGTAAATGGGCGGAAGATTATAGACAATTCCTGCAATAAAAAACGCATTGTCCGTGAAATAGGAAATATACTGCTTTCGTGATGCTGAATCACCGCCGGTGATATCCGCATAATCCTCTATGTAGATAATTCCTTTTTCAGCGCTGAATTTTTCCGTAACATAGGCATCAATACAGGATAGAAATTCTGTTTCCGCGGCAGCACTGGCATATCCGAAAGACTTTACCACCATGATATTCCGGCCGAGCTTGATCATGTCCGCGCAAAGATTCCCCGCTGCATCGGTGCAGCAAAAAGTTTCCGCATGGGTGACGGGCAGGCCGCTGTATCGGCACTGATTTGCCGACATAAACCACGATGATTTTCTGTTTATTTTTTTGCGCATTGTCTCAAATAAAAACTATCCTGAAAATATCCGCCCGGCTGAAAGATATCTGACAGATGCCCGGCGGATTCATCCGTCAGCGCATCAGCAGAAAAGAGCGTTTTTTTCTACAAAAACCCAGTGGGCAGATAATTATCACAAAACCCTCTACATAACAAATGTTTCTCCACCACTTTTTCCTTCCCCCTTTCAGCTTTCAGCTTTCAGCTTTCCCCTTTCAGCTCAATGTCATTAACTTAGGCCATAAGCGTAGGGGAGGGGTTTATCCCCTCCCGGCATGGGTCGCCTTTTTCACGGGAGGGGATAAACCCCTCCCCTACATTGAAACCTTTTAAGTTAACGACATTGGCTTTGAGCTTTCAGCTTTCAGCTTTCAGCTTTGAGCTTCCCCCTTTCAGCTTATTTCTTTTCCCTTCCCATATGCTCTTCGCTGTAGTATGGCTGAAATATAAGAATTCCTGAACATAAAACCGCGTGATGATGTATCGAAACCATTCATGCCGGAGAAAAAACCATTCGCCGCCGGCCCTGCCTTTAAATAAAGGCGCAAAACCGGCGGCATGCTGTTAATCCGGTTGCTGAAAAGGGCGGATATGAGAGGAAAAAATCTGGTTCAACTGATCAAAGCCCTGAGCCTGCTCACCCGGCCCCGGGGCGCCACCCGCCGGGAACTGTCCGAAACCCTGGAAATTTCGGACCGGTCCGTGTCCCGGGCCATTCGCATGATAGATGACCTGGGCATTCCGATTTTTGATGAAAAAGCCCCTTTGGAAAAGCAGAAGCACTGGAAAATTGAATCTTCCTATGTGGACCGCCTCCCCAACATCAGCCTTCCCAAACTGCGCCTGAGTTATCCGGAAATCCTTTCCCTGTGCATGCTGGCCGGTGAATCCGTGGTGTTCAAACGCACGGAAATCGACCGCCACATCAAATCCGCCATTGCAAAACTCATGACGTTTGTACCGGAAAAAACCCGAACAGAACTTTCAACCCTTAAACGGATTTTTATTTCAAAAACCATTGGGGCCAAAAATTACGCGGGCAGGGAAAAGATCATCACCCCCCTTACGGAATCCATGGTAAACCGCACCGGCTGCAGGATTACCTACCACGCGTTTTATAATGACACTATCGAGGAAACGGAAATCGGCCCCCTGCATTTTTATGAAAACAGCGGCGGCCTTTATATTTTCGGCCTGAAGCTCAAAGACAAAACCGTGCGCTCCTATGCGGTGGAGCGGATCCGGGCAATCCGTCCCCTGAACCGCGACATCCACTATCCGAAAAATTTTGATCCCATTGCGCGGCTGAACTCTGCTTTTGATCTTACCCACGGGGAACCCGTGTTTGTGAAAATCCGGTTCTCCGCTGCCGAAGCCCGCTACATCCGGGAAAAAACCTGGGCCGAAAATCAGCACATCACAACCCACCCGGACGGCACCATCACCCTGTCCATGACCACCTCCGGCTTCCGGGACGTGAAACGCTGGATCATGTCATTTGGAAAAGAAGCCGAAATCCTGGAACCGCAGGAGATGAAACAGGAGATTGAAAAGGAACTGAAAGAAGTGTTGGCCAGGATGAGGATAAATTAATGTGCTCATCCTCTTTGCCCAAGTTCAGCTACCAAAATCGGTATCGGGATCGGGATCGAAATCGGGATCGAACCCGATGCCGATAAAAACACGACAGTTTGAGAAAAGCAGATAACCGGAAACAGATACTATGAAGCCGTCATTTTTTAATGATCAATTTGGAGAAGGGGAATGACCAAAAAAATTAAAATAAACGGGACCACTTTTGGCTGGGTTGGATGATAAAAAATAAAATGAATAAAATTATGAAATTGTAAACATAAATTATTAATTGAAGAATTGACAAACGATTTATTAAAAACAAAGGAAATCAACCGATGTCGATCGACTTTGACAACGCCTTTTATGAACTCACAGGCTACAACTGTTTTCCATGGCAGAAACGGATGTATGAAAATCTATCAAATGGAATGATCCCAAAGCAATGTAACATACCTACCGGTTTGGGAAAAACATCGGTAATCGCCCTTTGGCTGCTTGCATTGGTTGGAGGCAAATCGACAATCAAATTACCCCACCGATTGGTCTATGTTGTCAACCGCAGAACCATTGTTGACCAGTCGACAGATGTTGTAATGAGAATTCGCAAGAAAATCTCAGAAGCTTCGGATGATCCTGATTCTAAACTTTTTCAGGTTGCTGATTCACTAAGATGTTTAAGCACGATGGGTTTTGAATCAAGAGAATTATTTTCGGTCAGCACATTACGAGGTGAATTGGCTGACAATCTTGAATGGAGGTTTGATCCTCTGCGGCCTGCGATAGTTATCGGAACTGTGGATATGATTGGAAGTAAACTCCTCTTTTCCGGCTATGGAGATACCCGACGCACCAGGCCCCTAAACGCAGGTCTCCTTGGATGTGACACGTTGATTGTGCATGACGAGGCCCATTTGACTCCGGCCTTTAGCGGCCTTCTTCATAAACTGAGCAATTTTAATCCCAAAAAAAATGAATTGTCCGCCACCCCGTCTCTTAAGGTTATTGAGCTTTCTGCAACAAACCGCGATGACGCTAAGGACTCATTTAGAATTGATGGATCAGATAAATCCAACGACACCGTAAAATATAGGTTATATGCCAAAAAGAGACTCTGCCTTCACCAAATTGAAAACAACAAAAAAGACTTTCTGGAGAAACTCACGGACCTGGCTTTCGTTCATAGGGAGGGAAAAGAAAGAATCATTATATTTATCCAGTCGCCTGAAAATGCAACTGAAATTCAGAAAGCACTGTACAAAAAATTAATTGATGAAGCAGAAGAACGCTGGAAAAAAGATAACAGCCCAGAAAAAATTCCCAAAAAAACAAAAGCATTGATACAAGAGAAATGCCAATCGTCCATATCTATTCTAACCGGAGAAATCAGAGGCCATGAAAGAGATTTGCTTCTTGAAACATCTGGCATGCTCCCTTTTACCGGAAAACGTACCCCAGATCAGACAGTGTATCTGGTATCCACTTCAGCCGGTGAAGTGGGTATGGACCTTCATGCCGACCACATGGTTTCCGATCTATCTACTTTTGATTCGATGATCCAGCGCCTGGGCCGCGTGAACCGTTTCGGCAAAGGAAAAGCCCGGGTGGATGTGGTACATGAACCATCCATCAAGGATGAGCCACGGAACAAAACACTCGAATTATTTAAAGCACAAATTAATACCGATGAGCCGGATAACGGTATTGATGTCAGCCCAACAGCACTGACTCAGATGATGAAAACGGATATCGCTGGTTCCGCATTTTCCCATATTCCTGAAATGGTGGACGCAACCGACATTCTGCTTGATTTATGGACTCAGACATCCCTTGCAGATATTCCCGCAAGGCCCGAAATTGCACCATGGCTCCACGGAATCCAGGAAAATTTACCTGAAACATGGATGGCCTGGAGGATGGAGATCCCGCTTCTTGCAAACAAAGACATTGAAAATGAAGAAATCGCACGGTGGTTTCAAAAGTGCCGGATTTCTTCACGAGAAACACTTCGGAGGCCAACATACAAACTGAAGTGGAACAGCCCATCTGAAAAGAAATGGGTGGAAAATAACAAAAACCAGCCTGTTATTCTCTTAACCGCAAAGGGAATGGCAATACGAATGACAATTTCCGAACTTTCAGAAAAAAATGTTAACCTGAATTTTGCTACAATCATTTTCCCCTTGCGAATAGGCGGACTCAATGAAAAAGGGTTCTTTGATATCGAAGCCCAAACCCCTGTTAGCGATGTCTCAGACGAATCTTTAACAAAAGTCGTTCTGGAACGAATTGGAGGAAGCTGTTATTTTAAGCTTATAGAAGAATATCAAAGGAGTGAAATAAATGACGAGCTGCTGAATTTGTCAAATATGCATCCATGGAGATCCCTCCGACATGCAATTCGGGAGATAGAAAGTTCATATAGTCAAAAAGCCGTTTATCGAATGAAAGTGCTTCAGGCGAGCGAGTGGGACGATGAAGAAAATCTTCGGGAACGTTGGCTCATCCTTCTTAAAGAAAAGCCAAACAAAGCGACGAAAGCGGCTGTTGATATAACCGTTGTGGAACATAATCAGAACGTTGCGGATATTATCGTCATGATGACTAAAAAATTATCTCTGCCGGATTACATTGGTGAGGCATTGTATCTCGCGGCAAAATATCATGACACAGGCAAAAGCCTTGATCGGTGGCAATTCGCAGCTGGTTTCAATACAGCGGAGCCTGCCTTTGAACCGAGGGCAAAACCTATCTCCGGGGGTGTTGACTGGCGAAAATTGGATGGTTACCGCCATGAACTTGGAAGCGTTATGAACGCCCTGGAAACGGAAGAGGTCAAATCTCATCCTGAATCGGACTTGATCCTTCATCTAATCGCCACTCATCATGGTTGGGCTCGACCTCATTTTGAAGAGAGAGCATTTCCCCCTGAAGTGGATGATCAAAAACGGCAGGAAATCAACTTGGGAATTATGATGCGTTTTATATCCTTACAGGAGCGCTTCGGTTATTTTTACCTTGCCTGGCTCGAATCCCTTCTCAGGCGGGCAGACGGAATGGCATCGGCACGCCACGGCATCAACGAGGAGACAAGCGATGAATAACACCAATCGGGAAGCGACATTATCCATACCAGTGGATCTTTTAAATCCTGGTCAATTTTTTGCCTGCTGTGGGTTATTGGAATTGGCACATCGCAAATGGGGCATGGAGGCCAAAGGGACTTTTGATGACAATCATTTTTATTTATATGCTCCAATTTCTGTAAAAAAATTAAATACCAATTTTTTTCAGGCAATAAGTCTTATCAGCGAGAAGCCAGATGATCCCGTCTGTCCGATTCAGCTTTGCATAAAAGATCAAACAATGATTCTTAACTGGTGGCTTGACATAACAAAAGGTAGCAACAAAGCCAACGCAATGAAAACATGGTCTGGTAATCAAAAAATATCTAATTTGCTTAATCTATTTTTGACTGAGACAAGGAAAACAGAGTCTGTAGCAGCTGGTTTTCAGAATTCGATTAATTTAAAAGGCCGATTAGGCGTTGATAGCCGTTCAAGCTGGAATAAAATTGATGCCGGTTTTTCTCCCAATACAATAGGCATAGAAATCCCCACCTATGTAATGGTTGAATTTTTGACAGCCATAGGACTTCAACGATTTCGACCCACTAAAATAAACCAGCTTAAAGGATATAGTACCAGAGTCGTCAAATGGAATTATTTTGTTTGGAAATGTGACGCCATTCCAGTTCAATTGGCATGTATAGTCAATAAAATTCTTCCGGAAGAAAAAATTCAACAATTCGAATTTATGATAAGAAACAACGGAAAATACAGATTTTTTTCAAGAGCAACCCGAGCCTAAAACATGGAGGGAAAAATGAACAATGAACTGTACGATAAATTGAATAGAATGATTGAAGATAAAACAAACTCAGCCATCACCATGCGGCAGTTTCTCAAACCTGTTGAAGGTGATAATGCTGTCATTTATCCGCCGACGTATGCCGGTATCGGATACAACATAGATTCAATTGAGGGTTCTGAAACATTGAAAAACGTCTGCACCATAGACAGTGTTGGGTCTCAGGCCAACAGGATGGAGCCTATATTTAAGGAGAAAGACTATAAAAAGCTGATCCCTCAAATTATAATTGAAATTCGAAAACCTGCACCAAAAGGAGAGGAAAAAGGAGAGTTGCTCGAAGAGATAGACCTGCTTGATGCCGGACACCGCATTGCAGATGCTGTTGTCAGGTTTTCCGATGGAGCAAATGAAATTGATACAGCTTTCCAAAATGTTAAAAAAGGTAATGCATCCAGTTTGGCCAAGCTTTCGCCAACGTCACTGGTTTTTGGGTGTTGGGATTCGCGTGTCTCCTCAGTTAAATTACCTCGTATTGTAAGATCAACAATTCGGGCCATCAATGTTCATAAATTGACTCGTTCAGCACAATTTGTTCCTGTTTCTGAAATGTATGAAGAAACCTTTGAAAAATTAAGTGAGGCTGAAAGGAAAAGGTTTGCGGATGAAGGTATGGGGCATGTCCCATCAATAGGCGTCGAAGGTGGGGTTATTTTAGACTCTGCCAGCCAAATTATTCGTGTATCTATTTTAAGTTTATCTGCGTTACGGTCATTGCGGGCTGGAGATAATGATGACGCAACAACGAAACTCAGGCGATATCTTCTGGGGCTTTCACTTATTGCCTTTACTGCACCACAGGAACCTTTTCTGCGCATGGGCTGTGAGTTGACTGCCAACCCGGATAAACCTTCATTATGGGAAAGTGTTTGCATCGACGGAAAACGGAATAGTTTTTCTTTTAGTCATAAGGAAGCCATTAATTACGCCGAAAAAGCAGCAGCGGAGTTTGGTGTCGGCGAATCCAAAATATTCACTTTTGATGCTGGCAAAGCCAAGAAAGAATTAAATAAGAAAAAAAATAATAAAACTGAAGGCAAGGTAGCATGAAAACCTTATGCATATCCCTGTATTTTCTCGATGACCGGTTCCACGGAAAAGGTGATGACGGGCCTGAATGGCCTCCGTCTCCTTTCAGGCTTTATCAAGCCATCCTGGCTGCTGTTTCGAGAAATGGAAATATTGATGAAAGTGCTTTTAAATGGCTGGAATGCCAACCATCGCCTATGATTCTTGCCCCCCATGGCGTATACGGTCAGAAATATAAAAGCTATGTTCCAAACAACGACTCTGACAAACAAATGGATCGCCAAAAAAGGTTGGCAGAAAAATCCATAGAGCCGATAAAATTAACCATGAACTATCCGGTGCACTATCTCTGGCAAATTCGCCCTGATGACTATCACGTGGCTGAAAAAATCATTGGCTATGCTCAAAAGCTCTATGCCGTGGGCTGGGGTATTGATCTTGTCGCAGGGTCAGGCGGGCTTTTATCAAAAGCTGCGACCAATGATTTAATTTCACGGTATCCTGGCAATCAATGGTTACCCACTGTTCATGCCAACCTGATGCTTCGCTGCCCTAAACAAGGATCGTTTGATGATCTTAAGAATGTATACCAATCGTTTTTAAACCGTTTTGAAGATAATGTTTACCGCCCTTCACGAAAACCGATTGAGTTTACAGAAACAAGTTATTCAAGAGGCGGGGTCCCGCAAAGAAAATTCATGGCCTTTAAACTGTTGTTACCGGATGACGATTCGGATAGATGGGCTTCATTTGATCAGCGTAAAGTTATAGAAGTAGCAGCATGGATAAGGGGATATCTTTGTAGCGTCTCAAGAAACCATGATTTTCTTGGTGATTCTGAGATCTATGTGGCCGGACATGTGCAGAAGGATCCGTATGATGGGAAACAACCCCCAAGATTTTCATACCTGCCGGTTCCCTCGATCGGCCACGAGCATGCTGATGGAAGAATTCGAAGATTAATTATTGCCGAACCCTATGGAGGGAATGGCCGATATGCTGGTTGGGCACGCCAAACTTTAACAAACGCTACTCTTAAGGATATCAATGGAAAATCGCAAGCCAGGCTTGAGCCGCTGCCAAGTCTTGACAGTGTGATTCGCCATTATATTCACCCAAGCAAGACATTTCATAGCATCACCCCGGTCATTCTTCCCGGATTCGATGATTTAAAATACAAAAAAGCGGAAAAGCTTTTATTAAAAAGCATTGAACATGCGGGTTTTTCCATCGATGACCTGGCAGACTGGCAACTCCGAAAGGCACCATTCAGAAAAAGCAGTTACGGGCCACGTTCTTATAAACCACCTAAGTATCTTCAGAAAAATTCTTCCATGCATATGCGCTTGGTATGGAAAAATTCAATTTCCGGCCCCCTGGCCATTGGAGCTGGGCGTCATATCGGTCTTGGACTTTTTGCGCCTGAAGCAGAATAATAAGTGGAAACGACACAAATCAAAAATATGAAGTTTGAGACTCCGATACTTATCCCCGCCCGGATCATCAACGAATACGCCTATTGCCCCCGGTTGGCCTGGCTGGAATGGGTGCAGGGCGAATGGGCGGAATCGGTGGATACGATCAAAGGGGCCTGGGTCCATCGAAGGGTGGATGAGCCGGGGCGGTTCCCCGATGAAGCTGAGCTCAAGGCACTGAACGGAAAGAAAGTCCGATCAGTCACCATGAGTGACGATGAACTGGGAGTGATTTCCAAGGTCGATTTGTTGGAACTTCATGATGACCGGGTGGTGCCTGTTGAATACAAAAAAGGCAAACGCCCTCATGTGGCCAAAGGGGCTTGGGAATCGGATCTGGTTCAATTGTGTTGTCAGGGGCTGATTCTAAGGAGCAACGGCTATCCATGTGACGAAGGGGTAATCTACTTTGCGGGTTCGAAAGAACGGGTCAAGGTAGCGTTTGATGATGACTTGATCAGTCAGACGCAACGTATTATTAACAACCTTCACCAAATGCAAAAGCCTGGCGCTATGATCCCGGAACCACTTGAAAACAGTGAGCGGTGCCCAAAATGCGCTCTGGTTTCCATTTGTCTTCCGGATGAAATAACCTTTCTCAAAACAGAAAAATTAGCTCCTCGACCCATCGTCCCCCGATGTGAAGATGCATTTCCGCTATACGTTCAGGAACCCGGTGCGTTTATCCGAAAAAAGGGAGGCGTGCTTGAAATCAGAAAGAATAATGAGAAGCTTGGAGAAGCCCGACTTGAAGAAATATCTCAGGTGGCTTTGTTCGGGCCGGTTGGCATTTCCACACCGACCATTCATGAATTGGTCCAGCGCGGTGTTTCTGTCAATTATCACAGTTCAGGCGGCTGGTTCATCGGTCGCACCGATGGACCCTGGCATAAAAACGTCGAACTTCGGACATTTCAGTATCAGAAAAGTTTTGATCCCGAGGCCTGCCTCTCGCTTGCACGCTCCTTTGTTCAGGCAAAAATAGCCAATTGCCGGACTCTGCTGAGAAGAAACAGGCGTGATAAAGGAAACAATGAGTGCCTGGACAGATTAAACCGGTTTAAATTAAAAGCTAAAAATACGGCAAGCTTGGAAATACTTCTCGGCATTGAAGGCAGTGCGGCAGCCATATATTTCGGGCGTTTTCAGAACATGATTTCAAGAGGGCAGGGCGATGTTGATTTTCAATTCGATTTTTCAGGCCGGAACAGGCGCCCACCCAAAGATCCCGTCAACACCCTTTTGAGTTTTGCCTACGCGATGCTGACTCGTGAATGGACAAACACACTGGCAACCGTGGGCTTTGATCCATATCGCGGATTCTATCATCAGCCCCGGTTCGGCAGACCGGCCCTGGCGCTTGATATGATGGAATCCTTTAGGCCGATTGTGGCGGATTCCACCGTGATCACAGCCATCAATAACGGAGAAATCAAATGTTCCGATTTTCATCGAACCCCCTTGGGATGCACCTTGACAAAAACCGGCAAAAGACAGTTCATCCAGACTTTTGAAAGAAGGCTAACACAGGAGATTATCCATCCGATTTTTGGCTACAAGATAAGTTATCGGCGCATTTTTGAAGTTCAGGCAAGGCTTTTGGCAAGGTTTTTGAGCGGTGAAATTGGCCGCTATCCTGACTTCACAACACGGTAAACCGATGAAAAACGATCATATGTATATAATGGTTTACGATATATGCAACCAGAAACGGTGGCGGAAAGTATACAAAACAGCCAAGTCATTTGGAGAATGGGTTCAGCTTTCCGTGTTCCAGTGTATTCTGAGCGAGAAACAATTGCTCAGACTTGAACATGAGCTTTACGACCATATCAAACATGGAGAAGATCATGTATTGATTTTTGATCTGGGATCAGTTGACAGGGTTGAATTGCGGTTTAAAAGTCTGGGAAAGCCTTTTGAAATCATTGAACGCAGGGCAAGGATTATTTGATGTTCCCTGCCTGACGTGATCGAGCGGTAAAGTGCTTTGAAAAAGTGCCCACACCTCTCGACAGTAAATGTTCTTTGAAAATTAAATAATTATGGGCAACAAAGGATGAGAATGATAATCGAATCCCAAACCACAGGATTTTTCAAAGTAACCGCTCGACTTCATAGATGTAAACCTTTTGATTATCGCCAAATCGAGTGGGTACGTATTCCGCGGCATTATTGCCGCGGCCTCATTGAAGCGGGGTGGCCGACTACAAGCGGGGGTTCGTGGTATTCCAGTATTCCGCGGCATTATTGCCGCGGCCTCATTGAAGCGGGATTCCAATCCCGACATGGACCCATAACCGATCATTGTATTCCGCGGCATTATTGCCGCGGCCTCATTGAAGCATATCCGTCTCCGGCGGCGGCGGAGGCTATCTCTCCGTATTCCGCGGCATTATTGCCGCGGCCTCATTGAAGCTTGATACGGTCTCACCAGACCCACTAACCGTAAAGCCGTATTCCGCGGCATTATTGCCGCGGCCTCATTGAAGCGCTGGCTCCATCAGTATTGGCATCCCATGTGGTTGCGTATTCCGCGGCATTATTGCCGCGGCCTCATTGAAGCGTTAGAATTGTGTTTTATCATGGGTGAATTTTCCATGTATTCCGCGGCATTATTGCCGCGGCCTCATTGAAGCGAGGAATGCTGTGTCGCCATTAAGGATGGCGTGCCGGTATTCCGCGGCATTATTGCCGCGGCCTCATTGAAGCATTCTCTTATACTCCTTGCCGGATTAGCCGCATCCGCGTATTCCGCGGCATTATTGCCGCGGCCTCATTGAAGCTGCCATTGCGTCAGCTATCCCCGGATAAGTTTTTGAGTATTCCGCGGCATTATTGCCGCGGCCTCATTGAAGCTCACCTACAGCTATTTTTGATGCCCACGGCTCGCGTGTATTCCGCGGCATTATTGCCGCGGCCTCATTGAAGCACGCGAACCTCCTTTTAAATTGCCCGGGGCTAATGAGTATTCCGCGGCATTATTGCCGCGGCCTCATTGAAGCTTGAAGCAGGAATGTTTCACGGTGTTTTCAAGGTCAGTATTCCGCGGCATTATTGCCGCGGCCTCATTGAAGCAAACATTAGAACGTCCATGAGACATAGAGTGTATCATGTATTCCGCGGCATTATTGCCGCGGCCTCATTGAAGCGACATGGGCGACAATTCATAAAGCGGTTCTTCAACCGTATTCCGCGGCATTATTGCCGCGGCCTCATTGAAGCAAATGGGAATCAGGAAAGCCGGAAACGGTTTTTTACGTATTCCGCGGCATTATTGCCGCGGCCTCATTGAAGCGCAGAATAACCCCCCTCACTAAAAGCCTGTAACTGGTATTCCGCGGCATTATTGCCGCGGCCTCATTGAAGCATAACGGTCTGCACGCGGATGCTCATGATTTTTTAAAGTATTCCGCGGCATTATTGCCGCGGCCTCATTGAAGCATTATCCGCGCGGCCCAGGACAACTCACGGCATGGCAGTATCCCGTGGGGAAATCCGGGGACAGCTTACCTAATTCGTTGGTTTTTCGATGGATTCCGGCTAAAAGATTGCCGGAATGACGGAGAAGGGGAGATTGCCGGAATGATGGAGAAGGGGAGATTGCCGGAATGAATGGGGAGGGAGCGAAGGCCGCATAAAGGATTGTCATCGTGCTATGATTGCGGTAGATTCGGCATAATGGGTGTAAATTGTGTTGCGAAATAATTAAATCTGTTTATCCACTTCACTTGGGTACTCTGGTTTGTAGTGACGCCGTAAGGCGTTAAATTATATGCCCTCACGGGCACACTACAAAATGGCGCAACCCGAAAAATCAGATAACAACAATTAATATAGACAATAAATTTGGCAAAAAGCAGCAACCTGGATCCATAATTATGACTCAAAAGACAGGAAGGGCGGAAAACATGAAATCCGATCTCGGCGATATTGTATTGTATCAGTCTGAAGACGGCCAGGCCGCCATGGATGTGCATCTCAAGGATGAAACTGTCTGGTTGACTCAGGCGCAGATGGTAGAACTGTTTGAGCGGGACAAGCGAACTGTTTCCGAGCATATTCGTAATGTTTTCAAAGAGGGGGAACTCCATGAGCAGGCAGTTGTCCGGAAATTCCGGACAACTGCCGCAGATGGAAAAAGTTACAAGGTGAGTTTTTATAACCTTGATGTAATTATTTCCGTTGGCTACCGGATCAAATCCCAGCGCGGCACCCAGTTTCGCATCTGGGCAACCAGTATTTTAAAAGACCATTTGGTGCGTGGTTATTCGCTTAACCAGCGCAGACTGGCCGAGAAAGGCGTGGAAGAGGTGCGTCAGGTTTTGCGTCTGCTTGCGGACACCCTGGAAAGTCATAGCCTTGTCAGGGATGAGGGTCTGGCTATCCTGGAAATTGTCAATCGCTATGCAAGGATCTGGAAGCTTCTTCTGCAATATGACGGAAACAATCTACCTGATCTGAAGGCAAAACATGTTGCCAGGTCCGGCCTGGAGATTAATAAGGCCCGCCAGGCCATTGCAGTTTTAAAAAAAGAATTGATGGTCAGAAAAGAGGCGAGTGAAATTTTTGGACAGGAGCGGGGTAATGCCCGGAATGACGGGGCTGAGGCATTAAAGGTAGTTTTATATAATTCTCAAGTTGAGAGGTTTACCGGCCGGTCAATGCAAGTCGCGCGCCATATGGGCGCGTGGATTAAAACAAACAGATTCGCGACGCAGTGCGTCGCGAATTGAGACTGGACCCATTGCTGGATTTTTTTGCAGGTGGAAAAGCCCGAGGCGCGGGTGTTTTATAAGAAAGAAACCGTCACTGCCGGGTGGTCCAATTTATTATCCAGTTTCATCAAATTCAATCAAGTGCCGAAATTGGAATTGGTCCCGATCCCGATCCCGATTTCGATTTTGAAAAAAATAGGATTTCTTGGATTCATCGGTTGATAAGTGGATAACCAAATAATAGAATCTGGTTATCCACTCCGCGCAAGTTAACGGCTTTTACTGGATTCCGGGTCGCGGTCGCTTCGCTCCCTTGCCCGGAATGACGGGGCTGAGGCATTAAAGGTAATCTGGTTATCCACTCAAGTTGATACCCAATAAAGATCATTATTTCATTTCCGGCAGGCACGGTGGCCTGCCCTACGAACCGGTCGAAATCTCCCGACTGTGTAGGGTCGGCCACCGTGCCGACCAGTCTAACTTGAGAAAATCAGTCCTGGAACAGATTTTTTTGCTCCACGTATCCTGTTTCAATTCCCAGTGCCTGGCATACCATGTAATCCTGATCGATCACCACGGATTGGTAATCACCGACAATCCATTTTCTTTCAGCATCCCAGTAATCCGGTTGCGGTTGTTTTTCCAGAAGTTTGTTTGCGGTCAGGGTTAAAAAAATGGCCTGATGGCCCTGTTTTTCAAAACAGTCGTTGGGCACGGCTGCCCATTCGTAGACTGTGTCAAGAGGGTTGCCCCGGCAGTCATACCGGTAGGGTTCGTAAAACGGCAGTTCCCCGCAGGCAATGGTTTTTTCAAAGGAGGCACCGTATTTGTCAAATACCCGCGCTTCCGAATCCGGCCGAAACACCGCCGCAATCAGGGTAAACCCGTAGTTCCGGGCCGAACCAATCATTGTCAGGAAATATTTGTCCGCATCAGCCGCTCCTTTTGGTTTTGGGAGATTAAATCCGGTAATTTGATTTATCTACTTATCTACTGAGGGCAGCGCTGACAATGGCCTGGGCCTCCTTTTGAATCATCAAGAGATGGGTTTTGCTGGTCAGGCTTTCCGCGTAAATTTTATAAATTTCTTCAGTGCCGGACGGCCGGGCCGCAAACCAGCCGTTTTCCGATGCCACTTTCAGACCGCCGATGGGGGCGTTGTTGCCGGGCGCATGGGTGAGGATGGCGGTGATGGGATCGCCGGCCAGGGTTTTTGCCGGCACCTGGTCCGGGGAGAGATTTTTCAGGATTTTTTTCTGGGCAAAGGTGGCGGGGGCGTCCGTTCGGCTGTAAAAGCAGCGGCCGAACCGGTCTTCCATCTCCCCATAGATTTGGGCCGGATCTTTGCCGGTTTTTGCCAGTATTTCAGCCGCCAGCAGGTTCATGATAATGCCGTCCTTGTCCGTGGTCCAGACCGTACCGTCCATGCGCAAGAAGGATGCGCCCGCGCTTTCTTCGCCCCCGAAGCCGTAATTTCCGGAAAGCAGCCCGTCCACAAACCATTTGAATCCCACCGGCACTTCAGAGACGTTTTTTTTGATGGCGCCGGCCACCCGGTCGATCATGGCGGTGGAGACCAGGGTTTTGCCGATGGCCGCTTCCGGCCGCCACCCGGGCCGGTTTTGGAACAGATACCAGATGGCGGCTGCCAGGTAATGGTTCGGGTTGAGAAGCCCGGCATCCCGGGTCACGATGCCGTGGCGGTCCCCGTCCGTGTCATTGCCGAAGGCAATATCGTATTTATCCTTTAGCGCGATCAACCCCTGCATGGCAAAGGAAGACGAACAGTCCATGCGGATTTTGCCGTCCTTGTCCAGGGGCATAAAACGGAAGGTGGGATCAACGTCCGGATTGACCAGATCAATGCTGATATCATAGTGCCGGGCAATGGGCTCCCAGAAACCAATGCCGGCCCCGCCCAGGGGATCAGCCCCGAGTTTGATGCGGCTTTTCGCAATGGCGCGCATGTCCACCACGTTTTCAAGATCCCGCACATAGGGGGTGATGTAATCATACATAACCGTGGTGTCGGCTTTTAAGGCTTTTTCAAAAGGCATTCTGGAAATTCGGTCTATGCCCGTGGCCAGGAGCTGGTTTGCCCGGTTTGCAATGGCAGTGGTGGCATCTGTGCCGGCAGGGCCGCCGTGGGGGGGGTTGTATTTGAATCCGCCGTCTTCCGGGGGGTTGTGGGACGGGGTAATCACCACGCCGTCGGCCAGGGCCGCGGTTTTTCCTTTGTTATACGTTAAAATGGCATGGGAAATCACCGGTGTGGGGGTGTAGCCCAGCCCCTCCTGAATCATCACCGTGATGCCGGCAGCGGCAAAAACTTCCAGGGCTGAGGCCAGGGCCGGCTCGGACAGGGCGTGGGTGTCTATGCCCATGAACAGGGGGCCGGTAATGTTCTGCCCGGCCCGGTATTCCACAATGGCCTGGCTGATGGCCAGAATATGGGCCTGGTTGAAACTGTTTTTAATGGAAGACCCCCGATGGCCGGAGGTGCCGAAAGATACCTGCTGGGCCGGATTTTCCGGGTCGGGCTGGCGGGTGTAGTACGCGGAAACCAGCCGGGGGATGTTGGCAAGCATGTGGGCCGGGGCTTTTTGTCCGGCAAGGGGGTGAGTGGCCATGTTGTCTCCTGATGGTTTGCAGGGTTTTTAATTTGTTCATCAACCTGTTTTTGTATCAAAATCGCTATCGGGATCGAAATCGAAATCGAAATCGCTATCGTTATCGGGATCGAAATCGATTTTGCGTCTGAGCACTTGCGGAACGGATTTATTATGCAAATTTATATCACATGGCCCTTGCGCAAGTAAAGCATTGTGGTGCGACGGTATGGATAAATTTGTTCTCGCATTTAGGGATATACGCCGGAAACCGCTTGAACATCGAACATCGAACGTCCAACAATGAACGTCGAATAAGGAATGTCGCTGACGCTCCACGGTTTATAGCCCAGGGGACGTTCCATAACCGAATCAGGTCAATACAAAAGACGGAGGCCTTGACGGGTTCGCAGGGCCGGTTACGGTGCCGGCCATTTTTTTTGGTGTCATATTTTCTGGATTTCACGCTGTGATCCGGTTAAGATGTGCCCATGAAAATTATTTTGGCATTTTTGCTGGTGATTTTTCTGGTATTTGTCGGCTACCATTTGTCTTTTCGAAGATTAAAGGTGCCCCTGTTTGCCAGAAGACTGTATCTGACCGGCATGGAATTTCTTTTTATCGGGCTTGCCCTCGGCCCCCAGTTTGCCAATATTCTGGATAAAGAGACCTCCGACGGGCTGGCCCCGCTTTCCGCCCTTGTGCTCGGGTGGATCGGCATGCTGTTCGGATTTCAGTTTGAGATTGCCAGTCTGCGCCGCTTTCCAGGGATTTATTTTATCGCGGGATTTCTGGAAAGTTTTATCACCCTGGTGATTGTTTTTACCGGGGTTTACCTGATGCTGCCGTTTGCCTTTAATGTTTCCGGGGGCGCGCGTGCTGCCGCGGCCCTGGTGGTTGCTGCTGCCGCTGCCTGCACGGCCCAGACCGGCCTGGCCCTGATTCCGGCATCCAGAACCGCTGCCAGCCACGCGATTATAAAATTTCTGCGGTATCTGTCCAGTATCGACGGCCTGGTGTCCATGCTGGCCCTGGTGCCGGTATATCTTTTTTTTCTGCGGTTCGGTCACAGGGCGGACTCTGCTTTCGGGCTGGGTTTTGGCTATAATATCCTGATTGGCGCGGTAATATTTGTTTCGCTGATAACCCTTTACAGCCTTTTTCTGAGCCAGCGCCGGGAGGAGAATGAACTGGCCCTGATTATCATCGGCATGGTTATTTTTATCAGCGGTTTTTCATGGGTTGTGAATTTTTCGCCGCTGCTGTCCAATTTTTTTATGGGGATTTGCCTGGTGAACCTGACCAGTGACAAGGAAAAAATTTTTAACACCCTGGTGAGCATTGAAAAACCGGTTTATCTCATGCTGCTGATTTTTCTGGGAAGTATCTGGCAGCTTGATCAGTTATCCGCAATTGCAGCGGCCGGTGTTTATTTTTTGCTGCGGTTTACCGGAAAAACCACAGGCGGTTTTGTCGCCGCCCTTGTGGCCCGGGGCAGGGAAGGCTGGCATCCTGGACTGGGGTGGGGACTTATGGGCCAGGGCGGGCTGCCCCTTGCGATTTTATATGATTTTCATCTGGGAAGCGGACTGGCGGACATCACCGGCCCTGTTGTCGGCATCATTTTAATTGCGATTATTTTCAGTGATCTTTTAAGCCCCGGCCTGACCGGGTATGTTTTAAAAAAAGAGGCATAATGGAGCGCTCTGCAGCAGACAAAAGTACCCTGCTGACCTATATCCTGACCCTTGTGTTTATCGGTCTTTTCGGGCTCTGGATAAAAGGCATGGATATTGCGTCGGGAAGGGAAGCGGCCGGTCTGATTATTTTTTCCCTGGGATTTGTCATGCTTTCCGCCTATGTGCTGGCGCGGATTGTGGAATGGGTCCATGTGCCCCTGATCAGCGGGTATATCCTGGCCGGAATCATTGCCGGCCCTTATGTTTCCGGATTTCTGACCGATGACATGGTGGGCCGCCTGCGCCTGATTGATGATCTGGCCCTGGGGTTCATCGCCCTGATGGCCGGCGGGGAACTCCGGCTGGCGCTGATTTCCCGACGGGCCCGGTCCATTGTTTTGAATATTGTTTTGATAACCCTGCTGGTAACCGGCCTGGTGAGCGTGAGCATTCTGGGACTGGGGCAGTTTTTTGATGTCACCAGAGAATTTGATTTTCAGCGGCTGGCGATTTTCTCTGTTTTGGCGGGGCTGATCTGTGTGACCCTGTCTCCCGCGTCCGCCATTGCGGTGATAAAAGAATGCAGGGCCAGGGGGCCGTTCACCGGAATGATCCTGGCGGTCACCATTGCCCTGGATGTGCTGATTATCACCCTTTTTACCGTTGGGGTATCCCTGTCTAAGATTCTGGTGACCGGCGGCAGTATTTTCCAGTTAACGGAAATATCAGGCTTGATTTTTGAGATTCTTGCGGCCCTTCTTGTCGGCGTCATTGTCGGGCAGACCATTTGTTTTTACATGGCCCGCGTACGGCAGGATCTGGTGATGTTTCTGTTGTTTATGACGTTTGCCGTGGCCCGGTTGTCCCTGGGATTCAATGAATGGATGGAGGTGCAGTATAACATTTCCCTGCATCTGGAACCCCTGCTTATCTGTATGAGCGCGGGATTTTATATCCAGAATTTTACCCGTTTTGGCGGAGAGCTGATCGAAGGTCTGGAAAAAGCCGCCCTGCCGGTGTATGTGCTTTTTTTTTCCATTGCCGGCGCGTCCCTGGATTTTGATTCCCTGATGATTTGCTGGCCCCTTGCTGTGCTGCTGGTGGGGGTTCGTGTGGCGGGACTTATGGGCGGAAGCTGGCTGGCCGGTATTGCCAGCAATGATCCGGCTGTGTTCAACCGGAATGCCTGGATGACCTATGTGCCCCAGGCCGGAGTCTCCATTGGACTGGCGCAGATCGCGGCCCGGCAGTTTCCCGAAATCGGCATTCATTTGAATACGCTGGTTCTGGGGATTATCGCCATTAATCAGATTGCCGGTCCTGTCACTTTCAAGCTGGCCCTGAGCAATGTGGGAGAGTCGGGCAGGGCAAAAACCGGGCAGGGCTGAATGCTGGTTGATGCCGGTGCCGGGCGTTCCCACGATCTTCGTGGGAACCATGGTGTGATATTTTCCTTGCGGTTTATTTGGTGCCGGGGTCGGAAAGATGCGGGGCCAGCATTTCTTTTTCCAGCATCAGCACCTGTCTGCCGTCCTTTTGCTGCAAATGACCGGAACCCATGGGATCAAACTGGAGCTCGGCAACCATGCGGTTAAAGGATTCCCTTAAGGATCGCGCGCCGATTCTGGAATTGGCTTCAGCATGGTCCACAATAAGATCCAGGGCCGCGTCGGTAATGTGCAGATCAATGCCGAATGTTTTGAAATAGCTTCTGGCGTTGACAAAAGGCGAGTCCACCGCGGTCAGCATGATTTTTTTCAGGGATGGCTTATCCAGGTTTTTGAGTATGGCAATGGCGCTGAAACGGGAAATAAACTGGGGAACCATGCCGTAGTCAAAAAGATCATCCAGCCTTATATGGTCTTTTAAGTTGAACAGCCGTTTGCTTTTAAGATCTTTGGTGGCTTCATCCCAGGTATAGGTTACGCCGATGCTGCGGCCGTCTTTTCCGGACAGCACCAGGGAGTATACCTGATCATAGAGACTTTCAAAGGCCCCGCCGCAGATAAACAGCATTTTTGAGGTATTGATGGGGATTCTGACGGGCTTTTTTTTCCCTTCCCGAAAGACGGCGGTTTCCAGATAAAACGTTTCCCCTTCCAGGATGGTCAGCAATGCCTGTTGAATCATGAGCCCGGGGACATTTGTCCGATCTGAAATTCTGGCGGCGATTTTATCGATTTCATCCAGGCAGACCGTGGCATTTTCAATGTGTGTTTTTAATTCTTTCGGGCTGACGCCGCTGCCCAGGCGGTTGCGGACATCGGCTTCCAGGTTTTTGAAGATGCGCTGGACGTGTACTTCACCGGATTCATCCGCCAGGGTGCCGGCGTTCATGACCAGCATGGTCTGGTATCTCGCCAGTTCCGGATGGTCCAGGTAAAAGGACAGCACCGCATTCATAATGGTGGTTTTGCCGGTGCCGCTGTTGCCGATCAGCAGGATATTGCCCCACTTAACCCCCTGGATGTGTTTGTACACGGATACCGCGATCTGTTTAACGGCGTCGTCCTGTCCCAGCACTTTCCGGGAAAGGCAGGCATAAATGTCGGTGGGGTTCAGATTTGCAGTCATTATCTACCTTTAATCCCCGGATTCCGGAAACCAGGTTTTGGCGTTTTCCCGCAGGATGAATTTCTGCACCTTGCCGGAGGCGGTCATGGGGAAGGAGTCCACCATGGCCACATATTTGGGAATTTTATACCGGCTGATTTGGCCCCGGCAGAAATCCCGCACATCTTCGGGCCGGCAGTCGCTGCCTTTTTTTAAAATGACAAACGCTCCCACTTCTTCACCGTATTTCCGGCTGGGGATGCCGACCACCTGGACATCCAGAATGTCGTCCATGTTATAGAGATATTCTTCGATCTCCCGGGGATAAATGTTTTCCCCGCCCCGGATGATCATGTCCTTGTGCCGGCCGGTAATGGAAATGTAGCCGTCGCTGTCCATGACGCCGAGATCGCCGCTGTGAAGCCAGCCCGCCGCATCAATGGTTTTGACGGTGGCATCCGGCATATTGTAATAGCCTTTCATGACATTGTAGCCCCGGCAGCAGATTTCTCCCTGCTCGCCCGTGCCGACTTCTTTGCCGGTTTCCGGGTCCACCAGTTTGACTTCAATGCCGGGCATGGGACGGCCCACGGTTTCGGTTCGTTTGGTAATATCGTCTTCAATGCGGGTCTGGGTGATCACGGGGGAGCCTTCGGTCAGGCCGTAGCAGATGGTGACTTCGCTCATATACATCCGGTCAATCACCTGGCGCATAATATTGATGGGGCAGGGGGAGCCTGCCATGATGCCGGTGCGGAGCGATGAAAAATCGAATTTGGAAAACAGCTTGTGGTCCAGAAGCGCGATAAACATGGTGGGCACACCGTAAAGGGCGGTGCAGCGTTCCTGTTCCACGGACGCCATGACCTTGACCGGATCAAAGGATTCCAGGATCACCATGGTGGCGGCATGGGACACGGCAGCCAGTACGCCCAGCACACACCCGAAGCAGTGGAACAGGGGCACGGGCAGGCAGAGCCGGTCTTTGTGGGAAAATTGCTGGTGTTCGCCGATCCAGAAGCCATTGTTGCCGATATTGTTGTGGGTGAGCATCACGCCCTTGGGAAAGCCGGTGGTGCCGGAGGTGTACTGCATATTGACCACATCGTCCGGATCAAGGGTGCGCTGGCGGGCCTGATAATCGGCATCGCTGGTCATGGCGTTCATGGCTTCCACCTCCGGGACCGTGTACATGCCCCGGTGTTTTTCATGCCCCAGAAAAAAGACCCGCTTGAGATGGGGAAATTTTTCGCTTTTCAGATAACCCCGCTGGCAGGATTTGAGTTCCGGCACCAGTTCATAGAGGGTCTGGATATAATCCGTGTCCTGATAGCCGTTGATCAGAAAAATATTTTCTGTTTCAGACTGTTTGAGCAGGTATTCCAGTTCCGCGGTTTTGTAGTTGGTGTTCACGGTGAGCAAGATGGCGCCGATTTTTGCTGTGGCAAACTGCAGGGTGACCCAGTAGGGGATGTTGGTGGCCCAGATGGCGACTTTTTCATTTTTCTGCACGCCCAGGGCCATGAGGCCCTTTGCCACCCGGTCCACGGTGTCGGAAAATTCCCGGTATGTCTGGCGATAATCCCGGTCCACATAGATAATGGCTTCATTGCCGGGAAACGCTGCCACGGCCTGATCCAATATCTGGCCCAGGGTGCGGTGCTGCAGCAGTTCTGAATTCATTTATTTATTCACTCCGGTAACATGTGGTTTATGTTTTTTTTGGGTCTTGATCACAATTTCGGCCACTTCGCCCGTAGGGTGCGGGGTTAACCCCGCCCGAAATTTTGCCCGTAGGGTGCGGGGTTTAGCCCCGCCCGAAACGGGAGGGCGTAAAGCCCTCCCCTACAGAGGCTCGTCATTCCCGCAAAAGCGAAAATCCAATACAAAAGCTCGTCATTCCCGCGAAAGCGAAAATCCAATACAGAGGCTCGTCATTCCCGCAAAAGCGGGAATCCAATACAGAAGTTCGTTATTCCCGCGAAAGCGGGAATCCAATACAGAAGTTTGTCATTCCCGCAAAAGCGGGAATCCAATACAGAAGTTCGTCATTCCCGCAAAAGCGGGAATCCAATACAGAAGTTCGTCATTCCCGCAAAAGCGGGAATCCAATAATTTTAATATGTTTTGGATGTCGGATCAAGTCCGGCATGACGGAAACCAGGGTAAATTTGTTCTACCCTCAAAGCCCATAACCATAGGTCTTTTGTCATATTACAGGACGGCACGGTGGCCGTCCCTACAACGCACGGAGGCCTTGACCGGTTCGTAGGGCAGGCCACCGCGCCTGCCTCAAAAAAAGACAGAACAAATTTACCGTGTGACGGAAACCGACATTTTACGATAACATCAGCTTTTCCCTTCCCGCTTTGAGCTTCCAGCCTTCAGCTTTCACCTTTCACCTTTCAGCTTTTCCCTTTCAGCTTTCAGCTTTTCCCTTCCCGCTTTCCGCTTTTCCCTTTCAGCTTTTCCCTTTCACCTTTCACCTTTCACCTTTCAGCTTCTTTTCTTTACTCCGGCACATAAAGCACCGCGTAAATCGATGCCTTTTCCCCTGAATAGCAGCTTACGCAGTGGGGCACAACAGAGTTATAATAAATGCTGTCGCCAGGGGAGAGAATATGGGTATCCTGGCCGTAAATCACTTCAATTTCACCGGATACCACCACAATGAATTCTTCTCCTTCATGGGAGGAGAGGTTTTTTTCATCAGCGGATTCCGGCAGAATTTCAATGAAAAACGGTTCCATGTGCCGATCGGTCTTGCCTTTTCCCAGGGAATAGAATTTCAGGGCCGCGGGTTTGTCTTTATCCGGAAACATATGGATTTCCGCTTTGGGCGCGTTTTTCCGCACGATCAACGGGTCCGGGCTGACCTGGTCATCCAGCAGCGTGCCGAGGCGGACCCCCAGAGCTCGGGAAATTTTTAAAAGCGGACCCAGAGACGGGAACAGATCCTGTTCCGGCAGCTGGGCCAGAAAGTTTTTTTTCAGGCCGGTCTGTTCCGCCAGCTGGTCTATGGTAATGTTTTTTTCCGTCATGATGGTTTTTATGCGAATGCCGACTTTTCCTGATTTCATGGACGCTCCTTAATCTGGGGTAAAATTTTATTTCTTTTAATACATCCGCATGGTTTTGTAAATAATTTGGTAGGGCTTTTTATGATGAATTTTTTCGGATTCTGAGGGAATGGGAAATTATTAAAATACCGCGATTTATCAGTAGGCTGAAGCTTATAAACTGAAGGGAAGGAATAAAAATTGATCAACTCCTTTGGTTCTCCAGCCTTTCCGCTTTCAGCTTTCCGCTTTCAGCTTTCCGCTTTCAGCTTTCAGCTTTCAGCTTTTCGCTTTCAGTTTTTTCTAACCAACAAGTGCCAGAAAATTTTTTCCAAGAATGCCGTCTTTTTCCGCTGCGCTGACCGGCAGCCGGTCGATTTCTGCAAGAATGGCCCCGTGATCATAAAGTCCGTCCTCACCGGGATATCCAAAAGGACCGTCCGTGCCGTACAGGCATTTTTCCGGCCCCATGGCATCCACGGCTGCCCGGCGCAGGGGTTCGTCCAGATAGGGGCTGGACAGATCAATGTAAACGGTTTTCCGGTTTTTTGCCGCATCCCACAGTTTTTGATAATGGGGCACGCCGGCATGGGCATAGATGATCTTCAGGCCCGGATGCTGGCTGGGCAGATAGTGAAAATCGCCGTTGTCTTTTTTGCCCCCTAAGTGCAGCAGCAGGGGAAGCCCTTTTTCACTGCACAGGGCGGCCGCGTCATCCAGAACAGACACCGGGTACTGATGCCAGAACGGATGGCATTTGACCCCGATCCAGCCCGGCTGCCCGGCATATTTTTCAATGGTTTCCACGGCATTTTCATCGGCCGGGTTAATAAAAATCCACCCGTAAAATTTATCCGGATGGGCTGCCAGGGCATGGGCCACCACCTGGTTGGAGGGAAGTCGGTCAATATTATAGGTTTTTCCCAGCACGGAAAACCGGCCGTCTTTGGTTACGGTTGTTTCATAAGCCATTTTACCCAGGGGCTGCCAGAAGCCGGTGAGCAGGGTCCGCACAAACCGGGCCAGTTTGTCCGCCACTCCTTCCACATGAAAGGGATCCACCATAGGGGCCATCAGGGCGATGCGGTCAATGGAAAAGCGGTTCATCTGATCCAGAAGGTGGTCCATGGGCTCCATTCGTTCATCCAGGTGATAATGCATGTCTATGATCATGAATTTTTCCTTTGGGTATCTGGTATGGAATTTGATTTCGATTTCAATTTCGATAAAGTGTCAAGTAACGTTACCACCGTTACTTTTGGTACCACTTGCCACGGAAACTGGTCAAGAAATTTATCCTGTCAAGGATTTTAATGGTTCTGTTTAAAAAAATTTTCGCGACGGTTTTTTTATATATTAAATTAAATATTAAATAGTTAGTTAAAAAGTAAAAATCATTTTTTGGCGGATTCAGGCACGATCCGGAATGATTTTTAAAAATGGCACGCAATTTGTATTCAATATAATCTAACGCAACAGAGGCAGCCGTAAATAGAATGTGTACCCCGAAGACAGTTATTTATAATGAATACAGAGAAATTGTGGACAGTTATCAATCATGATATTGCCCTTGTGGATTTCAGTGTCAGTTGGTGCGCGCCATGCCGGATTCAGGAAAAAATTATCAACACCTTGTTTCGCCGGTTTTCCGGCCAGGCAACCATGGCAGTGATCGATCTGGAAGCTGACCGGCAGCTGGCAGCGGATTTTTTAATTCAAAGCGTGCCCACGCTGATTTTATTTCGCAACGGCAAAGAAGTGCGGCGTTTTGTGGGGTTGCAGTCTGAAGAGACCCTGAAAGGCGCGATTGAAAATCTGGTGCAGGTTAAAATGCTCAGAACCGATAGCAAGCGACAAAGGGACGCTTGAATCTCTACCTCCTTTAGATGGTCCCTTTTTAAGCCGCGGGTGAATTGTCTGCTGGCATATCAGATGATTCACCCGCTTTAAAAAAATAATTCAGAAATTTGATATAGGAGTCAGCAATGGGAAGATGTATTAATCATCCGGATCGGGAAACCCGGTTTATGTGCATGAAGCATAATATCTATCTTTGCGAAGAATGCATTCAATGCCGTGACCCGGAAATTTACTGCAAGTTCAGGTCTTCATGTCCGATCTGGTATATGGACAAGCGGGCCGGTAAAGCAGCTGCCGGGGATCTGCCCGGGGAATTCAAGGTTGTTTTTCAGCCGGACAACAAAGAAGTAACCGTTACCGAAGGATCCACCCTGCTGGACGCGGCCATTGCCGGCGACATTCCCCTGAACGCGTCCTGCAACGGAAAGGGTTCCTGCGGAAAATGCAAACTGGTGCTGGTGTCCGGAGAAGGCATCAGTAAAAATACGCCGTTGCTGACGGACCGGGAAAAAGCCGATCATTATGTCCTTGCCTGCCAGACAACGGTGCACAGTGACATTGTGGCGCGAATCCCTGAGGAGACCCTGGAACGGAAACTGAAAATCGCGGGCATGGGACAAGCCGTGACCGACCGGATGAAAGGGCTGGTGACGGATATCACCCCGATGCTGACCCATTATCCGCTGACCCTTGCAACGCCGACCCTTGATGATTCCATCAGTGATCTGGACCGTCTGCTGCGGTGCCTGACGCGGAAGGGGTGCGATACCAGCCGGATGAGCATGGGACTGAAGGTAATGCGGGATCTGGCCTCGGCCATTCGGCATGAAGACTGGAAGGTGAATGCAGCGGTTATTAAAAAACGCAGCTCCAGCGAAATCGTGGCGGTGACGCCGGGGAACAGCGAAATGCCGTCCCTGGGCTTGGCCGTGGATATCGGCACCACCTCTATCGTGGTGTACCTGGTGGATATCTCCGATGGCACGGTGCTGGCCGCCACTTCCGGACACAACCGCCAGGCTGCCTGTGGTGATGACGTGATCAACCGGATTGTGTGCGCGGAAAAAGACGGGGTGAAAAAACTTTCCCGCATGGGGCTTTCCACCATCAACGGCCTGATCAATGAAGCCATTGACAGCGCGGCGGTGGACCGGAAATCCATTGATAACGTGGTGCTTTCCGGCAATACCACCATGATTCATCTGTTGCTGGGCATCGAGCCCCGGTATATTCGGCGGGAACCCTACATTCCGTCGGTTTCGTCTTTTCCGGTTTTAAAAGCCGGGAATGTGGGCCTCAAGGTCAACCCCGCCGGTGCGGTGTTTGTCATGCCCGGCCCGGCCGGTTATGTAGGCGGAGACATTGTCTCCGGCCTTATTTACACAGGCTTTCACCGGGAAGAACCCCTTACCCTGTTTATTGACGTGGGCACCAACGGTGAAATCGTGCTGGGCAACAATGAATGGCTTATGACGGCTTCCTGCTCGGCCGGCCCGGCCTTTGAAGGCGGGGGCATCCGCTGGGGCATGCGGGCTGAGGAAGGGGCCATTGAAAAAGTAACCATTGATCCGGATACCCTGGCCCCGACATATTCCGTGGTGGGTGATGTGGCACCCCGGGGCATTTGTGGTTCCGGCATGATTGATCTGCTCTCGGAAATGTTTTTAACCGGTATTATTCAGCCGACCGGAAGCTTCAACGTTGATGATCATCCCAGAATCACCAAAGACGGGGATGAAACCGCTTATATCCTGGCCTTTGCCCATGAGACCGCCGTGGACAAGGATATTCTTTTTCTGAAGTCGGATATTGACAATCTTATCCGCAGCAAAGGCGCGGTATATGCGGGATTTAAAGTACTTTTGAACCAGATGGGAATGGATTTTTCCATGGTGGACCGGCTGATCATCACCGGCGGGTTCGGGCAGTACCTTGATCTTGAAAAAGCAGTCACTATTGGTCTGCTGCCGGATATTGAACGGTCCAAATTTCAGTATCTTGGCAACAGTTCCATTGGCGGGGCCTACATGGCCCTGCTTTCTGAAACATACCGGAAAGAGGCCATTGATATATGCAACCGGATGACCTATGTGGATTTTTCCAGCAATAACCAGTTTATGGATGAATTTACATCGGCCATGTTTCTTCCTCACACAGATTTAAACGCCTTTCCCAGTATAACGCAAAAGAATTAGTCTTTACGAAGGAAGCTTGGCATACCTCCCGCTATATCTTCCTTATCATTGCCCGAGGGCGGTCCGGATTCAGCACCGGGCCGCCTGACGGCAATACCCAATGGTCCGCCGAATTCTACAGGACAGGTGGGCGCGGACTTTATCCCCGGTATTTCGTATTCCTTAAGGGCTGTCAGGCGAAAGAACATCGCCTGACAGGACGGACGCTTAAAACTTTGCATCGGTGAAAGGATTGAAGAAATGGAAAAAACAGACGTATTGATTATCGGCGGCAGCGCGGCAGGGATAGTGGCAGCGACAACGGCAAAATCATTTTATCCGGAAAAATCCGTAATTCTGGTGCGGAAGGAAAAAGATATGCTGGTGCCTTGCGGCATCCCTTACATTTTTGGGACCCTTGAAGCCTCGGAAAAGAATCAGGTATCGGATACCGTGCTGTCCGATGCCGGTATTGAATTGAAAATTGCGGAAATCGAAGATGTGGATGCAAAACAGAAAACATGCACTACAACCCAAGGTGAAACCATCGCATTTGATAAACTGCTGTTTGCCACCGGCTCAACCCCGGTGCGGCCCAAATGGCTGACAGGGGCGGAACTTGGAAATGTGTTTGTGATTCCCAAAGACAAGTCCTATCTGGATGCCTGTCAGGTAAGCATGCGCAATTTCCATAAAGTGGTGGTCATCGGTGGCGGATTCATCGGTGTTGAAATGGCGGATGAGCTGACCAAATGCGGCAAAGACGTTACCCTGGTGGAAATGTTGCCCCATGTGCTGAGTCTGGCCTTTGATTTGGAGTTTGCGGAGCGGGCGGAGGAAATTTTGAAATGCCGCGGGGTAAACCTGAAAACCGGCAGCAGCGTTAAAGAAATCGTGGGCAATAAAAATGTTACCGGAGTCCGGCTGGACAGCGGGGAGATTCTGCCGGCGGACGCCGTGGTGCTTTCCATCGGGTATCGGCCCAATACCCGTCTGGCGGCCAAAGCCGGCCTTGAAATCAATAAAATGGGATTTATCCAAGTCAATGAATATATGCGCACGGAAAATTCGGATATTTTTGCCATTGGCGATTGCGCGGCCAAAACCAGTTTTATAACCCGAACGGAAAAACCCACCATGCTGGCGTCCACCGCATGCGCGGAAGCCCGGATTGCCGCCATGAATCTTTTCCGGTTGTCCACTGTCCGGCTTTTTGGGGGGACGGTTTCCATTTTTTGCACGGCCCTGGGAGATCAGGGGTTTGGCGCGGCCGGGGTGACGGAAAACCTGGCCCTGGAACGGGGATTTGATATTCTGACCGGGACATTTGAAGGGGTGGACCGCCACCCCGGCACACTGCCCGATACCCGCAAGCAGGTGGTCAAGCTGATTGTATCCCGGGAATCCGGCATGATATTGGGCGGTGAAGTGATGGGCGGCACCTCCACCGGCGAACTCACCAATCTGATCGGGTTTATTATCCAGAACCGGATGACCCTGGATGCACTTTTGACGGCCCAGATCGGCACCCATCCGCTGCTTACGGCGCCGCCCACGGCCTATCCTTTGATAAAGGCCGCGGAAATGATTGCCCGGAAAAGGCGGGAAAACGGGAATAAATAAATCGGTTTTTATCCTGATGAAAACCCGGTGATGCCTTTGTTCCTTTTTTTTCAGGCTGATGATAAATAGCGGTATCTGAATATTTTCCCTGTTTCTTAAAAGGTTTTTGGCGTATGCCCACATACCGGAATAAAATTTACCGTGCCCGAATCAACCCCGCTCTTGACGGCGCCTGCGAGTCGTGATTATGTAAAGCCCATCGGTAATTGCGTTGATATGGTTTGATACTAGTAAATTTCTAATTCTCTTGAAAGGAAAAAGGGCAATGAAGTACTTGTTTTATCTGTTTTTTACGTTTGGTTTGATGACATCGCCCCTTTGGGCCATGGATCATTCCAAATTTATCTCTGGTGAATATGAAACACCCAATGAAGTAACGCAGGATTGTATGAGCTGTCATCCGAATCAAATATCGGATTTTATGAAGACGGCCCATTGGCTCTGGAAAGGTCCCACTCCTTATCTGATCGGCCATGAAAAAGATACCCATATCGGAAAAATTAATCTGATGAACAATTTCTGAGTGAACATTTCTTCTAATGAGTGCAGTTGCACCAAATGTCACGCAGGTTATGGATGGACAGACCAATCTTTTGATTTTTCAAACCCGGAATCTGTGGACTGTTTGATCTGCCACGCGGATCCCGCGCTTTTTAATAAAAAAAACAACACCTGCGGCTGGCCGGACAAGGATGTTGACCTGGCAGCCGCTGCCCGCAGCGTGGGCAAGCCGGAACGCGGCAACTGCGGGGCCTGCCACTGGTACGGCGGGGGCGGCAATAATGTGAAGCACGGGGATATGGATAATATCCTGGACAATCCCACCGCGTCCCATGATGTGCACATGGGCGGCCTTGGATTTACCTGCCAGGAATGTCATGTAACGGAAAAGCACCGCATTGCCGGCAGCAGCACCACGTCCGCGGTCAGTGAAGGGCAGGTTTCCTGCACAGACTGCCATGATCCGAAACCCCATGATGCATCATCGCCGCTGATGGCGGAGCTTAACGATCATTGCGATGCCATCAGCTGTCAGACCTGTCATATTCCGGTGTTTGCAAAGTTTTCACCGACCGTTACCATGTGGGACTATTCCCAGAGCGGGGGCGAAGAAAAGCTGGTTTCCAAAAGCGAATTCCGCGAAGAATACCTGAGCCGGAAAAAAGGGCTGCTGGTAAAAGAGACCAATGTCCGGCCCACCTATTTATGGTATAACGGAAAACACCGGCGGTACCTGAAGGGCGATCCCGTATCCTTTGACAGCATGAACTGTCTGAATCCCCCGGACGGTGATATCAGCGATCCAGCGGCACGGATTACGCCTTTTAAACTGATGCTTGGAAAAGATGTGGCGGATGCGGAAAACGGTTATCTCATCGCGCCGGAGCTTTTCACCGGTTATTTTGAACATTTTGATTGGGTAAAGGCCGCCCAGGGCGGCATGGAAGCAGCTGGCCTGGAATTCAGCGGCAAGGTTGAATTTGTGGATACCTGCATGCGCTGGCGCATCAACCATGAGGTGGCACCGGCCGGAGAAGCGCTTTCCTGTCTGGATTGCCATCGGCCAAATGGTGTGATGGATTTCAAGGCGTTAGGGTATAAAGGAGATCCCGCGGCAACAGGCGGGCGGGCTGATATGCAGGCCGGGGAAAGTGAAAATTGACGGCTTCGTAAAAAGTCCAAATTCTTTGTTGCGCTGCATCCTTCGTTCTTCATGGTACGCTAAGTACCAATCATCACTCAGGATTTGCGCGCCTCGAATTTGAACTTTTGTACTTTGCCGTCTAAATTCGGCTTTTTACGAGAGTATCAATTATGACGGCTTCGCAAAAAGTCAAAAATTGTCTTCTTCTGTCATTCCCGCGAAAGCGGGAATCCAGCAATCTCAAGATGTTCTGGATGCCGGATCGGGCCTGCCCCGGAATGCTTTTATCCGGGGTCCGGCATGACGGAAACGGACTTTTTACGGGAGCATCAATTATGTTCCGTCCTGACGGAATTCAATCCATCACATGAGCCGATAAAATGACTCCTTATGATTTTGACCGGCGCATTGAATGCGGCCGGTGTCTGTCAGAATGCAATTACAGTGGCCTGTCTTCCGGGCAGGCCATTGATGCTATTCGAAAAATGCGTTCAGGAGATGCCGGTGTCATCGAATATGTGCTGGATCATTGTGTTTTTTGCACCAACTGCAATTATTTCTGCCCGGTGGATGCCCGTCCCGCCGCTTTCATGATTGCGCTGCACCGTGAGCAGCAGCGCCGCAGGAAAACGGTTCCCGCCTCTCTCCGGTATATGATCAACGGTATGGAGGACCAGGGATGGCACCACAATTTTTTCACGGATCTTTACACGGATCACACTAAAGAAGAAAAAGCCGTGATGGCCCAATGGCGGGAACCCAAAAACTGCCCGGACAGTGATTTGCTCTGGTGCAGCTGCGCCACCCGGATATTTCCCGGCGATATCGAACGATCCCGTGTTTTGTCCGGGCTCCCGAAATTCGGCGGCCCTTCAGACTGCTGCGGTCTGCCTGCCATGCGAAGCGGTCTTTTTGAGGCGGCCCGGCGCGTTGCGGACAATCTTGTGGACCGGCTTCATCAGAGCCGGTTCAAAAGACTGGTGGTCATGTGCGGGTCCTGTCAGGACATGTTTTCCAATCTTATGCCCGAGTATCTGGATCAGAATTTTCCGTTTGAAATTATTTCCATCTATGAATACTTAGACGAGCAGATGCAGGCGGGAAACCTGAAAATAGTGCGCAGGGTGGAAGACCAAAAAAAAACCAAACCAGATGATATCTGTATGTTTCATTCCTGCTATGGTCATTCTTTTGGCCGGGCCTATCTGGACGCCATTGACCGCCTGGCCCGGGCCGTCGGATATGAGTGCACGGAACTGGCCCACACCGGGGAAAAAAATATCTGCTGCGGCATGGGCGGAATTTACCAGAAAGGCAGTTTGCGGGATATCTTAAAAATTCGGAAATTCAAAAAAACCGATTATCGTGACGCCGGAAAGAAAAATCTGCTTGCGTATTGTTACGGCTGTTTTTTTATTTCGCATCTTTTTCAACGGGGCACGGCCCATTTCCTGCTGGAAAAGGTTTTGTGGGCCCTTGGAGATGATATTGACACGCCGTTAAACAGCATCCTCGGCCGGGCCATGAATGTCAGCACGATCAAGCATATGACGGGGATTGCCCCGTCTGCTTTGCGGTAATCTGAGGGTGTTGTAAAAAGTGCGGGGAGAATTGCGCAACAACGAAAAATTTATCTGCCCGTGGTCATGGAATAGTCGTCTTCCGGCTGCGTCAGCGGAATATTCCATTTTTTCATATATTTCCAGATTGCCGCCCGGCTGAATCCCATTCGCCGGGCCACTTCCGCTTTGTTCCACCCGCTGGCTTCAAGGGTCTGGATCAACACCTCCCGGGTGGGTTTTTTCCGGCGGGGGGCCGGATTCAGAGTCCGGCCGGTGGTTCCGTTCGGATTCAGCCTCCCCTCTGGCGGATATTCCGGCGGATATCCCGGCGGATACGCCGGCCGGTTTTCCAGCCGATATTCCATCTGCCGGATTTCCACGGGCAGGTCAAAGAGATCAATATGCCCCTCTTCGCACAGGACAAAGGCATGCTCTATGGCATTTTCCAGTTCCCGCACATTGCCCGGCCAGTTGTAATCCAGTAAAATCCGCATGGCCTGCTGACTGACCCCGGAAATGCGTTTTCCGGTTTTGGTGTTTTGTTTTTTAATAAAATGGCTGATCAGCAGGGGAATATCTTCTCTGCGGCTCCGAAGGGGCGGCAGATTGATGGGAAACACCTTGAGCCGGTAAAACAGATCTTCCCGAAAATTGCCGGCTGCCACCATTTGGTAGAGATTCCGGTTGGTGGCGGTAATAATACGAATGTCCAGCTTTCTTTTTTTGGATTCGCCCACCCGCTCAAACTCTCTTTCCTGAAGCACGCGCAGCAGTTTTACCTGGATAAAAGGACTCAAATCCCCGATTTCATCCAGAAAAATTGTGCCGCCCTCTGCTTCTTCAAACCGGCCCATCCGGTCCCGAACCGCACCGGTAAACGCGCCTTTGGCATGACCGAACAGCTCGCTTTCCAGCAGGGATTCAGACAGGGCACTGCTGTTCACCGTCACAAAGGGCATTTCCGCCCGGTTGCTGTTATAATGAACCGCCCCGGCCACCAGTTCTTTTCCGGAACCGCTTTCTCCCTGGATTAAAATAGTGGCGTCACTGGCTGCCGCCGCCCGGATGGTGGCAAATACCCGCTGCATGGCGCTGCTTTTTCCGATGATTTTGTCAAACCGGTAGATTTCGCCCATTCTTCTGCTGGCTTTTTCTGCTTCATGACGGGCCTGATGCAGCTCGGTTAAATCGGTAACCGTTTCCACCACCCCCCGGACCTGGCCTTCTTTGTCCTTGAGAATCCGCGCGCTTTTGATCACCGGCACGTCATGGCCGGTTTTATGTTTTAAAAAACATTCCTTGCCGTCGATGCGCTCCTGCTTGTAAATGCCGCATTCCCGGATGCCCGCGGGGCAGGCTTTTCGGAAACACCGGTTGAAATTGAGCAGGGCGCAGGACTTACCCAGGGCTTCGGTTGCCTTGTAGCCGGTGATCCGCTCCATGGCCGGGTTCCAGTATGTGAATTCTCCGTTGCTGTTCAGGGTGAACACCCCGTCTGCCATGGATTCCAGCAGAAGGGGTTCAAAATCCGGATCCGGTGTGTCGGGTATTTTGCGGGGCATAACCGTATTTCCTTTTGAATAACGAAATAAACCAAAGAGTGTAATGGTAGCGCTAATTTTGGAATAAAGTAGCGCTACTTTTTAATGTAACTGAAAAACACAGATTGTCAACCATTGGGTCTGCATTGGGGTAGATTTTTTTAAACCACCATAAATCAATGGGTTGTGCGGAGGGTTGCGCAGAAAACAGGGATTATTTCAAACAGCAGATAGTAAACTCGGGAAATGGCATAACTCTTGTATAATACCTATGCAGATGATGCGGGAAAATTTTTAAGATTTTGGAGGCTTCATGGCGGTTGTGATTCTCAGATCCAGAAAAGAGTATGATGATCTGATTCAAAAAGGCATTTCATTAATAGATTTTAATGCACCCTGGTGCAGTCCGTGCCGCTCCCAGGAGCCGATTCTGGAAAAAGTTGCCCGGGTATTCAGTGGCCAGGCCGTTGTTGCCGCCATGAACATTGACAATCATCAGGATGTGGTGTGGAAGCTGGGCATTCAAAGTATTCCCACTTTGGTTATTTTTAAGAACAACAAAGAAATTCAAAGATTTATCGGTCTTCAGCCGGAATCGGTCATTGCCGGCGCATTAAAGACATTGATGGATTGAATCTGAACCCTACAAGGAGGAACTGAATGGAAAATCTGTCTTTTAAAGATACGGCAATTGTATCCTGCGGCACCCTGCGAATGGAACTTAAACAGATGCAGGACGAAGGGTTTCTGGATACTGAGCATATTTATTTCACCACCCCGGGACTGCATGAGGATATTCATGAGCTGGAACGGCAGCTGGTTGAAAGAATCCACAAGGCCAAAGAAGCGGTAAATCAGGTGATTGTGGTTTACGGGGGTAAGTTTTGCTATGTGAACGCGGACGAGCCCCTGCGAAAAATGGATACCATTATCGAAGAGCAGGGACCGGGAGTTGTTCGCATCAATGCCACCCATTGCATGGATATGATCGCCAGCGAATCGGAACGGGAAACCATTGCCCAGGAAATGGCCGGCGGTGAAAAGGTATGGTGGATGACCCCGGGCTGGGTAAGGTTCCGGAAGCTGGTGTTCAAAGGATGGGACAAGGGCCTGGCCAATGAAAATTTTCCCCGTCATACCGGCGGTGCCATTGTTCTGGACGGCATTGGGTATCTTGATCAGTATATGGCGGAAAACCCGGAAGATTTTCTGGAATATTGTGACTGGATGGGCATTCCCATGCAGGCCTATCCCGCCACACTGGATCGGTTTAAATCGTTGCTGCGGGAGCAGCTCGAAAAACTGGAAAATAAATAATTTTTTCGTATATCCGGTGGGTTTCACATGTCGCCGGATGCGGTACAACCGGCAACGGAAACGCCGGTAATGAAAAAAACCGGGATGGGAAAGAAAGGGGGTGATGGCGCCTGTCACACATGTGTGCTTGATTCAAAATTTTAATCATCTCAAGCAAAGGAGGCTTTAACATGGGAAACTGGAAAAAATTTATGGCAGTGCACAAAAACCCGGGTGTTGATTGCAAAGTGGTTCAGGGAAACTGGCGCAAACTGGCCAATGTTGAAAACGCCACATGGGAAAGAACGTATTTTAATGAAAACAAAGGCATGCGGTTTTGTGTATGGCGGGCCCAGGATGAAGAACAGCTGAAAAAAATCTTTACGGATATGGATGTGTCCTGGGAGTCCATTATCCCGGTGGAAGAAACTGTTCCCGATCTCTGGGGCGAGGAATGGCAGTCCCATCTTCAGGCAGAGCAGACCGCGGATACACTGGGTGTTTAATCCCTGCGCGCAGGGGTAATTCATAAAGGCGGCGGCATTCAGGTGCGTCGCCTTTAGTTTAATTTCGGAAACAATCCACAATGCATTTTAATTAAAATGGATTGAAAATGATATTAAAACAGAGCATTATAAAATCAGGCATTTATCTGTTGCTGACTTTTGGGATCTGGGTGATTTTTTATCTGGATGTTTTTTTTCCCATTGAAGGTATTCATCACAAATTTAGTGAGCTGTCACTCACGGAAATAGTTCAGGAAATTATTCTGTTTAGCATTGCGACGGTGTTTCTGCTGACAGGGGTGCGCACCCGTCCGCGCCGATCATTCGGGTTGCTTCTGGCGGGGTTTTTTTGCATGGCGTTTATCCGGGAGCTGGACGCGCTGTTTGATTATGTGTGGCATGGTTTCTGGAAAGTACCGTGCCTGATGGCGGCGCTGGCGTTTGGAAGTTTTGCATACCGGTATAAAGAAAATTTTGTTGCGGATGCAACGGAATTTGTTGAATTGCCGGCATTTGGCATTTTTCTCTGCGGCTTTTTAACGGTGTTTGTTTTTTCCCGGTTGCTTGGCTGTGGTTTTTTGTGGGAAGAATTAGTGGGAAATGGGTGTATCCGGTGCGCCAAAAATATGGTTGAAGAAGGGCTGGAGCTGTTTGGGTATTTTCTTACGGGCATTGCTGCAGTAGAATATTATGTGTTTTGCAGCCGGAAACGGATAACCACTGAATCATAAAACGGTCCCGGGCGTTATCATCTGATTTATGATTGGACTTATGATCGGCCGGGCCGGGTGTTGCGGATCATATGGCAGACAGATTTTTTTTCTTAAGGCACCGAACCGGTTTTGATTTTCAGGATATTGTCAAAAAAGCTTTTGTCGTCCTGCTCCTGGTGTCCGGCAGCAAGGCCGGTTTTGCGGAACCCATTGATTTAAATAGAGGATTCAGGTCTTTCAGCCTGTATGTGGAAAATGATGTTTTTGCCGACTCCGATGACCAGTATACCAGCGGGTTGAAATTGACCTGGAGTCAGTATGGACTTTCTGAACTGCCGGCGGATGCCTGGACCCATCGATGGTTGTATCCGGTAGTCCGGCGGCTTGGGTTTGGCAATCTGGGAAACCAGAGCGCCGCCTTGACGTTTTCAGTGGGCCAGGCTATATATACCCCTGAGGATATTGAATCAAGAGAACTGATCCGGGATGACCGGCCGTATGCCGGTATCACCTATGCGGCGATGAATTTTCACCGTAAAACCCGCAAGCGTATGCACAGCTTCGGCCTGTGCGCCGGCATTGTCGGTCCTCATTCCTATGCAGAACAGATGCAGACGTTCAGCCATGACTTTTTAAACAGTCATGCCACCAATGGATGGGATCATCAGCTGGAGGATGAGCCGGTGATTTGCCTGATCTATGATTACAAACGAAAAGTGCTCCGGACCAACCCGGGATCCGGGATTGGCGGGGAAGCGATTTTTCACACCGGCGGAGGCCTTGGCAACGTAAGAACATTTTACAATTTGGGGATGTTGCTGCGATATGGCTGGAACGTCCCCACTGATTTTGGAAATTTTCCGATTCAGCCTGCCACCTGTTTTAACGGTGATATGTGCGCGCATTCCGGTGAAAGCGCAAAAAAGCGCTTCGGCATTCACCTTTTTTTGTCCGGATGCTCTCAGGTGGTTTTTCATGACATTTTCCTGGACGGTAATACCTTCCGCGACAGTCACAGTGTTGACAAAGAACCCGTGGTTGGCATTTTTACGGGCGGCCTGGGCCTGGCTTATGGAAAAGTGAAACTGATTCTGGCATATGTCTGCCGCACAAAATCATTTAAAAAACAAACAGATCCTGAAATATTCGGATCTGTTCATTTATCATTTCATTATTGAGCAAGGTTTCATAGAAAGCATTTTTTCAAATTTGCAAGGAGGGGACAAATGGAAAAAGGTGAGAAACTGGTAATTGTCGGGTGCAGCGGCGCCGGCGGGCCGGCGGCCATGCTGTCTAAAAAACTCATGCCTGAAGTTGATGTAACCGTTATCCGCAAAGAAGAATTTTTTATTGTCCGCTGAGCGCTTCCTCATGTGGTGGCCGGTCTGGCTGCCGGAGAATCCATTGTCGTGCCGGATAAAATGCTTGAAGGCGCGGGAATTCATGTGGTTCAGAAGGAAGTGACCACGGTAGACCCTGTCAAAAAAATCCTCACGGTATCCGATGGTCAGGAATTCAAATATGACAAGCTTTTTCTGGCCAACGGGGCAAGTCCGTTCATCCCGCCCATTGAAGGGAAAGACCTGGAAGGGGTGATGGGCCTGCGGGGCCTGGAAGATGCCAATGGCATCCGGAAGTTTATCGCGGATAAAAAACCCAGGCATATTATCTGTATCGGTGCCGGGTTTATCAGCATGGAGATTGCCTCTCTTCTGGCAGCCCAGCATCCGGATCAGTTTAACATCACCGTGGTGGAACTTATGGACCGACCCCTGCCGCTCATGCTGGACAAGGAGATGGCAGATGGGGTGAAAGCCTATCTTGAAGAAAAGGGTCTTACCATTCTCACCGGTGAAAAAGTAGACAAACTGGTGGGTACTGACGGCAAAATTACGGGTGTAAAACTGGCATCCGGCAAAACCCTGGACGCGGACATGGTGTTTATGAATGTGGGGGTCCGGCCCAATACCGGGCTGGCGGAAGCCATGGGCCTTGAGCTGGGCCGGTTTGGCATCAAGGTGAATCAATACCAGGAAACCTCGGATCCGGACATTCTGGCCGGGGGCGACTGTGTTGAAAAAGTAAATTTTATTACGGGAAAACCCACACCCGGACAGCTCCGGGGCCCGGCGGTCATGCAGGGACGGCTGGCTGCCAAGCGCCTGGCCGGATATGACATTGCCTTTCCCGGGGTGGTGGATGCGGGCGGATGCAAGATGTTTGACATGACCATTACCGCCACCGGCCTGAGCGAGGAATGCGCGGCCCGGGAAGGGTTTGAAACCGTTTGCGCCATTGTGGATTCCCGAAGCAAGCATGGCATGATTCCGGGGATGAAACCCTGGAAAATCAAGCTGGTGTTTGATAAAAAAACCCAGAAACTCATCGGCGGACAGATCGTGAGCCATGATATTGCGCCTGCCCGGGAAATTGACGCGGTCACCGCCTTTATCCTGTGCGGCAGAACCATCTCCGAACTGACCACATTTACCTCCGCCTGCAACCCGGATATTTCATCCGAGCCGAGCGCGGAACCGATTACCGTGGCGGCGGAGCAGGCGTTGCAGAAGTTAAGATAAAAAATACCAGGAGACGGATATACTGCCCCATGCAAAAACAACATCAACCGAAAACCCGGGATCAAAAAGGATCGCCGGAAAACTCCCGGGATTCGCTGAAACCGGAAAAACAGGGATGGCTGCAGCGGTTCCTGGCCTGGGTGGCCAAAGGATCGGAGCACAATACCTGCCCCACCTGACAGATCCGGCGATAACCCGGCCGGTCCGGCCCGTAAAAAACGGGGTTTTTTTTAAAACCACAGAGATCACGGAGATCACCGAGAGGGACAAACAATCCGTTATCTCTGTGGTGATTTAGTTTTGACGAATTAAGGAGGAAATCTTTTGAAACCGCAACTGCGAATTACTATTTTATATGATAATACTGCCTGGCAAAAAAATCTGACCCCGGACTGGGGATTTTCCTGTATGGTGGAATTCAGCGGCCGGAAAATGCTGTTTGATACCGGCGCTCATGCGGATATTCTGGCAAATAACATGAAAACCCTGGGCGTTGATGCCCGTGATATGGACCTTGTTTTTATTTCCCATGACCACTGGGATCACATCGGCGGCATGGCCGTGGTCCAGGATAACCCGGAGATCCCCGTGTATGTGCCCGTGTCCCTGAATACAGAAGGAGAGCATTTCCGGGATATGAAAAATCTGATCCGTGTTGACGCAGCCACCCGGATCAGTGATAAAATCTGGTCCACCGGTGAGCTGAAAGGGATTGAACATTCCATGGCCCTTTGTCTGCCGGATGATGAAGTGGTGGTGGTGGCCGGGTGCTCCCATCCCGGCGTGCGCGAGATTGTAAAAGCCGCCGGGGCCTTTGGCAATGTCACCACTGTCATCGGCGGGTTGCACGGATTTGATGATTATGATCTGGTAAAAAGTCTCACACGCATCTGCCCCACCCATTGCACCCAGCATATTCAGGAAATCGCGGAGTTGTACCCGGAAAAATACATTCCCGGTGGGGCCGGGAAAATCTTTGAATTTTAAAGAAGGAGATCTTATGGATTTTGTGGTGATCGGTGGCGATGCCGCGGGCATGAGCGCGGCCAGCCGGGCAAAAAGGAACATGGCCGACATGAATGTCACGGTGCTGGAGAGAAATCATGACGTGTCGTTTTCCGCCTGCGGCATGCCCTATAATATTGCGGTGCCGGAAAAACCCATAGAGGATTTGGTGGTGCGGCAGGCGGAAGTTTTCCGCAGCAAGCAGGGCATCAACCTGCTCACCGGGCATGAAGTAACGAAAATTGATCTCGCGGAAAAAACGGTATGCGGTACAACTGATCAGGGAACGGCATTTACCTTCCCCTATGACAAATTGCTTATCGCCACGGGCGGCACACCTGTCATGCCGGATTTTACAGGCACTGATCTTCCCGGTGTCTTCTCCTTGAAAATTCTTGATAACGGGCGGAAAATGAAAGCCTGGCTAAATGAAAGACCGGTGAAAAAAGTGGTCATCATCGGCACGGGATACATCGGCCTGGAAATGTGCGAATCCTTGCGGGAGCGGGGGATCGAGGTGGACTTGGTCAAACCCGGCAAGGCCCTGGTGTCCTGGACTGCCCCGGAACTCTCAGAAGCGGTGCAACAGGAGGTGGAATCGCGGGGTGCCCGGATTCATCTCTGCAATGGCGTGCAAAAAATTGAATCCAACGGCGCCGGGCTTTCCGTGGTCTGTCAGGAAAATTCTCTGGACGCCGACATGGTGCTGGTGGCCATCGGCATCCGGCCCAACAGTGATTTCGCCGCTGCGGCCGGGCTTGAACTCAGCGTGAAAAACGCCATCTCCGTGGACCGGCATCTTTGTACATCCGACCCGAATATTTATTCGGCAGGGGATTGTGCCGATGCCTATCATCTGGTGACCGGTGAAAAAACCTGGATTCCTCTGGCCCTGGTGGCCAACCGGGGGGGCTGGACTGCGGCGGACAATGTTTGCGGCATTCCTAAAGAAATGGACGGCGTCGCGGGCACGGCCGTGTTTAAAATTTTTGATCTGGAAATGGCCCGCACCGGCCTGACCATGGCAGAAGCCAAGGCTGCGGGATTCGATCCCGTGGATGTGGTGATCAAATCCCGGTCCCGGGCCCATGCCCATCCCGGCTCCGTCCCCATTCATGTTTATATGATCGGGGACAAAAAATCCGGCCGGCTTCTGGGCGCGCAAATGCTGGGAAAAGAAGGGGCGGCCCACCGAATCAATGCGGCTGCCGTTGCCCTGCACACCCAAATGACCGTGGAAACCTTCAGCCAGACCGATCTTTCCTACGCCCCGCCTTTCGGCCCGGTATGGGACCCGCTGCTGACCGCGGCCAATCAGCTGTTGAAAAAAATGTAAAAATTTTTTTCAACCACAGAGTTTACGGAGATCACAGAAAAAGTCCTGACAAATAAACCGGTTTCAAAAAAATCAGTATCTCCTTCAGCGGCGCAGTGGATTTTCTCCCTGTCACGGCGCCGCTGAAGGAACACCGGTTAACAGCCGGGTCAATAATTGTTTTCAGGCCGGAAATTTCCAGAGACCCATACCCGCGCGGCAGGGTCACGTTTCCAGGTGCCGGTACAGGGTTCTCCGGCTGATACCGAGAATTGCCGCGGCCCGTCGTTTATTCCCATCTGTTTTTTTCAGCACAAAATCAATATATTGTTTTTCAATTTCCTGAAGTGTCGGCAATATGCCATGTTCCTCCACCAGCGCGTTCAGGGTTCCGGGGGCAGCTTCCGGCTGTTCGGCCATACCATCTGCATGCTGACGGATTCGGGTGGGCAGATGCTCCGGTCCGATGTGGTCGCCGTGGCAGAAAGTGACCGCCCGTTCAATAATATTCTGAAGCTCTCTCACGTTTCCGGGGAATGCATATTTCATTATCTGTTCCATGGCCTCGGACGTGAGTCCTTTTATTTCTTTTCCTGCCTGAAGACTGTAACGATTCAGAAAGTGGGCCGCCAGCAGAGGGATGTCATCCTTGCGCTCCCTTAACGGAGGGACGGCAATGTTGAATGTTTCCAGGCGGAAAAAAAGGTCCTGCCGGAACGCGCCGGAATCAATCAGGGTGTTCAGAGGCTGATTGGTGGCACAGATGACCCGGACATCCACCTTTTGCTCTTTGTTGCTCCCCACCGGCCGGAACGCGCCGTTCTGGAGCACCCGCAGCAGCTTGGGCTGAAGACTGGGCGGCATTTCTCCGATTTCATCCAGAAACAGGGAGCCCTCATGGGTTTGCTGAAAAAGTCCCTGTCGTTTTTTTGCGGCCCCGGTGAATGCTCCTGCTTCATGGCCGAAAAATTCACTCTCCAAAAGTTCAGCCGGTATGCCGGCACAATTAACCGCCAGAAACGGGGCATCGTGCCTGGGGCTTAAGTCATGCACCGCCCGGGCCACCAGCTCTTTGCCGGTGCCGCTTTCTCCCTGTATCAATACAGCGCCCTGGGCCGCGGCGATTTCCCTGATCTGATCGAACATGATACGTATTTTACGGGTATTCCCGATCATGCCCTGAAAACCGTCCCCGACCATAAGATTTCTGAATCGTTGGACTTCCTTTTGCAGTTGCCGGTGGTGAAGGATGCGTTTTACGCTCAGCCGGAAATGCTCCAGATCCAACGGCTTGGCCAGAAAATCATCTGCGCCGGATTTGAGGGCTTCAACTGCCTGAGCGATGCTGCCGAAGGCAGTGATAATTAAAAACCCCGGTTGAATATAAAGGGCCTTTGCCCATTGCAGCAGGGTCATGCCGTCTGCACCGGGCAGTTTCAGATCGGAGATCACGAGATCCGGTTCCCAGGATTTGAGCAGGCCTTCAGCCGCTTCCGCAGACGCCGCGATTTTTACAAGATAACCCGCTTCATCCAGCTCTTCATAGAGGAGTTCGGCCAGGCCCTGGTCGTCTTCCGCCAGCAGGATGCGGTGTTTTTTATTTTTAAATGGCGCTGACAATGATGCTTCAGACATTATTTTTCTCCTGATCCTGCGGATGCTTTTTGGGTTGCGGCGGCAGTGTGATTCGGAACCCCGCCCCTCCGGTGTCCGGGTCAAAAACCTGAACGGTTCCATTGTGCTCCCTGATGATTCCGTGTACCACGGACAGTCCCATGCCCGTATTTTCCGGTGTTTTATGGGTGCTGAAAAACGGTTCAAAAATTTTTGGCTTAATGGCATCGGCAATGCCGGTGCCGTTGTCCGTGACCGTGAAAACAACATCTCCCCGGGGCGAAAGCTCCCAGCAAAGCCGCACCTCAGTTGCTTCTCCGGACTGCATCGCATTTCGGATTAAATTGATCAGGGCCTGCTCAAGACGCAACGGGTCAACATATAAAAAAGGCGCAGGTGTTGGGCCGTTAAAAAAGAGCTGCACGCTTCCGCCCATTTCTTTCCGAATCATGGCAACCGCGGAACCGGCCAGCCGGTCGGCCTGAGTCCATCGTTTTTCCCGCATGGTCCCTTTGCCAAAATCCAGAAGCTGCCGGACAATGTTTTCCATGCGCCGGACCTGATTGCGGATATCTTCCAAGGTCTTTTTGCTGGTGTCGCTGGTGCCGCTGTCCCGCAGGCCGCGCTGGGCTTTTCCGTCGATAAGGGACAATGGCCCCCCCAGTTCATGGGCAACGCCGGCGGCCAGTTGACCGATGGCCGCCATCTTTTCGCTTTGCCGCAGCCGGGCTTCCAGGGCCTGCTGGGTTTTTCGACGTTTGGCAATTTCTTTTTCAGAGCGATAGAGGCTGTCGAGCATGGTGTTCAGAGATTTCGCAAGTGAGGTAATTTCCCTGGGGCCGGTTTCCCTGGCCCGGTGAAAGCGCTTACCGTGTTGTACTTGCGCCATGCTGTTTGTCAGCGCTTCAAAGTAGCGGCCGGCGGCATGATGGAACCCAAGCAGGACAAAAACGGCTATTAAAACGCCAGCTCCGGCAATAATACCGGCAACCCGAACCCTGAGCCGGTGGATATAATTTTCAAAATCACTTTTTTTCCGGATGATCTGAAGCAGGCCGATGCTTTTTCCTGTGGTGTCGAACAACGGTACAAAATAGGAGTACACCCGGCGGCCCTGTATCTTTTCATATTGCCCGGTGCGTTCGCCGTCTTTGGCCACATCCAGGAGGTTCTGCTGATGGATATCCGGCTCAACAGCCCCCATTGAAGCAATGCGGTCTCCCTGCGTGTTGTAAACGTAGGCACCATAGACCCGGCCAATATGAAATACGGATTGAAGGGTCTGGCTGATGCTGCCGAAGCGTTCTTTTTCCAGACTGTAACTTACCGGCAGGCGGATTGCCCGGGCCACAAGCTGCACATCCTCCTGCATCCGTTCTTCTACGATTTGCTCCAGCATGGCTAAGCCGATATAAGCAGCACCGGTCATGGCGATCAGCAGCGGCGCAATTACGTTGACGATCAGCACCGACCGCAGGCTTAACCGGTTGAAAAGCGGGTTTTTCACAGACAAACCTCCTTTGACATTATTGCACATGTGCTATTTTGACACATATTTTTTGCGGTTAAAAGGATTCTTTGATTTTTTTTGATTGTTTTAAATTATATAGAAAATTAAATAGTTATGAATATATATGAGACTTTTAACAAATTTGGCACAAACACTGCAAACTATAAAAAGCATAAAAAGCAGTGCAGGCAATTTTAATATTGCCGTTTTTTTAACCGAAACCCAGAAGGAGGATTTTTTAACATGAGTATTCGAATTAAACGTAAACCAATGACGTCCTGGAAATTTTTTGCTGTGATCCTCGCTGCCTGTTTTCTGATGGCCGCGCCTCAGGTAATGGCGCAGGATAGCGGTCAGCAGGAAGGGTACAGAGGATCTCAGGAATACCAGTACCAACAGGAGACGAACACGGATTTCAGCAACACGGAAATTGAGAAATTCGCTATGGCATTTAACGATGTTAATGAAATCAGAAGTGAGTATACCGAGGTGATCAGTGAAGTAAAAGATGCTGAAAAAGCCCAGGCGCTTCAGAGCCAATACACCCAGAAAATGATTAAATCCATCGAAGACAAAGGCCTTGATGTGGAACAGTACAATGAGATCAGCATGGCCATGCAGCAAGATCCCGAAATTCGGGAAAAAGTGCAGAAAATGAGTCAATAACGACCTCTGAAGATGGACATGATGACCGGATAAACCCGGTCATTGAACAACGAAGCGGACCCCTGCTTGCAGGCGGTCCGCTTTTTTAATGGAATCATCACGCTGACTCCGGGCTCTGAAAGCTTAAATATGAATTTCCGGCCCTTGGATTACCTGTTGACCCTGGTTCGATGTCATGATATACATTTTAACAAATGTATATCAAATTTAATGCCGAGGGAGACAACGCATGCAGGTTTCAAAATGGGGAAACAGTCTGGCGATTCGGTTGCCGGCGGCGGTGGTCGAGGCCCTGGCCCTGCGGGAAGGGGACGACATTGAGGTGGTGATTGCGGATGCTCGGGTATTTCAGATAAAAAAGAAACCCGGCCGGGAAGAGGTGCTGGCAAAGTTGCGTCAATTCCGGGGAAGATTACCGGATGATTTCACATTCGACCGAAACGATGCCAATGCCCGGGCCTGAAGAAGTTTTCATCGACAGCAACGTCCTGCTGTATCTTTTGTCGGAAAACCCTGATAAGGCGGAGCAGGCCGAGGCCATCGTTCAATCAGGCGGCCGCATCAGTGTTCAGGTACTCAATGAAATCGTTAATGTGGCACGCCGCAAATTGTCGATGCCATGGGAGGAAATCAACGAACTGCTTTCATTGATACGATATTTTTGTTCTGTTGAACCGTTGACGGTTGAAACCCAAGAGCGAGGTATCCGGATCGCCGGGCAATATAAGCTGAGCACCTATGATGCCATGATTGTGGCGGCCGCGTTGATTGCGGGGTGCAAAATTTTATATTCCGAGGACATGAAGAATGGATTGCTTGTGGATAATCAGTTGCGTATCCGCAATCCTTTCATCTCAGTTTAAAATCCAGTAAAATCCATATTGCCATTTTGCAACGTCAAATGTATACTCAGTGTAGATACGCTGCTCATGGCATGGCCCCTTCAATCGAGATAAAATATGGGAGATAAAATATGCAAACAAAAATAAAAAAATGGGGTAACAGCCTTGCGGTACGAATACCAAAATCATTTGCGGTGAATGCAAACTTAAGTTAATCAGAGGAAAGTCAAGGTAAAATTTGCTTTTCTTTGAGCTGTTCTTTGAAAATTCGGTAATGCCTATATTTCTGGTAAAATATCTGC
>JAABSH010000029.1 GCA_011390465.1 Desulfobacteraceae bacterium
GGTGGCTGCCCTGCCCGGCCGCCGGCGGTCCAGCATTTCCTGGATAATCGTTTCATTCATTTCAATACCAGGCGGGCATCCGTCGATTACCACACCGACGGCCGGGCCGTGGGATTCGCCCCAGGTGGTGATGCAGAATAATTTGCCAAATGTATTTCCGGACATACTTAATTCAATCCCTGTTAAGCTTTAATAATACAAAAAAAATGGCCTTTACGAAATCAATCTGTTCGTTCCCACAGCAGCATGAGAACGAGAAATACCGGGATCTTTCCGGGAGGGCATAAAGCCCTCCCCTACATAGAAATCCGGTCATTATCCGTAGGGGCGGGGATTATCCCCGACCGTTGAAAACTTCCGGTACATTGATAAACAGGCAGCTCCTTGATGATCAAAATGGTATTTTCATTCATTTTAAATGGAAGACTGGTAATGATGGCCTGCATTTCAGAACCACAAACATGACATTTCATAGTGATCGTTTCTTTTTGTTTAGAACTCAAGTCATTCATGTTGCCTTGCCTCAAGGCCGTTTGTAGTGTGCCCGTGAGGGCATATAATGTAACGCCTTACGGCGTCACTACGAACCAGAGTACCCGGGCTTGAGCGAAGTGGATAATCAGAATTTTTCATTGGAATATCAATAGATAATTCAGGCATCGTGATGCTCTTTACGTTATTTGAGTATTTTTTAAGATTCTATGATTGCTTCATTGGGAATGAATATTTTCCCGATAGTTTGACAGGATGCCGCCAGCGGATTCTATGCCATGACAACTTTAATTTATAATTTCAATCACTTTGTTGATTACTTGATTCAACTTGGCTTTTTTGATGCTGCCTGCCCGATATAAAATGATATGCGTGTCTGCTGTGAATAAACGGTTTGGCCTTATATTGCTTGACTGTTTCAGATTTCCAGAATGGAAATCAGCACCATCAAGCGGAACCGCATAGATATCAGATATGTTTTTGCTCGTTATCTGGCACAGGATGGCATCATCTCCCTCAAGGGTGGTGAGAACAAGAGCTGGGCGCCGCTTTGCCTGACTCAGATCAGAGAAAGGGAATGGAATCACGACCACATCGCCCTTCATAAATTTCGCCATGCTTCATCCTCTTCCGGGTTCAGCCAATCCTTTCCTAAAGAGAATTCGCTTATTAATGCGGTATCCAGGTTGGCTCGAATGGTCTTTGCTTTCAGAAAATATAGAAAATTGAGTACCTCGGAGAGGAGTGGTTCAGGGACTTCCTCAATCTCATTTATAAGTTGTTCTTTTGTGTTCACGGGGCTACCCTCATTTACAGATTTTATATATGTCTTATCTTGGTCTGGAGAATAGAACTCAAAATAATCGGGCTCCTCCGTCGCTTCGATTATTAATGAATATGGTAATTAACTCATCTCTGTTTTCTCCTTGTGGTCACTGGATTTCACTTTTGCACTTCCACATAAACCATAAACAGTGATAAAAGGCGGATTTTTAGCCCGGGTAAATATATGCTAACGATCTGTTTAAAGTATTTCAAGAAGCTTTTTTATCAAAAAATTATAATTTCACCAGGGTAAATTTGTTTTATTCAATTTATTTGACGGGCACAGTGGCCCGCCCTCCGCAAAATCAAACGCTGTGGCCCCACGGTAAATTTGTTCTGCCTTTTTTAAGGCAGGCACGGTGGCCTGCCCTACGAACCGGTCAAGGTCTCCACGCGTCGTAGGGGCGGCCACCGTGCCGTCCTGCAATATGACAAAAGACCTATGGTTATAGGCTTTGGGGGTAGAACAAATTTACCCTGGCTGTGGCCCAATTATAATTTTTCGGCCCCATGGGTTCCCACGGAGATCGTTGAAATGAAAAAATATGGATGCCGGATCAAATCCGACATGACGGAGATTTTATTTCAAGTGGCTGCTCCTGAGTTTCCACAGAAACCGTGAGAACGAGTAAAACCAGAACCAAAAAATCCGCGCAATCCGTGAAATCCGTGTCCAAATCTTTTTTTGACGCGGATTTCACGGATTTCACGGATCTTATATTTTCAAATACACTGATACTTCATCACAATCATTTTCGGTTTCTCCAGTCCAGAAAATCAAGCTGGCTGGCCAGGATTCGGGATGCCGGCATGTCATGGCCTTTTGCTTGCACCGCGCGGATGGGGCGCCAGTAAATGCTGTCAATTTCAAGGGGCCTGCATGCCTCGTAATCCAGCTTCATGCTGGGCCGGTATTCCACCATTTTCTCGGTCGCTGCAAGCATGAGATCCACAAAACCATCATCAATATCATACCCGCATACCCTGGCACCGCCAATGACTTCCCGCATAATTTCCGCGACCATGGACCGGGCCGCATCATTTTTCATGATCAAATCCGTTGTCGCGTCCAGTATCACAGTGGTACCGTTAAACGCCATGTTCCACACCAGTTTTTCCCAGCGCGCTTTGCCAAGAGACGGCTCAAGCTGCACTGGAATTTTGGCTTTTGAAAAAATATCCGCCATCATTTTCAGTTTATCAGTAACACCGGCCGGTGCGTCATTTGTCTGATACTGGCCCAGGCGAATGCTGCCATAGTCCAGATGGCGGATATGGCCGGGACCGATTTTATTGGAGCAGAGAAAACAAAGCCCGCCCATAACAATTGCTTCTGGCACGATATCCGCGATTTCTTTTTCAACACCCAGCCCGTTTTGCAGCAGCACAACACTGGTGCCGGGCATTGTGACGGCAGGAAGCATCGCGTGCAGCTGGTGGTTGTGAATGGTTTTTAACGCAACAATAAGAATATCGCATTCCGGCATTTCTTTGGGGCTGAGGTAGCATTTCACATGGTCCAGTTTAAAATCACCGTTTTTGGATTCCACCCGCAGACCGTTTTGCTTTACATGATCAAAATCGCTTCGCAGCAAAAAATGCACATCAAATCCGTTTTTTGCAAGCAGGGCACCATAATATCCGCCCACCGCACCGGTACCGACAACTCCGATTTTCACTTAAAACCTCCTCTAAAAAGTCAGATCTTCGTCAATTCCTTTGCATTAAAAAAAACCTTAAAAGATGACAAGTAAAACTTTTCATACCAGATAGAAAAAAATTCCTTGGAAAAATTTATAAAACAGTGATAATTATTTGGTTTATAATTTGACAAATTGCCTATTCGTCTATTACCGGCAGGCACGGTGGCCTGCCCCGCAAAATTTGGTGGCTGCTTTGCCGGCAGGCACTGCAACTTGAAAGACCGTGCCAACCCACGGTTAAGCCAAGGAGGTCTATCATGCCAAGTGCGGCCAAAAAGACAAGAATCAATCCAACGCCCAAAGGCCTTTTGGGCGAAGAACTGATTCACTCCGGGCTGATTACCCGGGAACAGCTGGAAAAAGCGCTTCATCGCCGCTCCCAGGTGGACATGCCCCTGGGCTCCCTTCTTATTCGAATGGGATTTGTCACCACGGATAATATGCTGAATTTTCTTTCAAAAAAATTCGGCGTGCCTGCGGTCAATATTTTCAAGGAAACCATCAGCCAGGATGTTATTGACATGGTTCCCCTTGAAAAAATCAAGCAGTATAAAATTTTGCCGGTTGCATCTGCAGGACATACCCTGACCCTTGGCATGGTCAGCCCTCAGGATTTTATGACCATCAGTGATCTGGAATTCACCATGGGCGTAAAAATCAAACCCGTGATTGTTCCTTTTTTTATGATGGAAGCAGCCTTAAGCCTTTTATCCTCCAGTTTTGAAGGCGGCATTGACGGAAAAACCGTTGAAAGTGTTGCCATGGAAGACAAAAGTGAAACCCAGACATCACCTAAAATTGAATCCCTGCTGCATTATCTTGTTAAAACCGAAGGCAGTGACATGCTTCTGACCGCGGGCGTGCCGCCATCTGTAAAAATAAGCAACCAGGTCAAGCGGCTTGCCACGGTTTCCCTGACCCCGGCGGATTGTGAGCTGTATGCCCGGGAATTGCTGGCCAACAGAGATGAAGACTGGGAAAAATTTTTGAAAACCAATGATCTGGATATTGCCCTCACCTACCCCAATCTCGGCCGTTTCAGAATTAATTTTTATCGGCAGCGGAATTCCATTTCCATCACAATTCGCCGGCTCAACGATCGGCTGCCGTCACTGAAAGATCTCCGTCTGCCGGACTGGATTCGGGACTATGCCTTAAAGCCCCAGGGTTTGATTCTGATTTCCGGCCCGGCCGGGCATGGCAAGTCCACCACCCTGTGCGCCATGGTGGATATTATCAACACCACCCGGCGCTGCAATATTGTTACCCTGGAAGATCCCATTGAATATTTGCACAAACACAAAAAAAGCAATATCAACCAGCGGGAAATCGGCAGGGATACGCCATCCTTTGAAAAAGGCATGAGTGCGATCTTCCGGCAGTCTCCGGATGTTATTGTGGTGGGCGAGCTGCGGGACACGGAATCTTTTGAAATCGCACTGCGGGCCGCCAGCACCGGCCATCTGGTGCTCAGCACCATGAATGCCGCCAATTCCACGGCAGTCATCCGCACCATTGTCAATATGTTTCAGGAAAATCATCAAAAGCTTATCACCCTGCTGCTGGCAGATTCCCTGCTCATGTCCCTTGCCCAGCGCCTGGTGCCCACCAGAGGGAAAGATTCCCTGGTTCTGGCCCTGGAACGGTTTACCAATTCCAACCGCATTGCAAACCTGATCCGGGAAGGAAAACTGCATCAGATCCGTTCCCAGATGGAAACCGGGTGCGAAGAGTTCACCCCGCTGGATTTTTCCCTGGCAGAGCTTTACAAAGAAGGAAAAATTGATTTTGAAGACGGCCTGACCTATTCCATCAACAAAAATCTTTATCAGGATATCACCGGCATTAAAGTCGGTTAACGGATGAAAACCGCGATTCTTTCGGATATTCACGGCAATGCCACTGCGCTGGATGCGGTATTAAAGGATGTGGACCAGCAGGCCTGCGATCAGATTATCAGCCTGGGAGATAATATCGGATATGGGCCGGAACCGGAAAACGTAATTCATATGCTCCAGGCCCGGAATATTCCGTCTGTCACCGGAAATCATGAGCTTGGCGCTACCCGGCCGGATTTTCTGCTCCTGTTCAACCCGGTGGCCAGAACATCCATTGAAATGACCATTTCCATGCTTTCAGCGGCCAGCCTTGCCTGGATCCGGCGGTTTCCCAATGTCCTGATCAAAGACAATCTGCGGTTTGTTCATGGATTTCCGCCGGAATCCCCCACCAAATATCTGTTTGAAGTTTCAGATGCTGAAATCCGGCAGACAATGATGCAGATGAAAGAATTCTGCTGCTTTATCGGCCATACCCATGACCTTGAAATGATCGTGCTGGACAATGACCGTCTCATCCGCCGTCCCCTGTTGCAGGGAGTGTATCTGCTTTCACCGGAGAATAAATATATTATCAATGCCGGCAGTGTGGGCCAGCCCCGGGACGGCAACTGCCAGGCAAAATATGTGGTATGGGATTCCGAAAAATACGAACTGACCCTCCGGTTTATCACCTATAATATCGCGGATACGGTTAAAAAAATTTACAAAGCCGGCCTGCCGGAGCAGCATGCCCTGCGTATTATGTAAAAAACCCGCATCAGGGTTTTTCCTTTTTGACAATCAGCTCCTGGCCCACATGAATCAGCAGGTCGTCTTTTTTCATGTCATTGAGTGCCTGCAATTCCGCTACGGTGATGCCGTAATTTCTTGAAATCCGGTACAGGGTTTCTCCTTTTTCCACCCGATGAAAAATCAGTTTGACAGGTTCGGATTTTATTTTTTCCGAAACCGTCACGGTTGTCGGGGCGGGCGCTGGCTTCGGCGTGGCTGTCGGCATAACTGCAGATGGTGCGGGTTTTTTCTCAGGCACGGGTTTCCGGGACGGTTGTGATGCTGTTTCCGGCTTTGCGACCTTTTCCGGCGGTGCCGGCAAAATCGTTTCCTCAATAATGGCGGGTTTTGCTTTTTCAGGTGTCACGACGGCCGGTGCCTTTGCGGTAGCCGACGGCGTGGCGGGTACCGGCGCAGTGACAGACGCGGATGCCTGACCCGTGGAACCGGCCGGTTTTTGTTCAAATTTTCCTTCAATTTTTTTCTCAAGGGCGTCCATGGATTTCATGGTTTCCGTAATCACTTCCGCATTGGATTTAATCCAGTTGACCAGCTGCTGATATTGCACCGGATGATCCGCGGGATCATATTCACGCACATCTCCTGCTTCCGGCCCCAGGGTGTTAATTTTTTTTTCCAGCTGATCCAGGCGAGATACGATGTGTTTGTAATCCTCAAGGGTCACCTGGTTTTTCCGGGGCATGAACAGAACAAAAAGAATAACCATGGCGATCAGGCCGGCCCCCATCAGAATAATGGGAAGTTCCAGCCGGTCAAAGATTCTGCCGGATTTGCCGCTCTGAAAAGAAGTGTAAGGGGAATCTTCGGTGGTGTTTAAATCTGAATCTGTTTTCCAGTCCATGCTGCCTCCATTTTAGTGTATCTTTGACCATTTTCACTGCCGCCTTGACCTTGGCAGGTTTTTTCTCTATGCTCGAAAACACAAAATAAACTATCAGTTTGATTCTGTAAAGCCGAAAAAGCCGAAAAATCCGGAAACAACGTCCAGGAGAAAATCGCCCATGCTAAATGCAAAACAACTGGAGCGGTATGCCGATGTCCTGCTATGGGGGCTGAGGACCGCCCGGAAAAAGAAACCCCGTAAAAATGAAATCGTGGTCATCCGGTATGACCTTGCGGCAATCCCGCTGGTGGAAGTGCTTCACAAAAAATTGATCCAGAAAGGGATTCAGCCGGTGCAGCGGCTCATGCAGACCCCGGAAATGGAAAAAAATTTTTTCACCCAGGCCGGCAAAAAACAGCTCACCTTTATCCCGCCCGGCGAAACCGAACTCTACCATCATCTAAATGGCGCCATTGCCGTGCTGGCCCCGGAATCCCTGACCCATCTGAGCGGTATTGATTCGGATAAAATCGCCCTGTCCCTGAAATGCCGGAAATCCTTACGGGAAATTCTGGATCAGCGGGAGGAAAAAGGATTTTTTTCCTGGACCCTGGGCATGTACCCCACGGCTGAACTGGCACGCCAGGCGGAAATGGATGTGGACGATTACACCGCGCAGATCGTTAAAGCCTGTTTTTTAAACCGTGCCGATCCCGTGGGCCAGTGGGAAGCCGTGTATGAAAAAGCCAAAACCCTTAAAAAATGGCTCAACCGGATGAATGTTTCAAAATACCGCGTTGAATCCAAAAATATTGATCTTGAAATCACCCCCGGCGACAAACGCCGGTGGATCGGTATTTCCGGGCACAATATCCCCAGTTTTGAACTGTTTTTATCTCCGGACTGGCGCGGCACCCGGGGCATCTACTATGCAGATCAGCCTTCTTTCCGAAGCGGCAATTTTGTGAAAGGCATCCGCATTGAATTTAAAAAAGGAAAAGCGGTTCGCGCCACAGCGGAACAGGGGGAAGCTTTTTTAAACAAGCAGCTCAAAATGGATGCCGGCGCGTCCCGGCTCGGAGAATTTTCCCTGACCGACAGGACGTTTTCAAAAATCAACCGGTTCATGGCCAATACCCTGTTTGATGAAAATTACGGGGGCCGGTACGGCAATTGCCATGTGGCATTAGGCGCCTCTTATTCCGACACTTACAGCGGCAACCCCTCTGAACTGACCCGGGAGGTAAAGGACAATCTGGGGTTTAATGATTCCGCCCTGCACTGGGATATTGTAAATACGGAAAAAAAGCAGGTGACGGCCCACCTGGTATCCGGCAAAAAAAAGGTGATTTATGAAAACGGAGAATTCACTTACTGACCGGGAAGATGGGGGCCTTTCTGCAATCTCCCGCGCCCTTCTTTGCCAGCCCCTGCCCCTTAAAAATCCAGTGCAGAAATATGCCTGGGGCTCCCATCGGGCCATTCAGGACCTCATGGATGAACCCCGCACCAGCGAACCCTGGGCCGAACTCTGGATGGGGGCCCATGCCAAAGCCCCGTCCCAGGTGCAAGTGGACGGGCATTATATTTCCCTTCCCGCGCTTCTGGAAAAATTTCCTGAAGAAATGCTCGGAGCAGGGGTTTGTGAAAAATATAACCGCGGCCTTCCCTATCTGTTCAAGGTACTGGCAGCGGCCCGGCCCCTTTCCATTCAGGCCCATCCGGACAAGGCCCGGGCCCGGGCAGGCTTTGAACGCGAAACCGCCGCGGGCATCAGGGTAAGTGCGCCCGGCCGGAATTACAAAGATCCGAATCATAAGCCGGAATGCATTTGTGCGCTCACCCGGTTTTCAGGGCTCAAAGGATTCCGGCGGAATACTGAAATTCTGGCCTTGATGGAGCAGTTCTGCCCAAATGGGCTTCTTCCGCAAAAAAAATTTTTGCGTCAGAACAATCTGAGAGATTTTTTTAAATCCCTTATGGAAATGCCGGAAACAGAAAAAGCATCCGCCATTTCCGCTGTTTGCGAAAACGCGGATAAAAACAAAAAAAAGGACAAAGACAAAACAGAAGATACTGCGGCCCCTTTAAACGAAAGCCGGATTAAAGACCAGATTAAACAATGGATCAAAAAACTGGCGATTGCCTATCCCGGAGATATCGGGGTGATTTCACCGCTTTTTTTGAATCTTTTCTGCCTGGAGCCCGGCGAGGCCCTGTTTCTGCCGGCCGGAGAACTGCACGCGTATCTGGAAGGACTGGGCCTTGAAGTGATGGCCAACTCAGACAATGTGCTGCGCGGCGGCCTCACCCCCAAGCATGTGGATGTGCCGGAACTGATGCAGGTGCTGACATTTACCGCGTCTGAAGTTAAGGTGCTGCGGCCTGAACCCGTAGGCCCGGTTAGCGGCAGGTATCCTGTGCCGGCGGAAGAATTTGCGTTTTGCGTTCTTCATCTGACAGATTCCGCCCCTTGCAGAATTCCGAACGGGCACAGCGCTGAAATCCTGCTCTGCACCCAGGGCCACGCCCGTGTTTCAGCAGACGCGTCCCCGGATGACGGGGTTCACCTGAAAAAGGGCCAGTCCGTGCTGATTCCCGCCATGGCCCGGGAGTACCAGATTTCCGGCAGCGGCGTGTGCTATAAAGTCGGCGTGCCATGAAACCCGAGCACCATCTGACCGTAAATGAAATTTTTTACAGCCTTCAGGGAGAATCCCTGTATGCCGGGCTGCCCTGCGTCTTTGTCCGCCTTACCGGCTGCAGCCTGCGATGTTCCTATTGTGATACAACCTATGCTTACAAAGACGGGCGCACGATGTCCATTTCAGATGTTCTGGACCAGGTGCGTGCCTGGAATTGCCGGCTGGTGGAAATCACCGGCGGCGAGCCATTAGATCAGCAGCACACCCCGGAACTCATCACCCGGTTCCTGGACGTCGGTTATACCGTGCTGATGGAAACCAACGGCACCATAGACATCCGATTGGCAGATTCCCGATGCATTAAAATCATGGATGTCAAATGTCCGGGCAGCGGGGAATCCGAAAAAAATGACCTGGAAAACTTAAACCGGCTGGGGCCGAAAGATGAACTCAAATTCGTGATTACCGATCACAGGGATTATGAATTTGCAAAAAATCTCCTGGCCGATAAATGGCCCCTTGGATTTCCCGTGCCAGTGCTTTTTTCCGCGGCATGGCCCAGTCTTGCCCCTGCAAAACTGGCTGCCTGGATTCTGGCGGACAATCTGCCGGTGCGGCTTCAGGTGCAGCTTCACAAAATTTTATGGCCAAGTGAAGACAGAGGAAGATAAATGACCCAGACACGGAAACAGGCCATTGTGCTCACCAGCGGCGGGCTGGATTCCACCACCGTGCTTGCCATGGCCCGGGCTGAAAATTTTGAATGCCACACCCTGAGCTTTGATTACGGCCAGCGCCACCGCCATGAACTGAAAGCCGCGGCCGCGGTTTCCCGCAAGCTCGGGGCGGCCGGACATTATGAGGTAAAAGTGGATTTGGCCCAAATCGGGGGGTCTGCCTTAACAGACAATATTGCCGTTCCCAAAAACAGAGATCAAAAGACCATGGCCGCCGGCATTCCGGTCACCTATGTGCCGGCCCGCAACACCATTTTTTTGTCCTATGCCCTTGCCTGGGCCGAAGTGCTGGCGGCCCCGGATATTTTTATCGGTGTCAATGCCATTGATTATTCCGGCTACCCGGACTGCCGGCCGGAATATATTGCAGCGTTTGAAAAAATGGCCAACCTGGCCCTCAAATCAGCAGTTGAAGGCAATACCCCGGTCCGCATCCACGCGCTCCTGCTGCACATGACCAAGGCGGAAATTATTCAGGCCGGCACCCGCCTGCATGTGGATTACGCCATGACCCACAGCTGCTATGATCCGGATTCCAGGGGCCGGGCCTGCGGGTCCTGCGACAGCTGCCTGCTGCGCAAAAAAGGGTTTCAGGATGCCGGCATCCCGGATCCCACCTGTTACACAATTGCCTGATACTGCGTGACCTCCTGGGATGGAATATAAAGCAAAACATGAAAATCGCGTTTCTTCATTATCATCTGACGCCCGGCGGGGTGACCACGGTCATCCGTCAGCAGATAGAAGCCCTGCCCTCCGGCAGCGAATCCCTGATGATTTCCGGTGAACCCGGGCCGGAAGATTTTCCCGCAAGAACCGTGGTTATTCCGGAAATCGGGTATGATTCTCTGGATTCTCAAAAAAAATCTCCTGAAAATTCACTTGATGCCTCGCGCACTGCTGAAAAAATCATCCAGGCCATATCCGCCTGCTGGCCGGATGGATGCGACATTGTGCATGTGCACAATCCGCTGCTTGCCAAAAACCGGCATTTTTTAAAGGTGTTAGCTGAACTTCAGAAACGCGGCATCCGGCTGCTCCTGCAAGTGCATGATTTTGCCGAAGACGGCCGGCCCCGGACATATTTCAGAGATGATGCCTATCCCGCGGACGCTCACTATTGCGTGATCAACCAGAGAGATTACCATGCCCTGCTTCATTCCGGCCTGAAGCCTGGGGGGCTGCACCTTCTGCCCAATATGGTGACCCCCTGCAACCGCGCCCGATGCCCCTCTATTTTTGACCCATTTGTACTGTATCCGGTGCGGGCCATCCGCCGAAAAAATATCGGGGAAGCCATCCTGCATTCCCTGTTTTTTCCGGACCCCTGTTTTCTGGCCATTACCCTTCCCCCGAACAGCGATCAGGACCGGTTGATCCATGAAAACTGGCAGAGGTTTGCCCTGGGCCACCAGTTAAAGGTCGTGTTTGCGGCATCTCAAAAATATTTGTTTCCGGATCTGGTGGCATCTGCCGTGGCCATGATTTCCACCAGTATTTCCGAAGGATTCGGGTTTTCGTTTCTCGAGCCCTGGACAGCGGGCCAGATGCTCTATGGGCGCCTGCTTCCGGATGTCTGCGCGGATTTTATCCAAAAAGGCCTGCGCCTGGATCACATGTATCAGCGACTGGACATCCCCCTTTGCTGGATCGACCAGGACACATTTTATCGCCAATGGACCCGCTGCATTAAAGCGTGCGCAACCATCTATGATCTGGTTTTAACAGATGAGGTGATTCAGCAGGCTTTTAAAACAATCACGCAAAATCAAAAAATTGATTTTGCGCTGCTGGATGAAGCGTTTCAACAGCAGGTGATCGCAACAATTGCCGCCAGTGAAAACTTAAAAAATCAGGTTCTGAAAATGAACCCGGCCTTTGCCCTTTGGGAAAGCCTTGTCCGCCAGCATAAAAATCCCCGGCCGGAAAATGGCAACAACAATATCATTGCCCACAACAACGCCGTGGTACAGGAATATTTTTCAAAATCCCGGTACCAGGAGCAGGTGGTGAAAATTTATCAGAAAACCCTTAACACCCGCGTGCATCAGAAAATTGACAAAAAAGCCCTGGCCCGGCAGTTTTTAAGCTTAAGCCAAGGCCCAAGCCCAAGTCCAAGCCAGAACCCGGCCCAAAGCCCGGCCCGCTTCAGCCTTCTGAAATGGAGCCGGCCGCTGTTTTCCGATACATAAGACCGGCAGGATTGATAATGTCTTTTGAATCCTTTCAGGATATCATGGCCCCCTATGTAAGGCCCCTTGACCCGATTAAAACCGGCGAAAAATACCATATCCGCAATCAAGACCCATGGGATCTGAAGGCTGTGCTGTTTGATATCTACGGCACCCTGTTTGTCAGCGCCTCCGGTGAACTAAAAACCAGTGAACTAAAAACCGATGAACTAAAAACCAGTATAAAAACAGATACCTCATCAGAAGCTGCCGGCATGACATCTTCCCAGCCACCTTCACCTCACGATGTTTCCAATCTTTTGAAAAAATATCATGTTTCCGCTTCCCCTGCCCGGCTGCGGTTGAATCTTGTTCATGCCATTGAAACAGAACATGCCACCCTTCGCCGCCAGGGCATTGATTTTCCTGAGGTCCAAATCGATGCTGTCTGGCAGAAGCTGCTCGGGTTTAAAGATCGGAAAACCGCGCGCAGGTTTGCGGTGGAATATGAAATGATGCACAATCCGGTGTTTCCCATGCCCCATTTAAGGGAAATTCTGGAATTTTTGTCCGCGAAAAAGATTATCATGGGAATTATTTCCAATGCCCAGTTTTTCACCCCCCATCTGTTTGATCTGTTTCTGGGAAAATTCCCTGAAAATCTGGGGTTTGATCCGGATCTGATTTTTTATTCCTGCGACCATGGCCATGCCAAACCCTCTTGTTTTCTGTTTGAAATGGCCCGTGAGCAATTAAATTCAAAGGGGATACCAGCGGAAAATGTGCTTTATGCGGGCAATGACATGAAAAACGATATCACCCCGGCCGGCCGGACAGGGTTTAAAACCTGCCTGTTTGCCGGAGACCGCCGGTCCCTCCGACTGCGAAAAGATGAAAAATACGATTTACACCCACCGGATGTGGTGATTTGCGATTTGATTCAGCTTGCAGATGTGATACGCTCCAAATGACCTGATGGATGGCTGATGAAAAAACCCAAAAAAGCACAGGAGTTCCTTGCATGACCGAAGAAATGACAGAAGAAACAACCGTAAAAAAAGGAAAAACCATCACCTTTGAATATACCCTGGCCCTTGACAACGGAGAAATCCTTGATTCCAGCAAGGGCAGGGATCCCATGACCTTTACCCACGGCTCCAGCCAGATTATTCCCGGGCTGGAAGATCAGATGGGCGGCATGAAACCCGGCGACACAAAAAAAATCACGGTCCAGCCGGAAGACGGCTACGGGTTCCGGCTCGAAGAAGCTGTAATTGATCTTAAAATCGAACAGGTGCCCGTGGATTCCCGCCGGGTCGGTGCCATCCTGCAGACTCAATCCCCGGAAGGCCAGGTGGTCCGGGGCAGAATTACAAAAATTGAACAGGAAAAAGCCACACTGGACCTGAATCACCCCCTGGCCGGAGAAACCCTTTTTTTTGATGTAAAAATCCTTAACATAAAATAGCCCTGGAATAACCACCATGCTGCAGCATACCTTTTGCCATCTTCCGAACATCGGTACCAAACGGGAACACGCCCTGTGGCAGGACAATATACGATCCTGGCAGGATCTTTTAACGCTTATCAGCGGGGATGGTGCATCAGCCGGGCAAGGCCGATCGGTTTTTCGCAAACTCCCCTTTCATGTCAAAGACGATCTGGCCGCATCCCTGCATCATTTGGAAGCCAACAATGCGGCCTGGTTCAGCGAAAAACTCAAATCCGCGGACACCTGGCGGATGTTTCCGGAGTTTCGGCATTTAACCGCTTATCTTGATATTGAAACCACAGGCCTGGACTCCCCGGATATTACCACCATTGCCCTTTATGACGGCAGACAAATCCGGTATTATGTCAACGGTGAGAATCTGGATCAGTTTCAGGACGACATCCTGGATTACCGGGTGTTGGTCACGTTCAACGGCAAAACCTTTGATGTGCCGGTGATTGAAAAATTTTTTAACATTAAACTGCACCAGGCCCATATTGATCTGCGCTATGTTTTAAAAAGCCTGGGATATGCCGGGGGCCTGAAACGGTGTGAAAAAAAGATGGGCATAGCCCGGGGCGATCTTGACGGAGTGGATGGATTTTTTGCCGTGCGGCTGTGGTCGGAATACTGCCGCACCCGTAATGTCAAAGTCCTGGAAACCCTTTTGGCATACAATATCGAAGATGTGGTCAATCTGGAAAATTTGATGATTCAGGCCTACAACATGAAAATCCAGGCCCTTTTTCCCCTGGCCGTCGCGCCCCTGCCTGAATCCCTGCCGCCGGTGCTGCCCTTCTCTCCTGACCGGGAAACCATTGACCGGCTGAAATACGCGGGCGGCTCCCCATTTTAGTTTCTTATCTCTCATTTTTATGTTTTTTTGGCAAAATATTTTAAAAACTCAAAAAGTGTGAAGTGACTAAAGTGATCTAAAGTGCCTAAAGTTATGGACTGCGCGAAACGCGCGATCATTTTTAACATAAAAATTGAAAATGCCGAAGGCATTAACCATAACTTTAGCTCACTTTAGCTCACTTTAAACTTTAGTTCACTTTTAACTTTTTTTATTTCTTCCCTTCAGCCTTCAGTCTTCGACCCATTACAAAAAATGAAAAACCCTGCATTAAAAAATTCCGTCGTCCTGATATGTTCAGCAGGCACGGTGGCCCGCTCTAAAACGACGGTTGCTGCAGGATCGGCCACCGTGCCGATCGCTGGTCTGGTTTTAGTCAAATTTTTTCGGAACAAATTTATCCTGGCAGCGGTTTTTCTTCTTATGCTAAGTGTATTCAGCCTGTGCCATCCCCGATTGTGCCATCCCCAAGAGAATGCGCCAGCCTCCGGCATGTTCCGGATTGCCATGGGGTATTGTTTTTTGAGCCAAACCGATGACATAAAAGATACCTACAAACATCTTCTGCGGGCAGAAGGCAGGGACGCGGATGTGTTCGGGACTTCACTGGGGGTAAAATGCGAGCCTTATTATCAGTTTAAAAACGGCATTCGGGCCGGCGCCAGTGCCGGGCCTCTTATTCTGATCGCGGGAGACAGCCATCATTTTCAGGTACCGCTCAATCTCAGCATGGGATATTCTTTTTTTCAGGATGCACCGGTATCCGGGTATTTAAAATGCGGCATAAGCTGGCATGCGGCAACCGGCGATTATGTCGCGCACAGTGCTCCGGGATTTTACGGGGGCGCGGGATGTGAAATTTTAAACCACAAACCCGTTCATATTGGAATTGAAATCATGTATGACGCTGCCACGGTTTCCCTGGACCGGCCCAGGGGCGCCTCTGGCCATAAAAAAATTCAGACCGGTGAAGTTACCGTTTTTCTGTACGCGGATTTTTAAGCCCGGTACAGCCCTTCCAGCACTTCCCAGAATGTGGGAAATGATTTTTCCACGCACATTTCATTGGAAATTACCATCCCGGGAGTTTTTAAACCGGCAATGGCAAAACACATGGCCATGCGGTGGTCATTGTACGTTTCAACGACAGCGCCCGTTGGGGTGCCGCCGGTAATGATCAGATCGTCATTTTCAGCGCGAGCTGATATTTTCATTTTTGTGAGTTCTGCTATTACCGCGGACAGCCGGTCGCTTTCCTTGATTTTCAGATGGGCCACGTTTCTGATACGGGTGACCCCTCTGGCAAATGCAGCCACCACCGCAAGAGTGGGCACAATATCAGGCATGTCCGCCATATCCACATCAATGCCGGACAATTCGCCGCCCGTGACGGTGATGCCGTCGGCGTCAGCATTCACATGGCACCCCATGGTCTCAAGCACCCGGCAAAACCGCACATCCCCCTGAACAGAATCCTCTGTAATGCCCCGGACCTTTATGGACCGGGCGGTAATGGCCGCTGCAGCCCAGAAATAACCGGCCTGGGACGCGTCCGGTTCCACCTGATAACGGCCTGCCTGATACTGCTGGCCGCCGGGCACTTCAAAATAATCATAACCCTTGCGCAGCAACTGGATGCCGAATCGGGCCATGATGTCTATGGTCATGTCGATGTAAGGCCGGGAAACCATACCATGGGTTACCTGGATGGAAAGCCCTTTTTTTGTGCACGGCGCGGCCAGCAGCAGGCCGGAAAGAAACTGGCTGCTCTGGCTGCAATTGATATGCACTGCGCCGCCGGCCATAGGACCGCCGGTAATGGATACCGGCGGGCAATCATTGCCGTTTAATGAAACCGCCGATATGCCGACCTGGGAAAGGGCTGCCAGGAGATGCCCCATGGGACGTTCATGCATTCGCTTTGTCCCTTTGAGGATATAGGGTCCATGGCCCAGGGCCGCGTACGAAGCCAGCAGCCGCATGGAAGTGCCGGAATTGCCGAGATAGATCGGCTGATCACAGGGGCCGGGCCGGCCGCCGCATCCAAGAATCAAAAGTTCGGAATCAGTTTTTTCAATGCCGGCGCCGAAATGCCGCAGCGCGTTTATGGTAAAACAGGTGTCTTCACTGTCCAGCCAGTTTTGAAGCCGGCATTGACCGGAAGACAGGGCGGATGCAATCAGGGTCCGGTGGGTATAGCTTTTGGATCCGGGTACGGTAACCGTTGTATCTTTGATTTCAGCGGTTTTTATGCTGCGCATGATGTTTCCACATCCTTAATTCGTAATTCGTAATTCGTAATTCGTAATTTTCAATCATTGTTCCTGGAACTGCGGATAAGACCCCAGCAATTTGATAAACTGGCAATAGGGCCGCATCTGTTCAATGGTGTGCTGGATTTTTGCATCTGCAATGTGCCCGTCAAAATCCACAAAAAAGAAATAACTCCAGTTTTCATGTTTTGTGGGCCGGGATTCCAGTTTGGACATATTGATGCCGGCCTCTGAAATGGGCTGCAGGGTTTTGTAAAGCGCGCCAGGCACATGCGCGATGACAAACATCAGAGACGTTTTGTCGCATCCGGTAGGCGGGGGGGTGTCATTGCCGATAAGCAGAAATCGGGTAATGTTGTTGGCATAATCCTCAATATGGGATTCCAGAATCTGCAGCCCGTAAATATGCGCCGCCTCGCTGTTGGCAATGGCAGCGGTGTTTTTCTCCCCGGCGGCTTTTTGCGCGGCATGGGCCGTGCTGCGGGTTTCAGACAACACCGCGTTGGGCAGGTTTTTCCGTATCCAGCCCCGGCACTGGGCCAGGGCCTGGGGATGAGAATAAATCACTTCAATATCATCAATGGCATCAGCCCGGGACAGGACCGCATGGGAAATATTCAGATAGTGTTCCGCGCAGATTTTGAGATCAGATTCAAAAAAAAGATCCAGGGTATGATTAATGGCCCCTTCAATGGAGTTTTCCACCGGCACCACCCCGTAATCGCATTTTTTCCGGCCCACCTCCATAAACACATCCCGGATGCTGGTCTGGGGAATAAAGGTGGCGGAATGGCCGAAAAGGGCCATGGCCGCGACATGGGTGAAAGTGGCTTCCGGTCCCAGATAGGAAATCCGGGTGGGCGCCTGGATTTCCCGGCACGCGGAAATAATATCCGTAAAAATCTGATGCAGGGTCTGGGTTTTCAGCGGTCCCGGGTTCAGGGCGTTTAACCGCTCCATCACCCGGGTTTCCCGGGATTTGTCGAAAATATAGCCGCCCTGCTCTTTTTTGATCCGGCCGATGGTTTCCGCGAGTTTCAGGCGGCCATTGATAAGTTCCAGGATATGGGCGTCAATCTCATCAATGGCAGCGCGCAGTTGCGGGATTTCAGGTTCTGCCGGATAACTGGTTTTATCATTCATAGGATGGATTCCGAATTACTTTTCAGTAATGGTTTCATTAATTTTCATGCCAAAATGCCGGCCGCTTTCTTCCATGGCCACCAGCACCCGGTCCCCGGGTTTGAGATTGACCACGGACACGGGCTCCCCGTCCGGGCTGGTCAGGCGGATGGTTTCAGCATTCTGGAGAATGGTGGTAATTTCCTTTTCCCCGATGGCTGCTTTGACCAGCATCAGGGGCCGTTTTTCGATTTTCAGGCGGCCCACAATGGCGGTAACGGAATTTCCCTTAAAATCCGTAATCAGCACCGGGTCTCCGGCAGCCAGTTCCGACAGATACCGGGTTCTGCCACCCGGCACCCGGGTATAGGCATGCACGGCCCCGGCGTTCACCCGGAACGGCCGGGCCGCTACATAGGGGTTGTCAATGCTTTCCGCGTGCACCAGAAAAAGGGCGGAACTGGCGTTCCCCACCAGCATTCCCTGCCCGGGCGTCATTTCCGTACACGTATCCACGCACACCCGGTCCCCCATGCCCACCGGCTTGATGGCGGTAATTTCCGCAACATCCAGGGCCGTGAGATCGGCTTTTGAACGCAGAACAGTTAAGGCATTTTTCAGGGCAGCAACATCATCTGTACAAAAAAGAATATGATCCACGCCTTTTTCCAGAATGCCGAACGCGGTCTGGGCTTCTTCAAGGCTGTTCACCCGGGCGATTATGCTGCCCGCCCCTTTTGCAATGAGGTTTTCCAGGGGGATGACCGACCAGTCCGTGCACTCCAGAATCACCTTTTTATCCCGGGTCAGGGCCACGATTTCATCTTCATCCGCGCCGCTTTCTATTTTAAATGCCACCACATCTTCGCCCGGGCGGATATCACCGTCTTCGGCAATGGTGTCAATCCGGCCCAGGGCTTTTACCTTGTCCGCGTACCCGGCAGGCACCATAACGCCGTCCGCCCCGCCTTCAATGGCCGTGGTCACCAGATCTTTGTTCCAGGGATCAATATTTACCCAGATTTTTCGCATGGTTTTATCCTTTGTTGATTTATGTCAAAATTTTCAAGGCATCTTCCACTGACGCATTGTCAAACAGGATGGCGGCCATGGCTTTGACCATGAGCGTGGGATTGTCGTGCTGAAACACATTGCGGCCGATAGAAACCCCGGCCCCCCCGGCTTCTATGGAACCTTTAACCATTTCAAGGATATCCCGGTCAGAATCCATTTTTGCGCCCCCGGCAATGACCACCGGCACGGTGCAGCCTTCCACCACTTTGGCAAAGGATTCCGGAGAACCGGTATAAGACACCTTCACAATGTCCGCGCCCATCTCACATCCGACCCGGGCCGCGTGCTTGACCACTTCCACATCATATTCGTCTTTGATTTTTTCGCCCCGGGGATACATCATCACAAGCAGGGGAATGCCCCAGTTTCGGGATTCATAGGACACCCGGCCAAAATCGTTGAGCATTTCCTTTTCCTGGCCATTGCCGATGTTCACGTGAATGGACACGGCATCCGCGCCGAGCTTGAGGGCTTCTTCCACCGAACAGACCAGGGTTTTGGAATGGGGGTAGACTGATAAGGAAGTGGACGCGGACAAATGCACAATCAGCCCGATATCCGAGCCGCCCCGGCGGTGCCCGGCCCCGACCAGACCTTTATGCTCCACAATGGCGTTGGCCCCGCCTTCGGCAATCTGGGCCACGGTTTTTTTGATGTCTGTGATGCCGTGAATGGGGCCGACAGACACCCCGTGATCCAAGGGGACAATCAGGGTGCGGCCGGTCTTCCGGTCCATAATACGTTCCATGCGAATGTGTTTGCCGATGATGGTCATTTTCCTTTTCTCCTTTAAAAAAAGTGGGTGAATGAAACAAAAAAAAGCCGTGAAGACCTTCTTCTCCACGGCTTTTTTCGCAAAAAAAAACCGCGGGCCTTGGTCTGCCCGCGGTTTATATTTTTCTATTCAGCTTTGTTAGGAACCCACAGGCAGACCCTTGGTATAAAAATAAAAATAGTTAAAATACCAAAAATAAAAAAATCTGCCGGTGATGTTTTTCATTATTTTTTTTTCTTCTTTGGAAAAATTTAAGTCGGTTAAATTTGTTAGAATCGTCGGAATGTCGTTTTTTTGTCAAATTCTATGATTTTAAAATCTTTGTCAAGCAAAAAAAATTATTTCTGATTATTTTTTTGTGCCTTTTATATCCGGACAAAAGGATTGGATGCTCAAAATATGCCGAAATCATCAGCGTCCGGCTCCCGCGATCAAACCATTGGCATTGTCCTGCATCAGGGAAAAATAATCTTCCGTGAGTCCTGCGCCGCGGATCACTTTTTTTGCCTGGTCCGCGGTGATCAGATCCCCGGGGGCGTGGGAATCCGTGTTAATGACCATTTTGGCGCTGTTTTTTTCGCAAAGTCTTGCCACATGGCCGTTCGTGAGACTGTGCCCCTTGCGGGCCGTAATTTCCAGCATTACATTTCGGTTTTTTGCCGCCTTGACGTCGGTTTCGGTAATCAGTCCCGGATGGGCCAGAATATCCGCGCCCCCCTCAATGGCAGCCCGGTTGGTGCCTGGAGCCACGGGTTCTGCAATGGTTTCGCCGTGAACTACCACCAGCTGCGCCCCCAGTTCCCGGGAGCGCTGAATAATGTCCGGGATCAGGGCCGGCGGCACATGGGTGATTTCAATGCCGGGAATGATTTTTATTTTTAATACCTGATTCAATTCAGCAGCGACGGTGACGAGCCGGGGTATAATAAAATCAATGTTGGACATGTCCCCGTGATCCGTGATACCGATAACCCGGTAGCCCTTGTGTTCAGCCCGCCGGACCAGTTCTGCCGGAATCAGCACCCCGTCACTAAAAATCGAATGCGTATGCAGATCAATCATTTCCCCACCCCTGATGTTCCACCTTCCATCTTATACCTTCCACCTTATACCTTCCACCTTATACCTTCTACCTTATACCTTCTACCTTATACCTTATACCTTATACCTTATACCTTGTATTTCCCAAAATCCTCAGGCGACAGCTCCTTTAAATACTTTTCCCACTTCTTCCCCTGGTCGCTGTCATCTTCAATTTCATATTCGCCGTCTTTTCCCCGCAGCCGGTCCACCACAACATCGTCAACATAAATTTCCGCCTTGAATCGCAGGGCCATGGCAATGGCATCGCTGGGCCGGGCGTCCAGAATAAATTCCCGCTCCCCGGTAACGCAGTAAATTTTCGCATAAAATGTATTGTCCCGGAGATCGCATACTTCAATGCGGGTCACCCGGGTGTGCAGGGTTTCAATAAAGGTTTTGAAAAGATCATGGGTCATGGGCCGGTCAAAGGACACCTTTTGAAGCACGGATGCAATGGCCGCGGCTTCCAGCAGTCCGATCCAGATGGGAATGGAAAAATCCTTGTCCTCGGCATTGAGTATCAGAATGGGGGCATTGGAAGACGGGTCCATGGCCAGTCCGCCAACGCTCATTTTATGCAGCATAAGAATGCCCTCCTTTTGATATTTAGCGCATCTCCGGGCGGTCGGCCACAACCCCCCAGAAAGAATTTGAATACGCCGCTTCAATTTTCACACCCTTAGTTTCCCCTTTTCGGCGGTCAATGTCAATGCCCCAGTCAGCGGGGGCTTTAAAATTTACAATCCGGTTTTCAGAAGTGCGGCCGGTCAATTCCACGGCATCTGCATCAGCCGTGTGTTTGATCTGATTTTTACTGGCCCCTTCGATTAAAACGGAAAATCGCCGGCCCACCAGTGCTTCATGAAGGCGGCGGGTAATTTCCTTTTGCCGTTTAAAAAGCGCCTGCAGCCGTTCATGCTTGATCTCAGGTGAAATTTTATCCTTGAACCGGGATGCCGGTGCTTCGGGCCGGTCTGAATATTCAAATGCAAACACGCTGTCAAATCCGACCCGGTCAATAAGATCCATGGTTTCTTGAAAATCCTGATCCGTTTCCCCGGGAAACCCCACAATAAAATCTGAGGTTATGGCAATATCCGGCGACACCGCCCGCAGTTTTTCAATTTTTTCAAGATAGGATTCCCGGGTGTATTTGCGGTTCATTTTTTTTAAAATCCGGCTGGACCCGGACTGCACCGGAAGATGAATATGGTTGCACAGCTTGTCCAGGGTGCCGAAAGCTTCTATCAGGGCATCTGAAAGATCTTTGGGATGGGAGGTCACAAAACGGATTCTTTCCAGCCCTGTTACTGCATTGACCATGGCCAGCAGATCGGGAAAAGAGGTGAGGTTTTCCTTGATGCCGTAGCTGTTTACATTCTGGCCCAGCAGGGTGATTTCCCGGATACCTGCCTGGACAAGACTTTCAATTTCCGCAATAATGGCTTGTGGCTGGCGGCTGATTTCCCGGCCCCGCACATAGGGAACCACGCAATAGGTGCAAAAATTATCACACCCGCGCATAATGGTGACAAAATCGCTGATGATGCCGTCGCGGCTGGCGGACAGGCCGGCACAGGAAAAATCAGCAGGCCCGGGTTCGTCAATAAAGTCCGTCATTTCCGTGGCAATAATCTGACGCGGGTGTTTTTCCAGCTCCTGGATCAGGTCCGGCAGCTGCTGCACCGCATGGGTGCCCAGAACAATGTCCACCTGGGGGAAGCGGCTGGCAATGGCCCTTCCCTGCTGCTGGGCCACGCACCCGGCCACCACCAGGCGAAGGCCGGGGTTTTTCTGTTTCAGTTTTTTGATCCGGCCGAGAAAACTGTACACCTTTTGCACGGCTTTTTCGCGGATGGCGCAGGTATTGACGATCACGAGATCCGCGTCGGAAACCGCATCCGTTAACTGATAATTGGCCCGGTAGAGCATATCCGCCATTTTGCCGGAATCATACACGTTCATCTGGCAGCCAATGGTGTTGATATAGAGTTTTTTGCCTCTCATGAGTCGATCTGCTTTTGACTTGTATCTGCTGCCACTGCTTCCGGCGGCGCAGCGATGATTAAAATATCCTGCTGCAGGGCCCGGACAAGATCCGCCACATCGGTTTCACATCCCGGCGCCACATGCAGTTTGATAAGAGATGTCGGTCTGTCAATGGTTTCCACCACGGCAATGCCGTCATAGGCTTCAAAAATAAATTTTACAAAGCCCACGGATTTTTTTTCAATATAATAATATACCGCAGTGGTATTCAAAAATATCTCCGTGTTGTGTATGGTTCTTGTGGCGGCGTTTGTCAAGAATCAGTGGCGATTCCAATCCCGATTCAGGGTAAAATATGATTGTTTCATATACCGGTATAGGCTATATGCCCTTTTATGAAAAAACAATTGGAAATTCTTCAGCCGGATGCGGCCCGGGTCCGGGATATTCAACGCCATTTCAAATGCCATCCGGTTACTGCGCGGATTCTGGCAAACCGCGGCCTGTTCACCCAATCGGAAATAGAGGCGTTTTTAAACCCATCCGTCAGCCGCCTGCGGGCCTTTGCCACACTCAAAGATATGGATACGGCTGTGGCCCGGATCGTGCGGGCGATTTTTGACCAGGAAAAAATCCTGATTTTTGGCGATTATGATGTGGACGGCATCACTTCCACCACGCTTTTGTATGAATTTCTCACCCAGGCCGGCGCTTGTGCGGATTATTACATCCCCGACCGGGTTGAAGAAGGATATGGGCTGAACTGCTGTCAGATCCAAGACAAGGCGATCAAGGAAACCTACAGCCTGGTGATAACCCTTGACTGCGGCTCATCCAGCCATGAGGCGGTAAATCTTGCGGCCCAAAACAAGGTGGATGTGATTGTAACCGACCATCATGCCATCAGTGAGGATATGCCCCGGGCCGTGGCAGTGGTGAATCCCCGGCGCAAGGATTGTGATTCCGGCGCTGCCTATCTGGCAGGGGTGGGGGTGGCGTTTTGCCTGGTGGTGAGCCTGCGCCGCCGCCTTCGGGAACTGAATTTCTGGGTTGGTAAAAAAGAGCCCAACCTGAAAACGTTTTGTGATCTGGTGGCCCTGGGTACGATTGCGGATGTGGTGCCCCTTATCCGGGAAAACCGGATCATGACCAGCGCCGGACTGAATCTTATCGCAACCCGGCCCCGGCCCGGGATTGCGGCCCTTATCCAGGCAAGCGGTGCCAACGGCGCAGCCCTTGACGCAGATGATATCGCCTTTAAGTTATGCCCCCGGATCAACGCGGCCGGCCGTCTGGAACATGCCCGGATGGGCGTGGCCCTGCTCACCGCGACAGACCCGGATCAGGCCCTGCGCATTGCCGGAGAACTTAATAAACTGAATAGCAGGCGCCAGGAAATCGAGCAGAAAATTTTCCGCGAAATTCTCCTGTTTTTAAATGATACCCCGGAAACACTGAAAAACACGGCAACGCTGGTCATGGGAAAAAACAACTGGCATGAGGGGGTCCTGGGCATTGCCGCGTCGCGGCTGGCGGAAAAATTTTTCCGGCCCGTGATTCTGGTTTCCTTTTCAGGGGATACGGGCAAAGGCTCCGGCCGCAGCATTCCCGGCATCAACCTGCATGACGCCCTGATTCAGTGCGCGCATCTGCTGGAAGGATTTGGCGGCCACCCCATGGCAGCCGGGCTGCGGATCAAAAAATCCAATTTTGCCGCTTTTAAAACTCAGTTTGAAAAAACCGTGGCGGCAATGATGCCGGATCATCCGGTTTTTCCGGAATTAAAAATCGACAGCCGGGTGGATTTTGATATGATTTCTCCGGTACTGATGGATGAAATTACCACCCTTGCCCCTTTCGGCCCTGAAAATCCCGAGCCCCTGTTTCAGGCCTGTAAGGTAAATGTGAAATTCTCCCGGATCATCGGGAAAAACCACCGGCGCATGACCCTTTGCCAGGGCCGCGCCAATTCTGAAAGCACCCTGAATGCCATCTGGTTCAATGCAGACGCGGATGGAGCGCATAATCTGGACCGCACGTTTTTTGAATCCCTGATATTTAAATTGAAATGGAATCAGTGGAACGGAAAAAAGACCATTCAGGCAATTATTTCATATGTTGAGTAAGAAACCGTCTTTTTACTTGAAATCAAAAACGGTTGAGACTATTATTTTGCCGGTTAAACAAAATGCCGCTTACGCCGGGAAAAGCACTGTTTTCGCGGTAAAAAAATCTGAAGCCCAACAGCTTTGCGCTTCAGAGATATTGCCAACCAATGTAATTTAAAAGGGAAACACCCCATGTCAAAAAGATTTCGGCCCAGCAACCTGGGTGAATCCAAAATTATTTCAAAAATTGCCTCATCCAAAGAATTTGAACGGCGAAAAACCATCAATGCAGTGGCGGAAAACCCTGAACAGGTCAGCAATCATATTGCCATGAAACTGGTGGAAAGCGGACTGGTGGAAACCACAAACAAAAATTCCGTTGAGGAACAAATCGGCCGGTGTATTGAAAAACTCATTCACGCGGATGATTTTGACGTAGACTTTCAGATCGCCCCGTTTCGCAACATTGTGGACAATCCCAATATTGTCAGCCTTTACATTACCGCTTTTGTCATTGAAAAATTGATCAACCACAAAGACATTGTGGATGTGTACGGTTCGGACGAGGAAATTTACACCTGTATCAACCGGCAGGTGCAAAAAGTGCCCGCAGCCTGATGCCTGATGCCGCAAACCTTTAACCCCTGCCTGATCAACGATCCTTCAGACGATCCCGGGGTTTTTGTTGCGTTTTCATTTCAGAACCGGGCCATTGCCTTTGATCTGGGAGATATCCATGCCCTGTCTTCCAGAGATATCCTGAAAATCAGCCATGTTTTCATTTCCCACACGCACATGGATCATTTTGCCGGGTTTGACCGGCTGCTGCGGTTGTGTCTTGGCCGGGAAAAGACCCTTCATTTGTTCGGCCCGGCCGGTTTCCTGAAAAACATTGAAGGCAAACTGGGTGCCTACACCTGGAATCTGGTCAAAAATTATACCAGCCAGCTAATTCTCAACGCCACGGAGATCCATCCGGATGTGCTTTATCAGCAGACATATGCCTGCAAAAACGGCTTCAGGCCGGATGGCCCGCCATTAGAAACGTCCCGGCCAACCCCATTCCGCGCTGCTCAACCGGTTTACAAAGAATCCGGACTGGCGGTAAGCACTGAAATTCTGGATCACGGTATTCCCTGTCTCGGGTTTTGTCTGAAGGAAGCCTTTAGAATTAATATCCGCAAAGATGCCCTTGACCGCATGGGCCTTTCCCCCGGACCCTGGCTGCACCGGTTCAAGCAGGCCATCTATACCGGCCGAACCAGCGCTCCATTAGCTGAAGTGTTACTTGATGAAAATATTACAACAGCTTTAAAAAATTATAGATTTGATGATTTGAAGTCCAGATTGGCCATTATAACAGCAGGTCAGAAAATCGGATATATTGCGGATGTGGCCGGCACCCAAGAGAACATTGAAAAAATCGTCCCCTTAATCCAGGATGCCGACCACCTGTTTATTGAAGCGGCGTTTCTGGATCAGGACAAGCTCCATGCCGCTGCAAAACATCACTTGACCGCACGCCAGGCAGGCAGAATTGCCGGAAGGGCCGGGGTAAAGCGGTTTACCCTGTTTCACTTTTCCCCCCGGTACAATGATGATGAAAAAACCCGTTTTTATCAGGAAGCCCAGGGGGCTTATGATCATGTAATTATGCCCGTTCCAGAGCTTCGAGAGATCCCTGACGCATAATAATCAGTGCCAGTTTGTGGATGGCTTTTCTTTTTTCTTCGGATGTCCGGCCCGGGTAATTGCGAAAGGTCAGCACCACACCGGCCAGAGAGGCAAAAAAAGCCTGGGTGTTCAGCCGCAGATTGCCGGCATCCTCTGTCTGCTTGACCACATTGTCAAACATGTTCAGAAAATACCGCTGCACGCCGTTAAATTTTTTCAGGGCCTGGGGATTCAGTTCCCCCCGTATCATAAAATGACACATCATCTGAAATGTGGCTTCATTGTCCACCATGTAATCCACCACCGCCAGGGTAATGGTTTCCATGTTATCCCCGTCTTTCAGCCGCTGATACAGAAGTTTTTCAATGGTGTTGATATCCTGAATCAGGGCTTCCACAAACAGATCATCCCGGCTGGGAAAATATCTGTAAATGGAGGCCGCGGAAACCCCGGCTTTAACGGCGATATCCCGCATGCCGATCTCATGAAAGGACTTTTCTTCGAAAAGTTCCATGGCAGCCCTGATAATGAGCTGTTTTCGGACTTCCCGTTCATCTTCCCTTAATTGCTTGAATGTGGATTTTTCCTGCACGCTTTCATCCTCCAGATCCGTTACGAAATAATAATATATTGATATAAATAATTTTTTAGGGTACAAAAAATAAATTAAGTTAAATTATCACAGTTTAGATATTTAAACAATGTTTTTTTGCCTTTTTCTTCCGGATTCTTTCCTTTCAGGGAAATCACAATACAATTATCCTTTTTTCCGCGATTACCAGGCAACCGGCACCCTCACCCGCTGTCCGGCTTTGTTTTTAAAAAGCAGAAATCCTTTTTCCCGGCCCATCTGATAAATGGCATGGGTGATTTCAACGTCTTTTCTGCAGTATTCGGCAATTTTTCCGAGTTCTCCCTGTTTCCACCAGCGCAGGGCCTGAAGGCCGTCCGCGGATTTTTCCGCGCCAAGACTGGCCTGGGCCAGGTTGTTCAGTGACAGCCGGTACCCCAGATGCTGGTGCACGGATTCCAGCAAATCCAGTGTGGGAAGGGATAAAAAATCAAAATCCGAATACCCGGCCAGCACTTTATAATCAAAGCGCTTGATATTAAACCCGATCACCCGTTCCAGTCGCTGAAGATGGGCAATGAGCTCAGGGACGTCTTGTTCAAAATATTCAAAATACCGGTCCAGGGCAGCATCATAGACCACGGCGCAGCTGATCTTCATGCGCCGGGCCAGGTGCCAGCCGCCCACTTCCTGGGCGGATTTCTGGGTTTCAATGTCAAACACGCCGTAATGGCAATCCGGTTGAAGCGGTTGCAACGCCTGAACCAATGGCTTATTCGCTGGCAAAGGATTTGGTATTTTCGGGGTTTCCGGTTTTTCCCCGGCCTGGGTGTCAGCTAACATCGCGCCAGGATTTTTTCGGGGCACAGGGGCATCTGAAGCCATGATCTTCTGAAGCATAAAAATTGCCGCCGCTTTATCAATGGGACGATTGCCAGACCCGCACTTGGGAGAGTGAACGCAGGACGGGCATCCATTGCTGCATGGACAATCTGTTACGGTTTCAAGGGTCTTGCGCAGCATCTCATCGGCCAGGTGATAGGCCTGCCGGCTAAGCCCGATACCGCCGGGAAACGCGTCATACACAAATACCGCCGGCAGCTGCACCTGCGGATGAAATGGCGTTGAAATGCCGCCGAAATCGTTGCGATCGGTTAAAATCAGCAGCGGGCAGATACCGATCATGGCATGTTCCAGGGCGTGAATGCCCCCCATGAAATGCAGAAATTCATTTTCCACATCCGCCTGGACGGCTGAGGGAATTTCAATCCAGATCCCCTGGGTTTCAAAAACCTGGGGCGGCAGGGAAAGGGGCATGATATTGATCCGTTTTTTTCCGTAAATATGGATTTTTTCATACCCAATCACCTGGTCTGTCACTTTGAGCCGGCCAAAGCAGATGCGCGTGGAAAACACCTGTTTTTCAAGGTCAACGGCCATAATTTCCGTTTGTTTGTCCGCCCTCACCCGGGTGTAATACACCGGGTTTGCGGGCCGCACCGTCACCATCTGCGCCCCGGGATCAAAGGTTTCCACGCGAAAGGTTTTTCCCATGTGCAGGTATACGGCGCCGGGATGGGTTTCCCGGAAGGCGCGGAATCCGTCCACTTCCCCCCGGTGGTCTCCTGTATCATGATCCACAATGGTAAACCGGCTGCCGGTTCCCCGTAAATCCACATTCCGGTGGGGCTGTTTCCGGGCCGCGTACAGGGTGGTGCCGTCCTCACTCCGGAGCAGATCTCCGGCCGCTTCAAGACGGCCGATGGCGGATGCCACAGACGGAACCTGCACAAAGGCCTCCCCCGTGTCCAGGGGCAGTTCCGCCGCCGCGCATGTGAGGTGTTTTTTCAGAATATCCGGATTATCCGGATTGATCACGGCAGCTTCCGGGCCTTTGGTGAAAAAAGCCTCGGGATGGCGCATAAAATACTGATCCAGGGCGTCTTCGCCGGCAATGAGCACCATAGCGGAATCATGCCCCCTGCGCCCTACCCGGCCCCCCCGCTGCCAGGTGGACATCACCGTGCCGGGATATCCCACCAGCAGGCACAGATCCAGATCTCCGATATCAATGCCCAGTTCCAGGGCGCTGGTGGAAATCACGGCCAAAAGCTCGCCGGACATTAATTTTTTTTCAATCTCCCGGCGTTCTTCCGCCAGAAATCCGGATCGGTAGGCGCTGATTTTATCCGCATATTTTCCACTGTCCCGGGTCGCCCACACGGCAATGAGTTCGGTGAGTTTCCGGGACTGGGTATAAACAATGGTGCGCAGTCCCCGGTGCAGGGCGGCTTTTAACAGCAGAATGGCGGTGTGAGAGGGACTGTTTTCCGGATTGATAAAAACAACTTCCTGACGGCCGCCGGGAGCGCCGGACCGGGTCTCAACCGATACGGGCCGGCTGATCAGCGTTTTGCACAATTCCCCGGGATTGGCAATGGTGGCGGAGCTGAAAATAAATTTCGGGCGCGCGCCGTAACCTTCGCAGACCCGCTGAAACCGCCGGAAAATCTGGGCCATGTGCGATCCCAGAACCCCCCGGTAAGTGTGCACTTCATCCACCACCACCAGCTGAAGATTTTCAAACACCTGCCGCCATGACCCATGAAACGGCAAAAACGAAAGATGCAGCATTTCCGGGTTGGTTAAGATGGCTGCCGGGGGCCGGCACCGGATTTTTTTCCGAAACCAGGCAGTGGTATCCCCGTCATAAACCGCGGCGTCCAGGGTCGCATTCGGCGTCGGATGCGGCAGGGACGCGGCCATGGCCTTAAATGTCCGGAGTTGATCCTGGGCCAGGGCTTTTAAGGGAAACAGGTAAAGGGCCCTGGCCTGGGGATTTTTCAGAAACAGTTCAAAAAAAGGAATGGTGTAGATCAGGGTTTTACCCGAGGCCGTGGGGGTGGCAGTCACCACATGGCGCCCGTCCCGGACCGCCTGAATGGCGCTGTGCTGGTGGGAATAAAGACTTGAAATGCCGGCATCTGCCAACATTTTTTCAACAGGAGACGAAACAAACCCGCTTACCGGGCGCAACTCAGGGGGCCGGGGCGGCATCTGGTGATGAAAAACGACCTGGGAACCCAGTTGTTTCGATGCCAGAAGGCTTTGAATATATTCATTGATATTTCTTGTAAAATCGCGGCCCGCAGGATCAGGCATGGAATTGCTCCTGAGCGGAGGGTTGTATAGAAACCGGGAAAATATTAAAATACCGCCGGTTGTTAATAGACTGAAGGCTGAAGACTGAAGGCGGAGACAGTCAACTGGCGGATCAAGTTATTTCGATATCCTGACTTCTGACTCCTGACTCCTGCCTTCTATTTTCTGTATTCTGACTCCTGACTTCTGTCTCCTGACTTCTATATTCTGTCTTCTGACTCCTGCCGGCGGCCGGCAAATGGCGAAAATGACGGCTTCCAGCACCCCTGCCGGGTCCCGGCCGGATCGTTTTAACTGAAGATCTGCCGCCGCCAGCTGCTCAACCGCGGCCATGAGCGCATTTCGGGAAAATTTTCCCGCCTGCCGGAATTGAAGAAAAACCGGATACGGATTTTTCGGGTTTTTGGCAATGACCAGATCCGTGGCCGCTGGTTTTTTCCCTTTTTTTCCCGATGCATCCCCTTCCCCTTGTCCTTTCAGGGCCATTTCATGCCGGCGAAAGGATTCCCCGATGGCCTGATCATGGGCCACAATCAGCGGAATAAGGGTCTGGCGAAACTGATCATAGGGAAGTCCGGGGCTCCAGGCCAGGCCCGAAGGACTTTGCTGGAAATCCCGGATCAGCAGCAGTTTCCGGATCTGATTGACCATGGCCGTCAGAATCTGAAGATAATGAAACCCATTGTCCAGCAGGGACCGCATGTATTCCAGCGTTTTTACGGCATTTCGGTCCGCCAGGGCCCCGGTCAGTTCATATATCGGATCAATCCGGGTTTTTACAAGCACTGCCTGGACATCTTCCAGGCAAATCCGGTCCCGGTCCCGGGCGTAATCCACCAGCTTTTCAATGTTTGCGCAAAACGCGCGCACATCAAACCCGGTGAGCTGAAACACCCGGTCAAAGGCAGCCATATCCATCTGCTTGCCATGGGGATGCAGCAGCCGTTGCAGAAGCTGCTGCAGAAACGCCCGCTGGGCATCCACATCTGCTTTCCGGGTGCCTCTGGGAATGGCACAGTCAATAACAGTGCCGTGTTTTTTAATGGTTTTGTAAAGGGCTTTTCGTTTATCCGCCGTGTCCGTGGTGATAACCAGGATATTATTTTTGGGAAACCCCTTTTCAATGGCGTTTTTTAATAAATCCGCGTCATCTGCAGCCGCCGGCACGGTCATCTGCCGGTCACGGCAATGGGCAATAATTTTTTTCAGGGTTGTTATCGCGGCAGTGTCTTCGCCTTCTGCTTCGGTGAGTTGCAGGTTCCGGGCCAATTCAGAGGGGGAAAGGGTCTCCGGCAAATCCGATAAATCCACCTGGAGCCGGGAAAGAAGGTGGAGAAATTTTTTGGCTGCTTTTTCAAAATCATTGTTTTCATATAATTGAAGGACTTTGGCCATTAACTGGCCGTGATTGTGAGCAGTCACAAACACCGTGGCATCCCGCAGCTCCATGATTTTTTTGCCGGAAAAAAAAGAATAGGTGCTCATCCGCTCAATCACGTCAGACAGGGAACCCTCTTCCTGCTGGCTGATGACTTCCCAGCCGTGCTTTTGTCTGGAAGCATCCGGAATCACCGCATTGACCAGGGTCCGGGTCACCTGTTCATAAAGATAGGGTTCCCCGAAAATCAAATACACCGGGTCAAATGACCCGCCCCGGCGTTCCTGGATATGGCTTTTGACGGACTGGTAATTAATCTCCGGCATTGTTACCCGATAATCTGTGTTTCCGGCCCAGAACAATGAGCATCAGCAGTGCAGCACCAGCGGAACCGATGCCGATGACCTGGGCAATGGACAGGGTGTCAAACAGCATGGTGCCGCGATCATCTCCCCGGAAAATTTCAATAATGGAACGGTTGATGCCATAGATAAGAACATAAATCCAGAACAGCTGACCCTGAAACTGCTTGTGGCGGCGCAGGGAAAAAACGACCAGAAAAATGAAAAAATTGGACAGGGATGAATAAAGCTGGGTGGGATGAATCTGCACATACAGCGGTGCCAGGGAATCCGGATGCCGGAAGGTCACCCCCCAGGGGATGTCGCCTCCGCAGGTTTTGCCGTAGCAGCATCCCGCAAAAAAACACCCGATCCGGCCGATGGCATGGCCCAGCGGCAGGGCCAGACCGGCAATATCCGCCATTTTCCCCAGCGGGAGCCGGTAGATGCGCAGGTAAATCATCACCACCAGGGCTGCGCCGATAAATCCGCCGTAAAAGACCAGTCCGCCGTTCCAGATTTTTACCATTTCCAGGGGCGCGGCCATGAAAAAATCAAGATTGGTCAGGATATAAAACAGGCGGGAGCCCACAATGGCCGCCACCACCACGTAAAAAAACACATCCACCACTTTATCCGGGTCAATGTCCAGACGCCGGGCCTCAAACCGGGACACCACCATGCCCGCCAGAACGGCCATGGCAATAAAAAAACCATAGGTGTGGATTTTAAAAACACCGAGATCAATCAAAACAGGATGCATAGGGTCGCCTGACGCAGGTAATGCAGGTTGTCAAATTATGATGTTAACTGCCCGGGATCGAAAAATTGCCGTGACTGCCGTTACAGCCGTTACATCGGAACTTTTCGAAACAGAATATAATAGCCAAAAATCACCATGCCCATGGAAATGGCACTGTCCGCCACATTAAACGCGGGCCAGTGCCAGTGGCCGATGTAGAAATCCAGAAAGTCAATAACCTCTCCGAGCCTCAGCCGGTCAATGAGATTTCCCGCGGCGCCGCCGAAAATCAGGGCAAAACCGGCGGAAAGCACGGGATATTCCGGAGCCGTCTGCCGGTAAAGATAGACAATCAGTCCCATGGCCGCAAACGCTATCAAAATAAACAGCCAGGTGCTGATCCCGCTGTTGTTTTCCGCGAAAACGCCAAACGCACCGCCCGGATTATGAATGTAAATAAGATTGAAAAATTTCGGAATCACCGGCACCTGTTCATAAACAGACAGGTTCACCGTGATCAGCCATTTGGTGATCTGGTCCGCGGCCACGGTCAGAGCGGCCACACCTGCCAGCATCCGGTATTTTTCAAAAAATTCTCTCATTACAGGGTGTCCAGCACTGCCTGGCACCGGGTGCAGATGCCCGCCTGTTCGGAATGGGCGTCTACACTGGGATCATGCACCCAGCAGCGCTGGCATTTCTGCCCGGCAGCCGCCGTCACCCGGACAAACAGGCCCTCCATGTCCGTTGCGACAAAATCCGAGGCAATAAAATCCGAGGCAACAACGCCTTCCTTTTCAGATGCTGCTGTCTGTCCTTCCGCTGAGGCAGCTTCCTCCGGCGTAAGCCTTTCCAGGGTAAATGCCGATACAATAAAAATCGCCCGAAGATCCTTTTCATAGGGGGCCAGAAGCGCATACAGGGCACCTGTCGCCCGCAGGGTGACGGCCGCATCCAGGGAATGGCCGATCACCTTATTGACCCTGGCATTTTCCAGCACTTTGGTCACTTCCCCCCGGATGTCAAGGATTTGCTCCCATCGCGCGGCAAGGGCCGCATTCTGAACAGATGCCGCTTGTTCCGGAAAGGGTTCCAGATGAATGCTTTCTGAGCGCCCGGATGCGTCCGGCATGTGCCGCCAGATTTCATCGGCGGTAAACGGCAGAATGGGCGCCATCAGCCGGGCAAGGCTGTCCACAATGCGGTGCATGACGGTCTGGGCGCTTCTGCGGGCGGTTGATTCCGGGTTTGAGGTATACAGCCGGTCTTTTAAAATATCCAGATAAAACGCGGACAGGCCCACAGTACAATAATTGTACAACGTGTGATAAATCACATGAAAATCAAAACGCTCATAGGCCCGGGTGCACCGGCCGATAATATCGTGCAGCGCATGCAGGGCAAATTTGTCCAGATCCGTCATTTCTTCGTAATCAACACAATGCTGGTCCGGGTCAAAATCAAACAGATTGCCCAGCATAAACCGGCAGGTGTTGCGGATGCGGCGGTAGGCATCGCTCAGCTGTTTGAGAATATTTTCCGATATGCGGATATCATCTTTGTAATCCGAGGCCGCCACCCAGAGCCGCAGGGTTTCCGCGCCGTAGCGGTCAATCACTTTTTTGGGCGCAATCACATTGCCGATGGATTTGGACATTTTTTTGCCGTTGCCGTCCACCACAAATCCGTGGGTGAGCACACTTTTATAAGGGGCTTTGCCGCGGGTGGCCACTGCCGTGAGCAGGGAGCTGTGAAACCAGCCCCGGTGCTGGTCGCTGCCTTCAAGATACAGATCCGCGGGCCATCCCAGGGTGGGCCGTTTTTCAAGCACTGCCGCGTGGGACACCCCGGAATCAAACCACACATCCAGAATATCGGTTTCCTTTACAAATTCACTGCTGCCGCAGGATTTGCAGACCGTGCCGTCCGGCATAAAATACGATGCTTCTTTTTCAAACCAGATATCGGCCCCGTGTTCACGGAAGGCGTCAAAAATCCGGTCCGCCATGTCCCGGGTAATCATGAGTTCATTGCAGTGTTTGCAATAAAACACGGTAATGGGAACCCCCCAGGACCGCTGCCGGGAAACGCACCAGTCCGGCCGGTTTTCAATCATGGAATAAATCCGGTCCCGGCCCCAGGACGGAATCCAGGACACCGTATCAATGGCTTCCAGGGCTTTTTTGCGGATCCCGGTTTTGCCATCCATGGCAATAAACCACTGGGGGGTTGCCCGGAAAATCACGGGTTTTTTGCACCGCCAGCAATGGGGATAGGAATGGGTCAGGGTAGCAGCCGCCAGCAGGGCATTTTTTGCTTTCAGTTTTTCAATGATTTGCGCATCCGCCTTGAACACAAATTCACCGGCAACCCCCTCCACTTCCGGAGTGAAGCAGCCGTTATCATTGACCGGCGAATAGGCATCCAGACCATACCGGTTGCCCACTTCAAAGTCCTCCCGGCCATGGCCCGGCGCAGTGTGCACACAGCCGGTGCCCGCCTCCAGGGTCACATGATCCCCCAGCACAATCAGGCTCTGGCGGTCAATAAACGGGTGCCGGCAATTTTTTTTCTCCAAATCCCCGGGATCAACACTTGCCAGAATCGTATAATCCGCAATGCCGAACTGTTTCATGCAGGTTTCCACCAGATCAGCGGCCAGAATATAGACATCATTATTGTGGGCATCTTCGGTATGCACCTGAACCGCGTCGTAGCGGAATTCCGGATGCAGGGCCACGGCCAGGTTGGCCGGCAGGGTCCAGGGGGTGGTGGTCCAGATCACCAGAAACACTTTTTTCGCGGCAAGCGCCGGAACCCTGTCCGAAATATCGTCTTCCAGAAGAAATTTAACAAAAATCGAGGGCGAGGCTTCGTCTCCGTATTCAATTTCCGCTTCGGCCAGGGCGGTTTTGCAGCTGCAGCACCAGTAAATAGGCTTTTTGCTGTGAATCAGACTGCCGTCCAGGGCAAAATCCAGGCATTTCCGGGCCGTGATGGCTTCATATTGATACGCCATGGTCAGATACGGATCATCCCATTTTCCCATGCCGCCGAGGCGTTTGAATTCCTCCCGCTGGATATCCACGAATTTTTCCGCGTAGGTCCGGCATTTCTGGCGGATTTCATTGGTGGTCATGTCTTTTTTTTTCGGGCCAAGCTGTTTATCCACATTATGCTCTATGGGAAGACCGTGGCAGTCCCAGCCCGGAATATAGTCCGCGTCAAAACCGCTCATCTGGCGGGATCGGATAATAATGTCCTTGAGGATCTTGTTTAAGGCCGTGCCGATATGGATGTTGCCGTTGGCATAAGGGGGGCCGTCGTGCAGCACAAAACGTTTCCGGCCGGCGGACGCGGATCGTACTTTGTCGTAAAGCCCTGCTTCTTCCCATTTTTTCAATTGTTCCGGTTCACGATTGGCCAGGTTGGCCTTCATGGGAAATTGGGTTGACGGCAGGTTAAGGGTCTTTTTATAATCTTTTTTATTTTCCTGAAGCGTGGCCATTGATCAGTTCCTCCGGGACGGCGGTATCTTTGGGTTTCATTTGGGTAAAAAATAATGTATTTATCTGAATCTGAAGATCGTGTATAAATTTTTTAAACTAAGTCACAAAACCTTGATGTGTCAAGGAAATAACCCGGGCATTCACGGTAAATTGAGAGGTCGAATGAAAGCAGTCATTCAACGAGTGGGGTCCGCTTCGGTATCGGTGGACGGAACGGAAATCAGCCGCATCAGGGCAGGCCTTCTGGTCTTTCTGGGGGTATCGGTTTCAGACGGCCCGTCAGATGTGGATTTTCTGGCGGATAAAATTGTCAACCTCCGGATATTTGAAGACGACAACGGTAAAATGAACCGTTCTGTTGTGGACACCAGCGGCGAAATCCTGATCGTATCCCAGTTTACCCTGTACGGGGACTGTCGCAAAGGCCGGCGGCCGTCTTTTGTAAAAGCGGCCCCGCCGGAAAAAGCCGAAGCCCTTTATAATGCCTTTATTGAGCGCATCCGGGAGAAAAAAATTTCAGTGCAGGGCGGACAGTTTCAGGCCATGATGGATGTTTCCCTGGTCAACAACGGCCCGGTCACCCTGATTGTGGAAAGCCCCGGCATCTGATGATCGGTCTGGTTAACCATACCCGAATAAAACAATTTTCCGAAACAGCAGCCATGGTGGTTTTGGGATTTTGGTTGTTTTTTGTCCCTGTTGCCCTGGCATCAGATGATGGTGGAGGCGTTTGCGCCCTGCTCTCTTCCGCGGACGGGGCCATGCTGGCATCTCCGGACGGGAACCCGGTTTTCCGCTGGCGCGGGCAGCAAAAACAGATTCCCGCGTCCACCTTAAAAATTCTCACATCCCTGGTGGCCATCCATTATCTGGGAGAAGATTACCGCTTTAAAACAGATTTTTTTGTGGACGGAGAAAATACGCTCTATATCAAAGGCTATGGCGATCCGTTATTGATTTCCGAAGAGATAGCCGCCATGGCACGGGCGGTTTCCCTTAAAACCGGACAGATAAAAGATCTGGTGCTGGATGATACGTTTTTTGAAAAACCCATTGTGCTGCCCGGCGCGGCGGAACATTCTCTTCAGCCCTATGATGCCCCCAATGGGGCGCTGTGCGCCAATTTCAACACGGTTAATTTCACAACAAAAGGAACTGCCATTATCAGCGCGGAACCCCAGACGCCCCTGGTTCCCCTGGGCCGGGAAAAAATCAGGGCGGCCAAAACAAATGCCGGCCGTATCCTGCTCACCCATGACAGCAATGATATCACCCTTTATGCGGGCCAGCTGTTTCAGCATTTTTTAAAGGCCTGCGGCATCACCATCACCGGCCGTATCCGGATCGGCGGCGTTGACACAAAAAATCCGTCCATTCACCGCATCTACCGGCACGAATCCCCGTATCCCCTTACTGAAGTGATCCGTCGCCTGCTGAAATATTCCAACAATTTTATGGCCAACCAGCTGCTGCTGGCCGCCGGCGCTGCTGCTTTTGGTCCGCCGGCGACCCTGGACAAAGCTGTGGATGCGGCAAACCAGTATATCAGCGGCCGGTTTGACCGCAAAGCCATATCCATTGTGGAAGGCTCCGGGCTTTCCCGGAACAATCAGGTAACACCAGCGGTATTTATTGACATTCTCATGGCCTTCCGGCCCTGGCACCGGCTGATGACCCACAAGGCGCATCTGTACTATAAAACCGGCACCCTGAACGGCATTTCCACCCGGGCCGGATATGTGGCAGACGGGTCAGGCGGCCTGTATCCTTTTGTGGTATTGGTCAATACGCCGGGAAAAACCGCTGATCCGGTGGCAGCAGCGTTTCAGCAAATGGTAGAGGCGCGATAACCGTAAACGATGAAACTCCGCCTACAATCGGGGACGTTCACCGCTGGAGATAAAGGCATACGCATTGTGATTGTGAATGGATTCAAAATTTTCCACGGCCACTGAAAACCAGGTAATATTTTTATCCGCATTCAGATCCACCGCGATATCCCGCACAATATCTTCCACAAATTTCGGATTTTCATAGCCTTTTTCCGTTATAAATTTCTCATCGGAACGCTTTAAAACGGAATAAACTTCACATGACGCGGCCCGTTCCACCAGCTCAATCATATCCTCGATCCAGATAAATTTTTTAAACCGGGTCCGTAAATGTACCATTCCCCGCTGATTGTGGGCCCCGTGCCGGCTGATTTCCTTGGAACACGGACACACCGACGTTATGGGCACAATCACTTCGGAAATCAGATCCACCCGGCTGACAGAATTGATGGAACCCACCAGGCGGCAGGTATAATCCATCAATCCCGGGCAATGGGTCACCGGGGCCTGTTTTTCAATAAAATACGGAAATGAAACTTCGATATGCGCGGATTCCGCATTCAGATGTTCTTTCATCTGGGTCAGAATATCGGAAAAGGTTTTAAGGGCGATGTTGGGCCTGAAGAGATGCAGCATTTCCACGAAACGGCTCATATGGGTGCCTTTGCATTCGTGGGGAAGGTCCACATACATGTTAATGGAAGCGACGGTATGCTGTTTGCCCCGGTTCCGGTCCAGCACGGTTACGGGGTATCGTAAATCCTTGATACCGACTTTGTTGATCGCAATGTTTCGATAGTCAGGTTCGCTTTGGATATCTTTCATGATGGTATTTTTCCTGCACCTGCTTTTAGGGCGCAGAGGCTGTTTAATTCATACGTCCAGTCATTAAAGGTTATGGTTAAGGTAATTCAGGTTAAAATTACAATAAATAATCGGGGTTAACGTTTTTAAGGGCACTGAAGACGTTCCCCTTTACCTTTTTGTTGGACCGGTAGAGCTGATCCAGCATGTCTTTTATTTCTTTTCGTTTGGAAATCTTTGCCCGGGGGCAGGGATTACAAAAATCAGGAAATGCCTGGGCGGCCGCCAGCCGCCGGATCCGGTCTTCGTCCACATAGGCCAGGGGACGAATCACCGTGATTTTGCCGTTGAAAAAGGACTGAATCGGCCGCATGGTGGAAATGTTTCCGGAATAAAAAAGATTTAAAAAAAAGGTTTCAATAATATCGTCTTTATGATGTCCAAAGGCGATTTTATTACACCCGGCCTCATCGGCAATTTCAAAAAGCCGTTTCCGCCGCAGCCGTGCGCACAAAAAACAGGGATTTTCCCGATTTTTGTCACTGTGGGCCACAAGGCCGTAATCCGTCTTTTCAATGCAGAGGGAAAATCCCATGCCATCAAGATATTGCTGCAACGCACGGGAAAACCCGCCGGAAAATCCCGGATCAATATAGACCGGCACAAGCGCATAGGTGATGGGAATCCGGGCCAGACGGGCCTGGAGCAGCGTCAAGAGCGCCAGGCTGTCTTTGCCGCCGGACACCCCCACCAGAATCCGGTCACCATGGTCTATCATTTTATAATGATGAAGCGCTTTTCCCAGATCACGATTCACGGACTGATTCAGGGACCGGGACATGATTTATTCCGTGTTTTCTTTCTCCTCTTTCAGAAAAACCTTGCCTGCTGATATTTCCCGGAGTGCGGTCACCACATTTTCATTGTTGGATTTCACCAGCCGGGGACTGCCCTCCAGCAGCTGGCGCACCCGTTTTGTTGTCACATGTACCAGCATAAACCGGGTCGGTATACGCTTTAAACAATCTTCCACCGTTACTCTGGCCATACTTTCCTCCAGAAGAAACCTGCTGCCGGCAGCATCTCTGCGCCGGCGGCTATTTCCATTTTAAATTATTTCAATCAATTCATAATTGCGTTTGCCGCCCGGGGCCACAATGGTAATCTCGCTTCCGACTTCTTTTCCAATAATGGCCTGCCCCAGGGGTGATGCCACGGAAATGCGGCCCTGTTTTATATCGGATTCGTCCGGCCCCACCAGCTGGTACTTCACTTCATCACCGGTGTCAATGTTTTCCAGCAACACGATGCAACCGAAACGGGCGCTATCCTTGCTGAGTTTTTCCGGGTCAATCACATCCGCGTTGCCCAGCTTGTATTCCAAATCCTGAATCCGGCCTTCGATAAATGCCTGCCGTTCCTTGGCCGCATCAAATTCCGCGTTTTCAGACAGGTCGCCGTGGGCACGGGCTTCCTCAATGGCCCGGATGTTCTGAGGCCGTTCAACGGTTTTAAGATTTTTCAGTTCTGCTTTCAGGCGTTCATAGCCTTGTCGGGTAATGGGTACCTGGTTCACGCCTACGCTCCTGTACCGTTTTTAACGTAACCGGCCACAAGATCACCGACTTCGCTGGTGGAAAATCCCATTTTCCCTGCACCCACATCTTTTATATCATCCCGCAGGGTCTTTTTGACGGCAGCTTCTATGGCGGCGGCGGCGCTGTCTTCGCCAAGGGTCTCCAGCATCAGCTGGGCAGATGAAATGGCGGCAAGGGGGTTGATGATCCCTTTTCCCGTATATTTGGGCGCAGATCCGCCAATGGGCTCAAACATGGAAACCCCTTCCGGATTGATGTTGCCGCCGGCGGCAATGCCCATGCCGCCCTGGATCATGGCCCCCAGATCGGTAATAATGTCCCCGAACATATTGTCGGTTACAATCACGTCAAACCATTCCGGATTTTTAACCATCCACATGCAGATGGCATCCACATGGGCGTAATCCGTTTCAATATCCGGATACTCTTTGGCAACTTCATTAAACGTGCGCTCCCAGAGATCAAAGGCAAAGGTGAGCACATTGGTTTTTCCGCACAGGGTCAGTTTTTTTCTTTTGTTGCGTTTTCTGCAGTATTCAAACGCATAACGGATGCACCGCTCCACCCCTTTTCGGGTGTTGATGGATTCCTGAATGGCGACTTCATCCGGGGTTCCTTTTTTCAGGGTGCCGCCCGCCCCGGCATAAAGGCCTTCACTGTTTTCCCGGACCACCACAAAATCAATATCATCCGGGGTTTTATCTTTCAGCGGCGTGGATACGCCTTCATACAGCTTGACCGGCCGCAGGTTGATGTACTGATCCAGGGAAAAGCGGAGCGCCAGCAGAATTCCTTTTTCCAGAATCCCCGGTTTTACGTCCGGATGCCCGATGGCCCCCAGAAAAATGGCGTCTCTGGCGGACAACTCCGCCACAATGGTTTCCGGAAGCACTTCACCGGTTTTAAGATAATGTTCTCCGCCGATGTTAAAAGTGGTAAAATCCAGCTGAAAATCAAATTTCTGCGCTGCTGCCTCAAGCACTTTCAATCCTTCATCAACAACTTCCGGACCGGTTCCGTCCCCGGGGAGGACGGCAATGTCATACCTTTTCGTCATTTTTCAAACTCCTTAAAAAAATTTTGCCGCATGAAACCCATCATGCCGCCAAGTCAGCGCAAATATCCCAAAATGGTCGTTCCTGCCGTGACCTTGTCTCCTTTTGCCGTTGTCAGGGTGCTGTCCGGCGGAAGATACACATCCACCCGGGAGCCGAAACAGATGATGCCGAAACGCTGCCCCGGAATCACCGTGTCTTTTTCCCGCACATAACAGATGATGCGGCGGGCAATCATGCCGGCAATCTGCACAAACCCGATTTCCCGGCCGTCTTCCGTCTCCAGGATCAGGGCGTTGTGTTCATTGTCCGTGGAGGCTTTTTCCTTGTCCGCGGAATAAAATTTGCCCGGATAATAGGCGATTTTTTTAATGGTACCGGAAAACGGTATCCGGTTGACATGGACATTGAAAATATTCATAAAAATGCCGATTTTCAGCGCCGGCCCGCTGGTAAAGGGATTGCTGTCCACCACACCGGTAGACACCACCCGGCCGTCCGCCGGAGAGATTACCGCATTTTCGTCCGCCGGTGTCACCCGATCCGGATCACGGAAAAAATTACAGATAAAAAGCGTTGCCACCAGGGCTGCAAGGGCCGCAAAGGTGAGCTCCGCCAGGGCCAGAATAAGGGTTACAAAAGCGGCTGCCGCAATAAACGGCCACCCGGCCCGGGCCACGGGAAATCCGGACATGCTTTGGGCATCTGCCCTGAAAAATTGATTTTCAGAAGGTTCTGTCAATGTCTTTCTCCGGTTAATTTATCTTTAAATTAAACAATCAAAATAGAATATACAAAAACATCCGTTTTGTCAATCAAACAACGCATTGTTTCAGGGTGAAATTGTTCTCGCATTTGGATATACGCAAAAAAACCCTTGAACGTCGAACATCCAACGTCCAACATTGAACGTCGAATAAGGAATGTCGCTGGCGCTCCACAGTTTATAGTCCCGGAGGCTTACAATACCCATTTCGGGTCACAGTCAATGGTAAGGCGCCGGCAGATCTGAGCATAAAAATGATCGCCGCAGGCGTTCCGCATTCGACGTTGGATGTTCAATGTTCGATGTTCGACGTTCAAATCCAAAAAAGGGAAATCAGTATTGCATTCAACTTCCTGCATGAGGCTGTCACAACAAGACAAATTAACTCCGCTACCGATTTCAGGGGCTAAGTTAAACCGGCATTTCTACGAAGCTGTCAAATTTTTTTCCGCGTCCGATTTTCGCAGATACAGCGGCTGCAGTTGATCCGCCGGCACCGCGGCCCCTTTGGAAAACCGGGAAACCGCAATCCGGCCCACAATTGCAGCCCGGATATACTGAAACGTGCTGTCCGTAAAGACCGCATGTTTGCCAAGCAATGACCTGATCCGTTCCTGATAGGCGACAGCCCCGTCGCCGGTAAAAACACAAGGCCCTGAGATTGCTTCCACTGCGGCAGCAGGGGGCAGCGCGGCCGGCAGGGATTTACAGATCAAGGCATTTTCCGACCACTGGTATTGAGCGGCATAAACTTCCCTGCGCCGGGCATCCATCATGGGACAGATCAGCGCGGCCGAGCCGGTTTGGCTGTCTGCCGGCCAAACCGCCCGGGCCAGGGCTTCCAGGGAGCTGACGCCGACAGCGGGTTTATCCGCTGCCATGGCCAGGCCCTTGACCGTGCTCAGCCCGATGCGCAGCCCGGTAAAGCTGCCCGGGCCGATGGTCACGGCAAATCCGTCCAGCTCAGGGATGGTGAGCCGGGAAACCGTCAGGGCCGTGTGAATCATGTCCATGACAAACCGGGAATGGGTATCTTTGTGATTTACCGTATATTCGCAGATCACATTGTCCCCGTCCATCAGCGCCACGCTGCAAGTTTTGGAAGCTGTATCGACTGCCAGTATTTTCATTTCTTTTTTGGGTGCGGGAAAATTATTTCCGTTTTCTGGATTTGGACGGAGCCGGAGCCTTCAGGTTTTCACCAATGGCAATGGCAAGCACCTCATTGATATGGGATACCGGGAAAAATTTAATCTTGCGCTTTACATTTTTGGGAATTTCAGACAAGTCACTGCGGTTTTTTTCCGGAATGATAATTTTTTTAATGCCGGAGCGCAGCGCGCCCAGGGATTTTTCCCGCAGTCCGCCAATGGGCAGCACCCGGCCCCGCAGGGTAATTTCACCGGTCATGGCCACTTCCGTGTCCACGGGTCGCTGGGTAATGGCGGAAATCAGGGCCGTGGCCATGGCAATGCCCGCGGACGGCCCGTCTTTGGGAATGGCGCCGGCCGGTACATGGATATGAATATCCAGGTTTTCAAAAAAATCCTTTTTAATGCCGAATTCTTCGCGATGGGCCCGGGCATAGGACACCACGGCCCGGGCAGATTCCTGCATCACATCCCCGATCTGGCCGGTGATGATCAGGTCCCCTTTTCCTTCGAGCAGGGTGGCTTCAATATACAGCACCTCTCCTCCCACGGAGGTCCATGCCAGTCCGCTGGCCAGTCCCACCTGGCTTTCTTCCTGATCCATTTCCGGAATGAATTTGGGGGGGCCCAGCAGGGAATGGAGATTGGTACGGGTAATCCGGAACGGCCCTTTTTCATTTTCAGCAATTTTCCGGGCGATTTTCCGGCAGATGGCCCCCAGTTCCCGTTCCAGGTTCCGCAGGCCGGATTCAAACGTATACTGCTCGATAATCTGCTGCATGGCGCCGTCACTGATGGCGAGATTTTTCTTTTTCAGCCCGTTGTCCCTGATTTGCCGGGGCAGCAGAAAAGATTCCGCAATGGCCATTTTTTCTTCCAGGGTGTAGCCGGACAAATGGATCACTTCCATCCGGTCCAGAAGGGCCGAAGGGATGGTGTCAATGACATTGGCGGTAAGGATAAACAGAACATGGGACAGATCATAGGAAAGATTCAGGTAATGATCGCTGAAGCTGTCGTTCTGTTCCGGATCCAATGCCTCCAGCAGGGCGGACGACGGGTCCCCGCGGAAATCAGATCCGATTTTGTCAATTTCATCCATCATGAAGACGGGATTACTGGAACCGCACTGTTTGAGCCCCTGGAGAATCCGGCCGGGCATGGCCCCGATATAAGTCCGGCGATGCCCCCGGATTTCGGCTTCATCCCGGATACCGCCCAGGGACACCCGGAAGAATTTCCGGTTCATGGCTTTGGCAATGGCCTGGCCAAGGGAGGTTTTCCCCACCCCGGGAGGACCGGCAAAACAGAGGATCTGGCCTTTTTTCTGGGGATTGAGTTTGCGCACGCTCAAATATTCCAAAATCCGGTCCTTAATTTTTTCAAGACCGTAATGGTGCTTGTCCAGGGCTTTTTTGGCTGCCGGAATATCAATTTTATCCCGGGTCATTTTGCCCCAGGGCAAATCCAGAATCCAGTCCAGATAGGTCCGGATCACGGAGGCTTCCGAAGAATCCGGATGCATCATCTCCAGCCGGCGCAGCTGCTTGTCCGCTTCCCGGGCCGCTTCGTTCGGAAGCTTGGCCTTTTTAATCTGCTTCTGGTATTCGGTTATTTCCTCGCCCCGGTCATCAAATTCCCCCAGCTCTTTATTGATGGCCCGCACCTGTTCCCGCAGAAAATAATCCCGCTGGTTTTTGGAAATTTCATCTCTGACTTCGGACTGGATTTTGGCCTGCATCATGGACAAATCCACTTCCCGGGAAAGATAATCATTGACCTTCTGCAGCCGTTCAATGGGATCGGAAATTTCCAGCAGGCCCTGGGCTTCGTCGATTTTCAATTTTAAATTGGACGACACCAGATCCGCCAGTTTGCCCGGATCTTCGATATCATCCAGCAGAATACCGATTTCAGTGGAATATTCGCCCCGGATGGTGAGAATTTTTTCACAATTTTCCCGGATGTTGCGCATCAGGGCCTGATGCTCCAGCTGCAGTTCCGGCACCGGGGAATCCGTGATGACTTCCACTTTGACATTGTAAAATTCTTTTTTCTTCAAAAACCGTTTGATGCGGCCTTTTTCCAGCCCCTGCACCAGCACTTTGAAATGGCCGTCCGGCAGTTTCAGAATTCTCAGGATACGGCAGATCGTGCCCACCCGATAAATATCGTCTGGCTTGGGATCCTCAACGGACGGATCTTTCTGAGTGGAAAGCAGCAGCAGCCGGTTTTCCCCCATTGACCGGTCCACGGCCCTGACAGAGCGCTCCCGGCCGATGAACAGGGGCAGCACCATGTCAATAAATACCACCACATCCCGGACCGGCAGCAGGGGCATGGTTTCCGGAATTTCAATATTGCCGTCATCGTCTTCAAGAAGGCTAACAAGATCGTCTTTGTCTGTTTCAGCCATGCATGATCACCTGTGATATGTTATATATGTTATAAAAGTTGAATTTAATCTGTGTGAATCATGTAATAAAAACGCAATTGAAAATTGACGGCTTCGTAAAAAGTCCAAATTCTTTGTTGCGCTGCATCCCTCGCTGCTTCAGCGTACGCCAAGTACGCATCATTGCTCGGGATTTGCGCGCCTC
>JAABSH010000002.1 GCA_011390465.1 Desulfobacteraceae bacterium
GTCAGCATGTGAGAAGCCCGGTGACGGTGAGGACAGCAAATGTGACGGTGGACAAAGAACGGGTGATTATTGTTCTGACGGTTCCCAAGGGACTTGATAAGCCGTATTTTGATAAAAACGGCGTCATCTGGATGAAAACAGGTTCCGACAAGCGCCGGGTGAACTCCAAAGAAGAACTCAGACGACTGTTTCAAAGCGTGGATCTGCTTCATGCGGATGAGACCCCGACAAAGGCCGGCATTGATAAGCTTGATCGATTGCGGTTTAGAGATTTTCTAAAAGATATCTACAAAATTGATTTGCCGGATCGCCCGGAAGAACTTTTAACACTGCTTCAAAATATGAATCTGGCATGTGATGGCGGGACATTGAATCTTGCCGGGGCACTTCTTTTTGCTGAAAAACCGGAATGGATCAAGCCTGAATTTATGGTTAAGGCGGTTTCTTATCCGGGCCGTGACATTGCGGTTTCAAAATATCTGGACAGTGAAGATTTCTGCGGACCCATGAAAAAGATTTTTGAAGGTTCTCTGGCATTTATCATGCGAAACCTGAAAAAAATTCAAGGCGATCAAAATGTGAATGCACCCGGTGTGCCTGAAATTCCAGAGATTGTTTTTGAAGAACTGCTGGTAAATGCTTTGATTCACAGAGACTATTTTATCAGTGCGGTGATCCGGATATTCATTTTTGAAAACAGAATCGAAATTATCAGCCCGGGACATCTGCCCAATAATTTGACCATCGAAAAAATAAGAACCGGTAATTCCAATATCAGAAATCCGATTCTGGCATCATTCGTGGCTAAAAAGCTGCTTCCCTACCGGGGCCTTGGTTCCGGCATTCGCAGAGCGCTGGAAGAATGGCCTGATATTAAATTTATTGATGACCGGGATGGATGCACCTTTAAAGTGATTGTTCGCAGAGTCCGGCAGCAGGATGAACCTTTAAAAAAACCCGAAAAAACAACAGAACAGGATTTAAAGGTTCATTTGAAAGATAAAATTGAACCTTTAAATGAACCTTTATCGGAGTTACAGGTTCAGATTATAAATTTTATCCGATCAAATCCTAAGGCTTCATATGAAGATTTAATGGCGGCACTGAGTAAAGGGCGTTCTACCATCATGCGAAATATTCAAAAATTAAAAGACGCGGGGCTTGTTTCTCGTATCGGATCTAAAAAAACCGGATATTGGAAAGTTTAAAACAAATAAGCGATCAGCTATCAGTCTTCAGCTGTCAGCCAAAAAAGCTAACTGATAGCTGATAACTGATAACTGATAACTGATAACTGAAAGCTGATCGCTGATCGCTGATAACTGAAAGCTGACAACTTGAAAAATCTTGACCAGAAAATTAATGACCATTTTTCCGGGCTGGTGGTTCGGAAGGATCTTGTAAAGACGGTGAAAGGAAATGCCATTGTGCCGTCATATGTTCTGGAATATCTGCTGGGTCAATACTGCGCAACCAATGATGAAGCCACCATTCAATCCGGAATTGAAACCGTTAAGGAGATTTTGAGCAAGCATTATGTTCATAGAAACGAGGCTGGGCTGGTCCGCTCCACCATTAAGGAAAAAGGTCGTCATAAGGTGATTGATAGAATCAGCGTGGCCTTAAATGACAAGACAGATGCTTACGAGGCGACATTCTCGAATCTCGGCATAAAAAAAGTGCTGGTTGATTCCGCAACCATAAAGGCCCATCCCAAACTGCTTGTCAGTGGTGTCTGGTGCATTGCGGACCTGGAATATTATCATACCGACGACAAAAACAGCAGCCCGTGGATTCTCACTTCGCTCAAGCCGATCCAGATATCGCATTTTGATTATGAAAGATATGCTGAGGCCCGAAAGAAATTCACTACTGAGGAATGGATTGATCTGCTGCTGCAAAGTATTGGATTTAATCCCGAGATGTTTGGTAAAAGAAGCAAACTGACTCAGTTGGCAAGGCTGATCCCTTTTTGTGAGCGCAATTACAACCTGATTGAACTTGGCCCCAAAGGGACCGGGAAATCCCACATCTATTCCGAATTTTCTCCCCATGGGATGCTGATTTCAGGCGGAGAGGTCACAGCTCCCAAACTATTTGTTTCAAATAGCCCCCCATACAGAATAGGCCTTGTTGGTTACTGGGATGTGGTGGCTTTTGATGAATTTGCCGGAAAGAAAAAGAAAGCAAACAAAGCGCTGGTTGATATCCTGAAAAATTACATGGCCAATAAGTCCTTTTCCCGAGGTATTGAAACCCTTGGGGCTGAGGCATCCATGGTTTTTGTGGGAAACACCAGGCACACCCTGCCATATATGCTCAAGCACCGCGACCTGTTTGATGAATTGCCGGAACAAAACTTTTTCCGGTTTTATGAAAATATTGTTTCCCCAAGGCTGCGCCGTACAAAAAGAGATCGAGGAAATCCTGCAATTTTCCATCGAAGGCCGGAAGCGAGTAAAAGATCAGTTGATGCGTATCGACACCACATATGCGGATGTTCATTTCGCATACAAGGACCAGGCCGGGAAATCATATACGGTAAAAGCGCTGGAAGAACTGCAATACCCTCAGTATTTTAAATCAAGTGATGGTAAGGAAGCGGAAACAGATGCTGAAGCACAGGATGAAGCCCCAAAAGCAACAGAAGCTGATGCCTCACAAGAAGAAGCAGAATTAAAAGAACAGCACCTGACGTTTCAGGAGAATCAGCGCAATGTTTCATTTGACAAGATTCTTGGGCCGTATCTCAAAGGGGCTAAAAAGATTACGTTAACAGATCCCTACATCCGGATATTTTTTCAGATCAGAAACCTGATGGAATTTATGGAAACCCTGGTCAAAATTAAGCAGGACGAAGATGAGATCGCCGTCCACCTGATTACCACAGAAGATGATTTTAAAAATATCCAGCAGCAGGAATTCTTTGAAAAAATCAAGGAATCCAGCGCAACCGTCGGTATCGACTTTACCTATGAATTTGCAGAATTCGGCAAAATTCATGCCCGCCACATTGTCACTGATCACGGCTGGAAAATCCTGCTGGACCGCGGACTTGATATTTTCCAGCATTATGAAATGAACGACCAGTTCACCTTTGCAAACCGCCTCCAGAAATTCAGATCCTGCAAAGCCTTTGAAGTGACTTTTTTGAGGAATGATGGGGAGGGGGCGTGAGTTATAAGGCCAATGCTGTTCCTTCCGTAAAAAATGGAAACAAAAGCACTTTGCCGCCGGCGTTGACCGTTCTATCATTGAAAAAGGCGCTCAGATGCTGGATTTGGAATTAAATGATCTGATTGTGGATGTGATTGCCGGAATGCAGGAAATTGCTGAAGATATTGATTTGAAGTGAATACCGTCAATAAAGGAGTGCCGGCCCCATGGCCCTGACCAAAAAAACCATAATAGAAAAAATCATTGAAGAAACAAAACTGAGCAAGGAAAAATTCACTGATTCTGTTGAAGCCATCATTGAAATTATGAAATCTGCCATGGAATCCGGGGATGATGTTTTTATCAGTGGATTTAGAAAAATCTGTGTAAAAGAAAAAAAGAAAAAGATACCCGAAAAGGCAGAGATCCTGCCACCATTGATGATATGATGTTGCCGGCAAAAAAGGTGGTGACGTTTAAGTGTTCAGGGAAGTTAAGGGATCAGATGAATGGGAAGAAGCATTCGTGTTTTATGGGTTTTGGAAGGTTTTGCTCCAAACAAATCCGCTGGTCCGTCCACCAAAATACAAGCCATTTTCTGAACTCTTAATATGAATGATACCATTAAAAGGGTAAAAAAAATGACGAACAAAGATATTCCTTTCGATTATTACGGCTGGTGGCGCATTATCGAGACATCCCGGTGGGCGAACGAATATATCGACATCCTTGGTACAGCGCTTATTTCGCTTACGGGTTATGGTGATAAACTGCGCCTTTTTGCGCTTCTTGCGCATGTGAACTGCTATCCCACAAAAACAGGCGTATCATTTACATGGGAAGGGGCTTGGGAGTATGACCCTGTCAATGGAACAGGAAATGTGAAACTCCGCAAGGATGGGCGTCTTTCAGGCAAAATCAGGATAAAAGGCGGAGATCAAAGTTCTTTTATTGCAGAAAAATCTGAGGAACCGGAAGCGTCTATACCAGAACCACCAAGTTACCGTGATAAATGGCGACGCAAGTGGTAAACGTGATCAGATAATTTAGGATGGTGATAATGTCAATGGAAAGAAAATATCAATTCGGTTTTAAGTAAGGAATACGTGTGACAACAAAGCAAAAAAATGATTTATTCTTTGAAAAGCAATGCCCAAAATGCGGTCAGCGAATACGAATTCCTAAGAACATCGGGGGAATGCTTATGGCCTGCCCTTCATGTGGGAAAAAGTTTTACTCAGATTTTAAAATGGGTGATGTCAAAAGAAATTTGCATAGGGGAATCTTAACAATTATATTTGAGATGCCTTATAAAATTATGATGCGTATCTGGAGATATTTTTTTTCATAAACGACTTTGTTTGAGTTCCAGCGAAAATTTGCAGCGGCCAGGTTTAGCCGATTGCTAATGATTTTTATAAAAATAAGTTAAAAAAATACAAAGGGAAAAATCCGGAGAAGATTTATTCATCCCTGACAAGCTGAAAATGCACTCCCGCATAAGCAATTATGGCGGAAACGCATTTTCCTTGTATATGCGGCAACCGCGACAATCGCTCAATTTAGGTGTAAATCAATTTTTAATAGGAGCCCATCGATGAAGCGCACTGCTTACCAGATCAAAATCAAATCATGTTTATCAGCCATATGTCTTGCCATTTTTTTTCTGGTTGTTTCAAATACCGTTTACGCGGGAAATTTTTTTGAGGAAGCATTACAAGTTTTTAGCGGTTCTGGAGAAAACAAAGGTTCCGGGGACCTCACTGCTGGTGAAATAGGCGATGCTTTTAAAGAAGCCCTCCGTATCGGATCAAACAATGTGGTCAGCCAATTAGGTCAAGAAGACGGATTTAATACTGATCCAGCTATCCATATTCCATTACCGGAACAATTTAAAATCGTTAAAACCTCACTGGATAAAATCGGTATGGCGTTTCTGGTGGAAGAACTGGAATTAAAGCTCAACCGGGCCGCAGAACAGGCAACTCCAAAGGCCAAGGAACTTTTTCTCCAGTCAATTAAAGAAATGACATTTGACGATATTATGAATATCTATAACGGCCCCGAGGATTCAGCAACGCAGTATTTTCAGGGAAAAATGTCACAATCCCTGGCCACGGAAATGAAGCCGATTATTGATAACAGTTTATCACAGGTAGGTGCGGTAAAAACCTATGATGATGTGATCTCTAACTATAAATCCATACCGTTTGTTCCTGATATCAAGGCGAATCTGACCAATTATGTGACACAGAAAGGCATGGATGGCATTTTTCATTATATGGCCAAAGAAGAAGCCGCGATTCGGGAAAATCCTGCTAAACAGACCACGGAATTGCTGAAGCGGGTATTTGGGGAAAAATAATCCAAAATAACAATAAGTTTATCTGAGTCAGGACATTACAATCTTTATTAAAAGGGCTTCTCATGTCTATTTTTTCACCAATAACCAGATTGTTTTTTGCCGGGTTGCTGCGACTGATAAAGCCGGCCCCGGGTGGATCTTGAGCCGGCGCTTCAAAAGACGCGGCCGGGCGCTGTGAAATACCGTCAAAAAAGAGTTCAAAAGATTCTTGAAGTGGACACAAGCCGGAAAATTCGGTTGGCGGCGATCGTGGCCGTTTTGGATTCTTTAACGTCTCGGCGTGGCAGCCGTGGCGATTTATCGCAAACTGTTAAATCGCTTGTTGCCGCCTCAGCGATATACATCTTTCCGGTGGCCGACTTTAATCACCCATACCGTAAGCGCGTTATCCCGGATTGAATATACGATCCGATAATTTCCTTGCCGAACACGGTATAATTCATGGCCTGTGAGTTTTTCGCAGCCCATAGGACGGGGGCCCTTGCCTAGCTGCTCTATTCGGGAAAGGATTTTTTTCAGGTCGGTTTTGGGAACCTTTCTGAGATCTTTCCAAACCGATTCCCTGAAAAATATCTCATATCCGACCATTTTTTTTCAGCCTTTTCAGCATTTCAGAAAAGCTGATCAGCGGCTCTTTCGCCCTTTCCTCGAAAGCGGCTATATCCTCTGCGTCTTCTGAAAGTGCTGCCTTGACAGCTTCATTGACAAGAGTGGAAATTGATTTAGATGTTTCTATTGATTTTAATTTCAGGGCTTTGTGGATAACGGGGTCGAAATAAACGGTCGCCCGTTTTGCTGGTGTTGCCATATGTCACCTCCAATATACATGGCACTATAACGTCATGACGTTTGGACGTCAATGATAAAATCGTTAGACAGCTGACGTTCCGGCTCACTTGACGAAGGGGCTTGCAGAAACTACCCAAATGCCAAAGCCTTTGTTTAAACAAAATTTTTCAAAAATTCCTCGGCCCCTGTGTTCACATAGAGCCGGTTGATGGGCAAGATAAGTCTGGTTACTTCACTTGACTGAAGCCGGGATACTCTGGCTTGCAGTGATGTTGCAACAAATTGTTTTTTTGCGATCCTCTATACGCTGCGGGAGAAAACAGCCTTTGAAAATTATATCTCTTCTGCCGGCGCAGCCGAATCCTCCAAATCCCCGGAAACCGCGGAATCCCGGCAGGAATTATCCGCCAAAAGTTTTCGCTCCTCCATTTTGGCTTCAATTACCAGGCGGTCCCGGTTTTTCTGGATGTCTGCCTGACGGCGGATGATTTCCAGACGGGTTTTATACGCCAGCCAGGTTCTCATCATCAAATAGCCCCCCGCAAATACCAGGATGCCCAGAAATACCCATTTGAATTCCACAACGGTCTGGTATCCGATTTTCCCCGCGTAAGACAGAAGATCCGGAATCATCCACAACAAAAAGACCATGACCAGGATCACCGCGCCCAGCGCGTAAATATTCAGCCGGCCCAGAGTGGAAAAAAACTTTTCAAACCGGTTTTCGCCAAAATTTATCCCTGTTCGGTCCGGGTTCCGGCTTTTTGCGGGGGGATCGGGTTTGGCCAGAAAAATATCAGAAAATATCCGGACAATGAAGGCCACAAACAAGATCAGCACCAGGGGGATGCCGATGGAAAGGGCGATCCACGTCCGGGTAGGGAAATCATTTTCTATCACCGCCCGGGTCAGCACATAGCCTTGTTCCTGAAAGTCCTCAATGCCGGAGAGGTTTTTGAATTCATTGATATGGTTTTCATCATACACATCTTCATAGACAAGGATGCCTTTTGCGTCGTGAATCTTAAGAATATGCCGGTTGCCGGAAAATCCCGCGCACACCATGAGGATGCCGATTTCCAGCACCACAAACATGAAAATAATAAAAAAAAGTCCCGGGACGCGCGCATCCAACAGATCAATGAATTTCGTGCCGCTCACGATATGTTTTTTATCCTTTTCCGAACAAATAAAAATTATAATAAGGAAAGAGAGACCAGCACAATAAAAAAATTGTGAGCATTAAACCTGCAACCCAATGTCGTTAACTTAAGCGGTTTCAATGTAGGGGAGGGGTTTACCCCCTCCCGCGAAAAAGGCGACCCATGCCGGGAGGGGATAAACCCCTCCCCTACGCATATGGCCTAAGTTAATGACATTGACCTGCAACCTGCAACCTGTGACACCGTTATTGCGGATTCACAGGAGCAAAGGCTAAAGAATCCCCCGTTCTCCCAGGTTGCCGTACCGGTGATAATTGTTGCACACCGCCTGTTCCTGGAGATACTGAAGCAGCTCGATCCGGCCTTCCATGAATACCGGCACCCGTGAAATATAAAACCCGGTTTCCGCGGCTTTCTGAAACACAATGGCCGGCACCCGGTCCGGATGCGCATACCGGATACGGGCGATTTTCGGGATCATGTCGCAGAGGTCGTCATCTGTCTGCTCAACCGTCAATCCGTCCCGGAAAAAGGTTTTTCCCCGGTGGGTGTTTAAAAATTCCGGAATGGGGCCGGAAAAGCCCGGCGGCAGGCTCACCACCGGCAGGCACCCGGTAATCCGGCAGGCCGCGATCCGGGCCAGCACCTCAAAAAGGCTATCGTCCGCATGGACCCGCACCGCTACCCGGCCTTTGGGAAGATAGCGCAGGTGGTTGTCCTGGCCCCGCAGGTGAAAATAGTCATGGGCCCTGGAAAATTCCTTTTCCCAGTGATAGAGATAGCTTTTCACCGCATAAACGGTTTTGCGGATGTCTTCAGCAATTTGCCGGCTGATCCGGTTCCAGCGCAGATCAAGATCCCATTCATTCACCGTCATCAGCAGGTGGGAATTGGACTGGATACTCCCGGTTTCCGGATATCCGGTTTCCGTAAAATTCATGAACTGGTATACATAATTGGGGCTTCCGGCTTTGATGCCAGCGCCCAGGGCGGATTTGCCCATGCCGCCAAAGGGCTGGCGCAGCACAATGGCGCCGGTGGTGCCTTTGTTGATATACAGGTTCCCGGCTTTGATGCCGGCTTTCCAGCGCTCCTGCTCCCGGCGGTCCAGGCTTTCCAGGCCGGAGGTGAGGCCGTACCCGGTCATGTTCACCAGTTCAATGGCATGGTCCAGGTTGTCCGCGGTCATGACACCGATCACCGGGCCGAAAAATTCCGTCATGTGGGTGTAGCTTCCCGGCCGGACCCCCCATTTGATGCCCGGGGTCCAGATGTAGGGATTGGTTTTGTCGGGTTCCGGCTTAAGGGCCCAGGATTCCCCGGGTTCCAGTTCAGTGAGCGCCCGGAGCAGGTCGCCTGCCGGCGGTGCGATCACCGGGCCGATTTTATTGTGAAACTCCCAGCAGGAGCCGGTGCCGCAGCTCTGGACCGCATCCACCAGCTGGCGTTTGAACACGTCGTCGTTATAGACTTCTTTCTCCAGAATCACCAGGGAGGTGGCGCTGCATTTCTGGCCGGAGTTGGAAAACGCGCTGTGGACAATATTTTTAATGGCCTGATCCCGATCCGACATGGCGGTCACAATGGTGGCGTTTTTGCCGCCGGTTTCCGCGGCCAGTTGCACATTTGGCCGGTTTTTCAGGATGCGCATGCCCGTGTCCGTGCCGCCGGTCAGAATAATGTAATCCACATCCGGATGCCCGGTGAGGGTGTCCCCGGCTGTGCTGCCGGCGCAGGGAATGAACTGGAGGGTTTTTCGGGAAACGCCTGCCCGGTAGAAGCACTGCACCAGTTCCCAGGCCGTGAGCGCGGCTGCTGAGGCGGGTTTAAACAGTACGGTGTTTCCGGCGGCAAGCGACGCGGCAATACCGCCGCAGGGAATGGCAATGGGGAAATTCCAGGGCGTGATCACCAGGCCCACGCCTTTGGGTGAGCAGGACACATTGGGCAATTTTTCATAGATTCCGGCTGAGTAGGGATAAAATTCCGTAAAATCAATTGCCTCGGAAACTTCGGGATCGCTTTCCGTAAACATTTTGCCCCAGTTGGCGGCGGCCGCGCCAATGAGATCCCCCCGGGCCGCTCTTAATTCATGGCAGGCCCGGTCGAGAATTTCGTGCCGTTCTCTCAGGGATTTTTTGCGCCACCCGTCCGGATCATTTTTTGCCACGTCAATGGCTGTTTCAAGGGTCTGCCGGTCTGCCAGGGTACAGACAGCGGTGATGATTTTATGGTCCGAAGTCGTGTCATAGCGGGGAACGTCCATGAATTCCCGGGTGCCGGCACCTGTGAAGATCTCCTCTCCACCCACCACCACCGGAATCCGGATCGGGGCGTCGTCCGCAGATTTCATCCATTTTTTCCGGATGGCCTGGGCCCATGTCCGGCTGGTTTTAAGGGACCAGTCCGTGTCCGGCTCATTGGTAAAATGTCCGGTCCGGCAGGTGCCGATTTTTTTTGAAAATGTCTCCAGGTTCCGGTTCTGGGTCCGGTTGGGCAGTTCCGGAGCCTTGTCCGTTTGCCGGCAGGAGGCAAGAAATTGGTCTTTTAAAAATGCCCAGGCCGGGGTGTCTGTTGTGAGATGGGGCGCGTAGCGCAGGAAATTTTCAGGCGACGTGTTTTCATCCAGCCGCCGGATGAGATAGGCAATGGCGTTGATAAACTGGTCTTTGGCAGCCACCGGCGCATAGAGGAGAATGTCTTTGACGCTTTCCTGCAGGGCACGGCGGACATGATCCGCCATGCCTTCCAGCATTTCAAACCAGAACCATTCCGTTACCCCCATGGCATGCCCCAGTTCGTGGGCATAGGCCAGCTCAAACAGGTTGTGGGATGCCACCCCCAGATTTACGGCCCGGATATGCTCCGGAATCATGGCGTAAATCAGCATGCGTTTGTAATTGGCGTCCACATCCAGCTTGTTGTCATAGGGGGCCAGGGGCCAGTTGAAATGACAGGCCTCCAGAAGTTCCATTTCCAGGTTGGCGCCCTTGACAATGCGCAGCAGCACCGGCGCGCCCCCGGCTGCCACCCGCTTCATGGCCCATTCGGTGAGCCGCTGCTGCATCTGGTAGGCGTCCGGCAGGTAGGCCTGGAGCACAATGCCGGCGGAATAGTCTTTAAATTCCGGCTGGTCAAGGGTTTGGACAAAGGCTTCAAATGTAATGTCGAGATCCCGGTATTCTTCCATGTCCAGGTTGACGATTTTGGGAACTTTTTCGCCGTTTTTGCGGGTGAAAAAATTTTTCATGGCCACGCCATAGATCCGGGAAAGGCGGTCTTTCATGACCTCCACGGTGTGCACAAAGGCAAGGGAGGAAATCTGGGAATAAAGGGTGGAAATTTTAACGGAAATATATTCCACATCCGGATTTTCCATGTCCGCGATGTAGGTTAGAAGGCGGTGGCGGGCTTCTTTTTCCCCCAGCACGGCTTCCCCCAGATGATTGATATTCATCCGCACGCCCTGGGTTCTGCGTTTTTCAAGGTGTTTGTGCAGGGCTTTGGCCTCTCCCGGGATAATGGCCCGGGAAGAGGAATGCCGCATCTGTTCCACCATCCGGGGCACTGAAAGCTGGGGAAAATGCCGGCCCATGCCGAGAAACATCTGAATCAGAAGCCGCTCCACCCGGGAAAAAAAATCCGGCACGCCGTATTCCGTGAGCAGGTGGTTCACCTGGTCCGCCACCCGTTCATTGTCATGGGACCGGAAGCACTGGTCAATCATGCGGGTCAGTACCACCTTGTCCATGGGATGGGTCAGCAGCCGTTTCATCTGTTCCTGGATGGTTTTCTCTTCGGCTGTCAAAAGGATGTTGGCCCGGTTCTGCCACCTGGCCGCCAGTGCCACCGCATCTTTTTCAATCCGGTCAAGGTTCGGGGTTTTCATGATGCCTCCCTGAATGTTTTCAGCCGTTACGGTCTGCATCGCGGGAAATGAAGTGGAAGATAAAACAGGGACTCAAAAGGCGGGTCGCGCGGCCTACGCGTTTCCGCCCAGATAGGCCTGTACCACGGCCGGGTCTTCCAGCAGGGACGCGGACGTGCCGTTCATAACCATATTGCCCACTTCCATCACATAGCCGCGATGGGCGATTTTAAGCGCTATGCGCGCGTTTTGTTCCACCAGAATAATGGTGACCCCGCTTTTGTTGATCTGGCGGATGGTTTTAAAAATCTGGTTTACCAGCACCGGCGCAAGGCCCAGGCTGGGTTCATCCAGAAGCAGCAGTTTGGGGTTGGACATAAGGGCCCGGCCAATGGCCAGCATCTGCTGTTCCCCGCCGGAAAGGGTGCCGGCCAGCTGGTTTTTTCTTTCAGCAAGCCGCGGGAACAATTCAAAAATCCATTCAAAACTGTTTTTGATCCGGGTTTTGTTTTTGGAGGTGAACGATCCCAGCTTCAGGTTTTCCTCTACCGTGAGGATGCCGAAGACCCGCCGGCCTTCGGGCGATTGGGTGATTTTGTGGGTTACCACCTTGTGGGCGGGCATCCGGGTTAAGGATTGTCCCTGAAACAGGATCTCTCCCTTTGAGGGGCGGATCAGGCCGCAGATGGTGTTTAGGGTGGTGGATTTGCCCGCGCCGTTGGCGCCCAGCAGGGTAACGATTTCGCCTTTTTCCACGGTGAGCGAGATGCCGTGCAGGGCCTCGACATTGCCGTAGGTTACATGAAGATTTTGAATTTCCAGCATGGATAGCGGCTCCTAAAATACATCATCATCACTGCCCAGATAGGCTTCGATAACCTGCGGGTTTTCTTTGATGGCGTCCGGCGCACCTTCCGCGATTTTTTTGCCGTATTCCAGCACCACCAGATGCTGGCACGCCTTCATCACCAGGCTCATGTCGTGCTCGATCAGGAGCACGGTAATGCCCCGGCCCTGGATTTTAAAAATCAGGTCCACCAACGCCGCGGTTTCCTGTTCATTCATGCCGCCGGCCGGTTCATCCAGAACAATCAGCCGGGGATCCGAGGCCAGGGCCCGGGCGATTTCAAGAAGCCGCTGGTTGCCATAGGAGAGATTGCCGGCGATATTTGCAAATTCATGACCCAGACCCACAAATTCCAGTTCCGCCATGGATTTTCCCAGGGCCCGTCGCTCTTCGGCCCGCTGTTTCGGCAGCCGCAGCATGGCCGATACCGGGCCGGACCGGATGCGGCAGTGACGACCGGCCAGCACGTTTTCCAGCACGGACATCTTCCCAAACAGGCGGATGGTCTGAAATGTCCGGGCAATGCCTTTTTCCACGATTTTATGGGTGATTTTGCCGGTAATGTCTTCACTGTTAAACCGGATACTGCCGCAATCCACCTTGTAATTGCCCGTGATCAGGTTGAATACCGTGGTTTTCCCCGCGCCGTTGGGTCCGATCAGCCCGAAAATAGAGCTTTTCGGCACCTGGAAGGAAACATCGTCCACGGCTTTGAGACCGCCAAAGGTTTTGGTGATGGCATTCACAGACAGCAGGCTCACAGCACCACCTCGCTTTTGTCCAGCCGGTTCACCGGATATTTGGGCGGTTTGGGCGGAATAATGCCCTGGGGCCGGAAAATCATCATGATTACCAGGGCAATGCCGAAAATGAACAGCCGGTATTGCTGAAGTCCCTGAAAAAGTTCGGGCAGGCCGATGATCAGAATGGCTCCCAGGATGACGCCGGGAATGCTGCCCGAGCCGCCCAGAATCACAATCATGAACATGACCACCGACTCCCAGAAAGAAAAGGATTCCGGCGAGATAAAGGTGATTTTGGCGGCATACAGGGTGCCGGTCATGCCGGCCCAGAACGCGCCGATCACAAAGGCGGCCAGTTTGTATCCGGCCGTGTTGATGCCGCTGCCCTCGGCCGCGATTTCATCGGAACAAAGATACCTGAGGGCCCGGCCGAACCGGGAATGTTCCAGCAGGAAAAACAGAACAATGGTGATGCCCAGAAAAGCGGTGAGCAGATAATAATAGTGATGGGGATGCACAATGCCGTTGATGGTATAGCCAAAAATCGACGGGCTGCTGATGCCGAAAATGCCGTTGGCCCCGCCCGTGATGCCGAACACATTGTTGATGAGCGCGATGCGGACAATTTCCACCAGTCCGATGGTGACAATGAGCAGGTAATCCCCGCGCAAATGGATGATGGGCCGGGCCACCACCAGGGCAAAGAGCCCGGCCATCATGCCGGCCAGGGGCATGATCAGCAGCACGGGCACGCCGAACTGAATGTTGATGATGGCCGTGGTGTACGCGCCAATGGCGTAAAACGCGGCATGGCCCATGTGGAACATGCCGCCGTAGCCGAGAATGATGTTCAGCGACAGCCCCAGCACCGCGTAAAGGGCCACATTATTGAGCACATCAATAAAATATTTGTTGAGATACAGGGGGGCCGTCATCCAGAACAGCACAAACGCGGCATACACCAGCCTGCGGAATTTGGTTTTTTTATCAATCATATTTTCTCGGCCACCCTTTCGCCAAGAAGCCCGGTGGGGCGAACAATCAGAATCAGGATCAGGACCACAAAGGCGATGGCATCTTTCCAGGCCAGGGAAATATAAGCGGCGCCAAGGGATTCGATAACGCCCAGGAGGAGACCCCCCACCATGGCGCCGGGAATATTGCCGATGCCGCCGAGAATGGCTGCTGTAAAGGCTTTCAGTCCGTAAATCCAGCCCATGGTGAATTTGATCTGACCGTAATAAAGCCCCACCATCAGACCGGCCGCGCCCCCAAGGGCCGGGCCGATGAAAAATACCAGCATGATGACCCGGTCCACATTGATGCCCATGAGCCGGGCCGCATCCTGGTCAATGGCAGCGGCCCGGATGGCGGTGCCGATTTTGGTTTTCTGGATAAACCCGTAGAGCGCGATCATTAAAACAATGGACGTCAGCAAAATCACCAGCCGCATCACCGGCACGGGCAGGCCGAAAATATCCAGCACCCGGGTGGTGAGAATGTCGTGGGGATATACTTTGGTGCTGGGTCCGTACACCAGCATGATGGCATTGGAAAACACAATGGACGCCCCAAGGGCGGATACCACGGCAGACAGCCGGGGGGAGGTCCGCAGGGGTTTGTACGCCACCCGATCCAGCAGAATGCCCACGATCCCTACAAGACACATGACCATGACCGCCAGAAGGATCACCCCGGCCACCGGCCCGAGTTTGTCCGTGATGGCAAGGGAGGTGAGCAAAGACAGTCCCAGATACGTGCCAATGGTGAACAGGTCGCCGTGGGCAAAATTAATGAGCTTGAGCACGCCGTACACCATGGTGTAGCCCAGGGCAATCAGCGCGTAAATCCCGCCAACCGCCAGCCCGTTGGTCAACTGGGTGAAAAAAATTTCCATGAAGGCCTTTTTAGTTAATGTTAATTTTGGAGTACGAATTTACCTGCTTCATCCACCTTGTAAACCCGGTACACATCCCCCACCCGGTCGCCTTTGTCGTTGAATGAAATGGTGCCGGTCAGCCCTGGATACGCTTCCAGGTCATTGTGCAGATAATCAGCTATTTTGTCGTTTTTGGTGGAACCGGTAGCGGCAATGGCTTTGGCGATCACCCTGAATCCGTCCCCGGCCAGCACGGCCCAGATGGAACCCGGGGTGGTGCCGTATTTTTCCCGGTATGCGGCCAGAAATTCCGCAGCTTCTTTTGACGGCAAATCCTGGGGAACCGGCGGGGACAGGAACATAAATCCGGCAGCAGATTCTTTTCCCGCAATATTTACCAGATCCGGGTTATTGGTGGCGTCACCGCCGATAAACGGCACATCCCAGCCCATTTCTTTTTTCTGACGCAGCATCATGCCGGCTTCCGGATAATATCCGGTGAAAAAGACCCCGTCCGGGTTTTTGGATTTCAGTTTGGTGAGAATGGTGGTGTAATCCTGCTCCCCCGGGGTGATGGCATCAAAAAACACGATGTTTACGGCTTCTTTTTTGAGCAGCCCGTGGGCCTCATCCGCCAGCCCCTTGGCATAGGTGGTGTTGTCGTGAAGAATGGCGATGTTTTTAAAGCCTTTTTCCATAATGGTTTTCACCGCCACCCGGCCCTGTTCGTCATCTCTGGGGCAGGTGCGGAAAAAATATTTCAGGCCTTTTTCCGTCAGGCGGACCGCGGTGGAGCCGTTGGCAATCTGGATGGTATTGGTGGCCGCGTAAATGTTTTGAGAGGCTTCGGTGACCGAAGACCCATAGGTGCCGATGACCGCCACCACATCCTGGGTGGCCAGCCGCTGGGCCGCCAGGGCCGCGGTGCGGGGATCGCCGCCGTCATCTCCTACCACGATTTCAACCTTTTTGCCCAAAAGGCCGCCCTGGTCATTGACCTGGCCGGCCAGCAGTTCCACAATCTGTTTCATGTCCTGGCCTTCACTGGCCCACGCGCCGGTGATGGGGCACATGAGACCGATTTTAACCGTGTCCGCGGCCATGGCCGGGCCGGCGGTAAGGCCGGAAAAGATAAAAACAGCCGTTATCATGAGAAATAGAATTTTTTTCATCATACATCTCCTTTTCTGATTTTATGTTGGATGCAAAATAATTAAAAAAACAACCGGCACCATTTGATAACCGCAGAAAAACCAGATGTGAAAACAGGCAGTTTCAGCAACAGGGGCTGCGGTTATGCGGAAAAAAACAACGCGGATTTTTATATGCGCGGCCGTCGTGAATGAATTTTTATGATTTCAATAGCCTGATCCTGCCGTTTGCGTCAAGAAGATAGATGAATTTATGGTGTTAATCCGGATTTGCGTTTAAAGACACGGGTAAAATGCTGCTGCATTACGCACATAGGCAAAGCGATTTTGGTGGCGGGCACAGTTTATTGGACTTCAAGTATAATAAACTACTGAATTTTAATAATGAATACAATTGACATCTATGATTTGTACCCAGGGTTGTAATCGTAAAATCCATAGATGGATGTTAACTGAATTTTTCGATCTCTGCTTTCAGTAATTCATTATACAATTTTTGGCCCAAATTTGTATCTAATTTTAATTCTTCGTTTTTTCCATAGCTGAAAAGATCCGCAAAGGCCACCTGGCAGTAAGTATCCCTGAAAATTTTTTTCTTGTATGGCTTTTTCTCAGCGGACGCCAAAGATGTTTTTGGGTACAGAAGAATGCTTAGATCAGATTCATAATGCAGGTTATAAACAAACATCTGTTTCAAATCGCCATCCGATGGCTTTTGTTCTTTTAAAATTTTCCACTTCGTGTCAATCACATAACTACTGGCTTCTGTTTCAATGACTATATCCGCCCGGATACCTCTGTTTTCCCAAAAAGGGATTCGCTTTTGCTCTCGAACCTTCAGTTTTGGGATCGCAGTATCATTCTCCAGTGTCTTCAATTTTCGGTACACATAATTTTCAAACAGCATGTTCATATCAAACAGAATCGCCAGAACGTTTTCATTGCCACCTTTAAGGTCTGGAGAATACTTCAGTATTATCAGTTTCGCCAAGGTTATGGCCGGTTTATATCGCTCTGAATTCCGATTAAAACGCAGGGATTCAAATGAGGAAGCCGTGATATTTGTCTCCTCAACCTTTTCAAAGTCTGTCAGTAATTTTTTTATTCGGAGGTATTGATTTGGGTTGTTTGATATATTTGAAAGTATGAGCAAGGCTTTCAAAAGGATTTTGTTCAGTAAATTGTTTATGTCATAGATATTGTGCGCCACAAAAAATTTTTCTTTATGAAGACAGTTCCTGCGCACGTGCTCGGTAAACTGAATTTTACCTTTTACTTTACTGAGATTTTCAGAAACTTTGCGGTATGATTTGATTAGGCCCATCCTCACAAGCCGTTCGGTTTCACTTAAAAAACTTTCAAAATACAGATCAAGAATCGAAGCAGATTTCAGTTTTAATCTGGCATTTGAAATGGAATCCAGTTTAATCAGTCTGCATTCCCGCAACATGGAGATTAAGGCGGTTTGCCATTTTTCATTTACGTCATTCGAATCTGATCCGTCGGCTTTTGGCAGGATCTCAATGGTAAGGTTTTTAACCTGAATCACGCCGACGTAATTTGAAAATTTGATTCGCTTGTTGCCGACAGAATAATATTTTTCCCGGGTTTTGTAACCATACCTCTCCAAGGCCTTGAAATGGGAGTCCGTGAATTTTCGATGGTCCCCAACCTTTAGTGTTTGATGCTCAAAAATTTGAATGACGTTTTTAGACTTATTCATAAATACTTTTAAATGTTTCTATCGTCCAGGTGGCTGGATCCGTAAAATGATATACGGGTTTTTCCTCAAACTCGTCATAATCCTCGTATTCATCTGTTGCGAGAAATCTAACCGAGTTATTTTTTTTCTCTATGAAGCCATTGCCTAAAACAAGACCAATTTTGCCCCAATTGCCATAGAAATACTCTTGAAGTAAGGGGGCAATTTTGTTCAGAAATATCGATTTCAGCTCATCAAGCGGCTTCTCACGGTTTTTTATGGTCATAAAATATGAATGACCGATGCAATAATCACTATCCAGCAACCTTTCAATTCGGCTGTTGATGGCCGTCAGCATTTTGTCCAGCTCAATTCCAATGCAGGCAAACGGCTCTTCAGCCAATATTTCCGGCTCCGGTTGAATACAAACAAACGAGAATCTCCTGCGCAGAGCGGTATCCAGAGCTTCGACACTGCGGTCAGCCGTGTTCATTGTGCCGATGATGTATAAATTTTTGGGGATACCGAATTCTTTTTTGGAGTAAGGCAAAACCGCCCGGAGCCCTTTGTCGTCATTGCCCGGATCGATTCTTTTATCTTCTTCAATGAGCGTAATCAGTTCACCGAAAATATTGGCAATGTTGCCTCTGTTGATTTCATCAATAAATATCGCATAGTCTTTTTCCGGGTGTTTTTCAGCTTTTTCAGCAATTTCTTTAAAAATGCCGTTTTCAATGTGATAATCTACATCTTGGGTTTCGATTTCATCTTCCAATTTTGATAACCTGGGCTTGATGCCCTCAATAAAATCCTCATAGCTGTAGGATTGGTGGAAGGTTGTAAAGACATATCGTTTTTCTTTTTTTGTTTCCGGCCGATAGCTGTGGTATATTTCCAAGACATCAAAAAAGTCCGGGGTTTCAACTCTCGCCATTTCTTCATCCACCGTCCACAAGGATTTTTCATCTTTCCAGAAAAATTGCGGATTGTCTCTTTTGGTGAAACTTACATTCGGGCAGTCGCTTTTTGTGTGTCTTTGGAGCAAGCCCCAAATAGTGTTTTTTGGGGTTTTGTTATCAGAGATTTTTGCTTTAGCCTGTAATAAGGGATGCTCAAAAATATCCTGAACTTTTGCCTCCTTGAGTTCTATCATCACAATACTGATAATCTGCCACCAAGCCAAGTCCTTCACTATTTCTTCACAAAATTCCGCTTTTGTTTTTGTTGATTCTTCGTCTGTAAATTTCTTAAAAAACTCGTTTTTTAACCTGTATGTTTTTCCAGTGCCAGGCGGCCCATACAGTATCATGTTAATTGCAGTCATTGGTTTGCCCCTTGTGGGTACTTCTATGCCTATTAACTTTATAAGTTTTTCAACATAATCGGTATATTGTGTAATGTCTGTTAATGCTTTTTGAACAATGGGATTTCCTGTTTCGGTCCAGTCTCCTCTTTTTTTCCATTGAACATCTCTTATATTGCGATAGGTGGTCCGCTTTTTATCATATACATACGGCCCGGTTACAACGCCGTACCCTATGTAGTTTTTATTGCCTTTTTTGGCGATAATAATATCCCCAGGCTTGATTCCCCGTGAAAATTCCCAGGCTGCCAATGCAATGTTGGTTGGTCGATTTTTAAGTTTTAATACTTTTTTAAATGCCTCTTCTATTACCGTTTTGCTTTCGTATGTCCGCAGATCTGATAATTCGTCCGCCCCATATAGCATTATGTTATTTTCATAACACTCTTCCCAAAATTTTGCATTTCGTCCGGGGGCGTAAATCCAGTAACGGATTTCATTGTCTGGCAAATCGCCTCCATCCCCATTTCCAAGAGTTCCGGGGTGATTTTGTTCTTCCCAGGCTCTTTCCGATAAAACATAAAATTCGGAATCAGAGAAAGCTTGCTTTACATTATTTAAACATTCTTTGTAATCACTATACTTTTTACTTTTCATGCAATCAAAGCTGATGGAATTGTTTTCCAGAAAAGGCTTCGTTTGCTTATCGATTGGGAAATATAAGCGTGGCCTTATTCGAAACAAACCCTGTGTCACCTTCGAATATCCCGCTCCTTTTATGTTCAGTGCTCTTTCAAACAATTCATTTGTGATATCATTATTTAATGCAGCCTCAAACAAATCCCATAAAGTAGTGATATCCGTTTCCTGCCTATCGGCTTTATAAGATATTAACCACGAGCTTACAGCCAATGATGAAGGGACACCATCATTATCTTCTGGTATTTGGGCGTTAATGTGAAGTTCGGTTTTTAAGAATTTGAAGACTATTTTTCTTTTATCAAAATCCCTAAATTTCACTATCAGTGAGAAAAATGTAAACGGATCAATTTCATCCATCGGAAAATAGTTGCCGTCAGAATCTCGATCAGTAAGACCTTTGTCAAACATATCCGTTTTTCTTAAAGTCTCTATGAGTCGTTTTTGGCTATTGCGGAAATTTAAAATCTTGTCCGCTAATTCTTCAAAGAAATTAATCCATGTAAAACTCACGATTATTCTCCTGTTGTAATACTTGAATTAAAACAACGAATCATTAAATCAAAGCTGATCCGAATCAATCAATGACCGGCCGTGCCCTTTTTGTTTCAGCAACCAGTAGATAAAATGCTTTGAAAGCCAGCTTGCGGCGCGTTTGGTGGCCAGATCCTTAACTGTCGAGGATTATATATGATCGGAATCCCAAATTTTGCCTCAATCGCATCCCATGAATTCCAGCGACGCCTACTTGATTATTGTTTTTTTATCCGTCATCTTGAGATATTCGTCCCAATGTTACAGATATCACGATCAGTTCAAATCCGGGGACAGACCTGTATTATCCTGTTTTTTGGATTCCTGAATGCCGTGAAAAAAATATTTTCAATCAGCTTTAATTCTTTTCGTCTCATCCCGCTGACCCCCGCAGCCGATGTCCTCTTGCGGTTTACTGTTTTCGAGCCATATGTGCGATGTCATCATATGAGCATCTCCACTTCAATGTCTAATTCAGCGGCAATCGCTTTTAATGTATCAATCGTCGGATTTCGTTTGCCGTTTTCAATTTGAGAGAGATAGGCAGCGCTTATTCCCACTTTTTTAGCCAGTTCATTCATTTTGATCTGCTTATATTCTCTCCATGCTCGAATAGGACTGGTACCTTCCAAAATGGCAAAGGTGATTTCGCCAGGGACTGTGATCTCAGTTCCTTCTTCAATGGCACTTAAATGTTTTTCTATGTCCCTTGCGTCTTCGGCATCTTCCAATGCTTCATAAATCTTTTGATATTCGCTATAAGGAATTACCGCCCATTCAGGCTTTCCATCTTTTTCTATAATTTGTGCTTTCATTTGTATATCTCTCCTCTTGTTTTCACATTAATGACGTGAATGATAAGTTCATCGTCATTAATTGTATAAACAATCCTCCAGTCACCCACCCGAAGCCTGTAGCCTGGATGATGCGTCAGCTTCTTGATATTCCGCATCCCATGCGGATTATTTGCCAATTCTTTAATTTTTTTCGCGATCTTTAAAGCTAAATTTCGCGGCATTCTGCGGAGGGCTTTATCCGCTTTTTTGCTAAAAAATATTTTATACATACAATAATATTAGCAATCAGCAAGGACAGAATCAAGGATTCTATTAGCTGGTAGTTATTTTTTTTGCATTTCCTGATCTGGAAGTATTATCCAAAATTCTTAAAATCCTTCCACCCATTCCCTTCAGTCTTCAGCCTATAATCTCCAGCCTTTCCCCTTTCAGCTTTCAGCTTTCAGCTTTCAGCTTCGAACTTTGAGCTTCGAGCTTCCCCCCATCTGCTGCAGCCCATTTCCCGCCACAATACACACAAGGCCCAAAACAGTGGACATCCGGATGGTTTCGCCCACAAAAAAATTGATAAACACCAGAGACAAAAACGGGGAAAAAAAGATCAGGGTGCTGATCCGGGCCGCGCTGGCGGTCAGTTTCATGGCAGACAGCCACAGCACAAAAGCGATGCCCATTTCAAAAAATCCTACATAAAGCGCTCCGGCAAGGCCTTTCCAGGAAGCGGGCAGGGGGGTGGAGAAAAGAAAACAGGCGCATAAAATAAACGGGAGCGCTGAAATAAAATTTAAAAACAGTCCGGCCACCGGATCAACAGCGGATTTGGTGTTGTAAATCCAGTACAGGGCCCAGATAAGGGTGCTTCCCAACGCTAACGCCACGCCCGCGGTATTTGAAAATTGAAGCGAAAGGGGATTGCCCCGGGTGGAAATAATAATGACGCCGAAATAACTGATCCCAATGGCTGCTGCATCCCGCCACCGGATCTTATGGTTGAGCAGGGGCACGGAGAGCAGGGTCAGGGTGATGGCCCAGGTGTAATTCAGGGGCTGGGCTTCCTGGGCCGGCAAAAGATCATAGGCGGCAAACAGCACCACATAATATAAAAACGGATTTAAAAAGCCCAGAGCAATCCCGTGGACAAGGTCTTTTCGCGAATATCCCCATAAACAATGCAGTTTTTTCTGAATTACAAGAATGCAAAACAGGCAGATGATGGAAAAAATATCCGCCCACAGCAGCAGCTGCAAAGGCGTCATGTGCCGAAGCGAGAGCTTGAACGCGGACGCCACCGTGGACCAGATGAGCACGGTGATGCCTGCCAGAATATAGGCTTTCTGCTGATGTGTCAGCTGCTTTGTCATCTCATTGGGGTTTTCATTTATCTGGTTATCTGATTAACTCAGGTTGATACACCATAAAGACCCTTATTTCATTTCCGGCCGGCACGGTGGCCTGCCTACGAACTTGTCGAAATCTCCGGGCTGCGTAGGGTCGGCCACCGCGCCGACCGCTCTGCCTTGAGCCACGCGGATAAGCATATTATTTTTTATCCCACTTTTATCAGGAGCCCCTGTCTTATGCAAGGCGCGCATAACAGAAAAACCCCGGGCTGCTTTTTTATTCATCTGATGGCTTTTTTTGGAATGGGTTTTCTGATATGCGGTTAAGTAAAACAATGGGTTTTTTAGCGAAGACAGAAAAACGGATATCGCAATATAATAAGGAGGCGGTGAATGAAGCATATTGACATGACCCCGTACCACCCTTACCGGAAAATGGGGACAAGCTGTGATACCAGGGAAATCCCCGACAAAAAAATCACCTGGCCGAGAATTGATCATATTGATTCGGATAACCCGGATTTCCGGTTGCGGGCCATTACCAGAAACGATGTGGAGGCCGTGGCTGAGCTGTGGCGAATATCCTACCCCGAGGTTTATGGTTCCGTGCATGGATGGATACTTGATCCTGACGAATATCTTGAACGCGTGGCATTTGCTGAAAACTGGGATGACCATGCCGTTTCCCGGCCCCATGCGGTGATGCTGGGGGAAGATCTGGCCAAAGACAAAATTGTGATGTCGAGCATTTATACCAAATGGGATTTAAATCTTCATGTGGAGGCCAGTTTTATCGCCATTCACCCGGATGCCAGAAAGGGGCGGATCGGCGCCAGCATCTGGTCCAACCTGGCCGGTTTTTACCAGTGGCTGGAGGGTTCTGGCGCTGAATATGTAACCGTGTTTTGTGAAACCTGGCACAACATCACCCAGTATATCTGGTTCAAGCGGATGGGATGGAAAATCGCGGGCATTTTTCCCGGCAACTACACCCGGTGGGCCGGGAACAACAAGGAATACCGGACATGCACGGTTCATTTTTACCGGTTGCTGAACAACGGCGGCAGCATCACTACAAAGCCTGAAGAGTGGGATCTGCTGCCGGAAGTAAGAGAATTGTGGGACTGTCTGGAAAAGATCAATGCCGGGTCCGAAGAGGCGGGTTTTTAACAGCAATTTTAAAACAGGGGGATATATCATGAATTTTGACAAAGAACAGATTCAGAAAATCAAAACAACCGGGATCTCGGTCATCACCCGTCCGGCGGAGTTTTTCCGCAGTATGCCGAAAACCGGCGGTTTTGCGGATCCCTTGATTTTTATTGCAATCATGGGGGCACTCAGCGGCATTATCCATGCAGTGTTCTCTATTATCGGACTCGGCATGAATGTGTCGTTTTTGACTGCCATCGGCCTGATTATTATTATGCCTATCGTGGTGGTAATTTTCAGTTTTATCGGCGCGGGTATTTTTTTTGTTCTTTGGAAATTGCTGGGGTCCGTTCAATCCTATGAAACCGCCTACCGCTGCGTGGCCTATGCTTCAGCCATAACGCCGGTTACCACCCTGCTCGGCGTGATTCCTTATCTGGGCGCTATCATTGCTTTGGTATGGATGCTGTTTCTTATGGTCACCGCGTCAACGGAAGTTCACAACCTGGAATCCCAAAAAGCCTGGATTGTGTTCGGCATTATTTTTGGCTTGCTGATTTTGCTGAACATCAATTCCCAGCGCATGGCCAGAAATGCTGAAAAGCAGGTTCAGGAATTCAACCGGCAAATCGGAGAGATGCAGAACATGACGCCGGAAGAGACGGGCCGGGCCATGGGGGAATTTTTAAAAGAATTTAATCAGGGAAATTCCCAAAAGTAATTGTTATGATTGGATTTAGACACGCCCTGGATCTGGCAATGCGCCGCATTTCTCCCATGGCTGCGGAACCCCTTGCCGTGGTTCGGGCCGCCGGAAGAACTGTTGCCGCGGATGTTCGTGCCCTGGCGGATTCCCCGTCAGTGGATGCTTCGCTCAAGGACGGTTATGCCGTCATCTCAAAAGATGTGGTCTCTGCATCCATGGAACATCCTGTAAAACTTTTAGTTTCAGGGCATGTGCCTGCCGGGGGCGCCACTGATCAAAGGCTGGGCCGCGGTGAGACGATCCGGGTGCTGACCGGCGCGCCCCTGCCGCCAGGCGCAGATGCCGTGCTGACCGAAGAGCTTGCCGTGCAAGCAGAAAATTTTGTTTATGCCCGGGCAGATGCCGGACCCGGCATAAATGTTCTGAAAAAAGGAAATGATGTCAGCAAGGGTCAGCGGCTTGCGCGGCCCGGGCAGCGGCTGACGGCCCGGCACATCGGCCTGCTCATTGCCGGGGGCGTGGAAAAGGTTAGCGTGTTTAAACGGCCTAAAATCGGTCTGCTGGCCACGGGCAGTGAAATTATTCTGCCGGGTGCTCCCATAACCGTTCCCATGACTCCGGGTAAAATTTATGCCAGCAACGTGGGAATGCAGCAGGCCTGGCTTGAAAATACGGGCCATGAGGTGCGGGTTCTGGCGGCCATGGATGATGAAGATCAGATCGCCGGCGCACTGAATGTGTTGGGCTCTGACTGTGACATGATCATCACGTCGGGCGGCGTATGGAAAGGGGAAAAGGACCTGACAGCCGCTGCTGTTACTTCTCTGGGCGGTGAAATGGTTTTTCACCGGCTGCGCCTGGGACCGGGAAAAGCCACGGGCATGGCAATGTTGAACCACCGGCCCGTGTTTTGTCTGCCCGGTGGGCCGTCTTCAAATTTTTTCGGTTTTATCATGATGGTTCTTCCGGCATTGTCTAAAATGTCCGGCTGCCTTGACAGCCCACACCTGATGCTGCACGGAAAACTGGAAAAAGCCGTTTACGGCCAAAAGGACTGGACCAATCTGGTGCTGTGCGATATTGAAAAAAATCCAGCAGGCATTCTACTTTGGCCGCCAAAGCCCAAAAGCCGGCTGTGGGCATTGGCCACGCAGCAGGCGATTGTGGTGGTGCCTGAAGGCGTTGAAAAAATGGATGCCGGCGATATGGTGCCGTTTATTTTTTTATATTGAAATGGCTGGATCAGAGCAGAATCTGATTTTCCAGAGACCTTGATTCTCCCGCGGAAATAACGCGGATGGCGGGTTTGCCGTTGACCGGGCATTTGTTCTGGCAGATGCCGCAGCCGATGCACCGGGAAAGATCCACAAACGGCAGTTGAACATTGATTTCTTCCATTTCCATTTCTATCTCCATTTCCGGTTTTATCTCCATTTCCGGCCTTGCCCGGTTATGGGGCGTTTGTTCGCTTTTCGGCCGGACAATCACATCTTTTTTAAAATAAATGGCCTTGGGTGACACCGGGCAGTGCTCTTCGCACACAATGCAGGGGCTGTTGCCGTTCCAGGGCAGGCAGCGGCCCCGGTCAATGTAGGCGGAGCCGATTTTGACCGGGGTCTGGAGTTTTTCCCGGGCGGAGAGTTTCTGAATGGCCCCGGTGGGGCAGACTCCGGTGCACAGGGTGCAGGTGTATTCGCAGTATCCCAGATTCATGTTCAGCACCGGGGTCCAGAATCCGGCAAGCCCGGCTTCGGAGAATGCCGGCACAATTACATTGGTGGGGCAGGCTTTCATGCAAAGTCCGCAGCGCTGGCACCGGTCCAGAAATTCCGGTTCCGCAAGGGATCCCGGCGGCCGTATCAGGGCAGGCGCATAAGTTTTGGAGATTTTGCCGTCCAGCCGTCCGAACAGGGGCAGGGAAATCCCCGCCAGCAGCCCGCCCAGGAGAACCCTGCGGCTGATGTCGGGTTTGGCTGCAGGTTGAAAGACGGGTTTAAACCGGAAATTCAGGGCATCTTCCGGGCATACGGCCGCGCAGTTAAAACACATCAGGCATTCGGGTTTCTGCCAGTTCCGGCCGGGTGCTGGAGCGGCCGCCCCTTGGCAGACGCGGGTGCAGGCCCCGCAGCCGGTGCATTTTTTTTCGTCTTTTTCCAGCCTCACCAGACTGAACCGGGAAAAAATCCCCAGAAGCGCGCCCAGGGGACAGAGAAACCGGCACCAGAACCGGGGGCGGATGCGGTTTAAAAAAAGAATAAGAAGAAACAGGATGCCGATTACCCAGCCGGTATGAAAGGCTTTGTCTTCATATCCAAATACCGGCGCGGCCAGTCCTTCCAGCCCGTATGCCAGATAATTGAAAATTTTAATATCGCTGAAGGCCAGGGCTTCAAAAAAATCCCGCAGCCCGATGCCGATGGCCGGGAAAATGGATGTGACAAGGCTGCGGAACAAAAACGCGATGGGATCCATCAGCCCGGTGTAATTGACGCCGACAGCGGCTGCCGTCAGAAACACAATCAGCAGAAAATATTTGATCCGGCGGCGGGAGTCGGGCTGGTTGGCTGTGATCCGGTCCCGGCCTTTTTGGGCCGGCCGGATGGCGCCGCACATGTGGTGAATCGTGCCGAACGGACAGATAAAGGCGCAGAAAAACCGGCCCAGCACAAGGGTGGCCAGGATCAGCGCAATGGCCCATCCAAACCCTTCAATCCACTGGCGCGCAGAGAGCATGGACGACAGCCAGACCAGGGGATCAAGCTCGAAAAAAAAGGTCACCGGCCCCTTGATCTGAATTTCCTGGACCTGTTCAAAACTCGGGGAATAGTCCAGATACACATCCTGGGGCAGTTTTGTGCTGACCAGAAGATAAACAAACAAAAAGAGAAAAAATGCCTGACACAGCCGCCGGAACCAGACCAGATGCTTTAGCTTCAAAGTGTCACCACTTCCTGCTGAAACTGGCGCAAATCCATGGTGCCCAGCTTCCATTTGTCGCCCAGCCGGATAAAGCCGATGTCTTCGGGTTTTTTACCGAACAGGCCGGCCGCTCTGGCATCCACGGCCACCGGGTCCGTGCCCAGAATCAGCCGGTTTTCCGCCCGCACGTCAGACCGGCTGCCGCCGGAGGGGCCGTTGGCAATCATGATCCGGGTGGCGTCGATCAGGGTAAGGTGGGGCTTGAAAAATTGGGCCAGATCCACAATGGACTGGTGAATGTCCTGATGCAGGGCGCTGCGCCGGCCGTCCACGCCGCCGATCCAGTTTTTCATGCCCAGGGTGAGTTTGCTCAGGCCGTGCACTTTTGCCACCGGCAGGTTGATGACTTTATCCGCCTCCACCAGGGGGGTGAACACCGGCCAGACATCCAGGCGATGACCGTGCAGGTTCATTTTCCGCATCATGGAAGACCGGGGATGAACCAGATCCGCGCCGGTTGCCCGGGCCACCCCGGCCGCGCCGGTAACGGCAAAACACCGGCCCGCATCATGAATGGTATTGTCCGCAATGCGCACTTTTGCGGCCCCGGCTTCCTGGCAGAGTTCAATGACCGCTTCCATGACTTCGGGGTTGGTGGTGGCGGCCAGGGCTGGCTCCCGGGCCCATGAGATGTTGGCTTTGATGACCACCACATCGCCTTTGGAAACAAATTTGCCCATGCCGCCGGCTTTTTCAAACACCCGGCGGGTCAGTTCCCGAACCGAATATCCCGGGCTTTGCCCATGCCCTTCCACAAGCCATTTGTCAGGGGGGCTCGCGGCAAAAGCCATTTTTGACAGCACAGATACCGGCAGGCAGGAGGCGGCAACAATGCCGCTGGAAATTTTACAGATGTTTTTGATGGCATCTCTTCGGGTGACGGGGGAGTGTTTCCTATTCATAGGGGCCTCCGTTTAAAAAAAAGGAAAGTGGGGCGGCTCAAATTTTGATTTGATCCAATGGGCTAAATATAAGAGTGCCACACGGTGGTTGTCAAGATGAAATGACAAAATTGTCAGAGCCTGACAGTTTTGATACAACCGTAAAAAGTCATATTTTGACGAAGCCGTCAGTTTTGGATCATACAAAGACGCCTGGTTTACATTGATGCTGTGAGACTTGAATTCACAGGCCCCTGCATTGGCCCGGCAAACAGCCCGTAGAATGGATCTGATACCGATGTGAAAAGAAAGGTATGCAAAAAAAGAAAAAAATGAGTTTAATATCAGAATTCTGGTATGGTATTTGTATTTTTGTAGGTACCTGGTCTGTCGCAGCGTTTGTTTTGAATTTTTTATAGATGAGATATAGCTGAGAAATGATGAATCCCAAAGAAAAATATATTCTCGAAAATATCCTTGAAGCCATTTCCGTGTCTGACAATCCCGCCCAGTCCCTGGACCGCATTGTGCATATGGTTGCGGCGGAGCTTCACATTGATGCCTGTTCGGTCTATGTCTACAACCCCTATGACAACAGCCTGAGCCTCAAAGCCACCCGCGGTCTCAACCGTGAGTCCGTGGGGAGCATTGAAATGGATTTGAGCGAGGGCCTCACCGGACTGGTCATTGAAACCATGGCCCCGGTGTTTGTGGTCGACCCGGCAACTCATCCCCGGTATAAGTATTATGCAGGCAGCGGGGAAGAAGTGTATAAGACATATCTTGGCGTGCCGCTGATTTATCACAAAAAGGTGATCGGGGCCCTGGTGGTTCAGACGATGGCGGAAGCGGACATGGATGGAGATGTCATTGAGCTGTTCCGGCGGATTGCCGGCCAGATTGCTCCGACGCTCGCGTTTCTCATGCTTCAGGAAGACCGGCAGGCCCATGAGATATCTTCCCCTGCTGTCGGCGAAAATGCTGCCGGCGACGCCCGGGAAAGCAATAAAGGATTTGCGGATAACCACCTGCGCGGGGAGCCGGTGTCTGACCGGGCGGCATCCGGGTTTGCCCATTACCTTTCCGACACCATGGATTTTGAACAGATCCGGTTGAAACCCATTGCCGAAACAGACTGCCCCAGGGAAATTGACCGGCTGAACCAGGCGTTTTCCGCAGCAGCCTCCCGGATCCGGCAAGTGTCTGAACAGGCCCGGGGCATTTCCGATCAGGACAGGGCCATTATCGAGGCACACCTCATGCTGCTGGCGGACCGGTCCCTGAAGCGGCGCATCGTGGAAAAAATAAATACCCGGATGAACGCGGAATATGCCCTGAAGCAGGTGATTTTTGCATACGCGGACATGTTCCGGGCCATGGAGGATGTGTATCTGAGAGAACGGGCCGCCGATATTCTGGATATCGGCCGCCGGTTGCTGGGAAATCTGGTGGGAAACAATGAAGCACCGGATCAGGCGTTTGACCGGGACACCATTATTGTTGCCGCGGATATCTCGCCCGTGGACCTGCTGGCCATCCGCCAGCCCCTTCTCAAGGGAATTGTTCTGGCCAAAGGCGGCCGCACCTCCCACACCGTCATCATGGCAAGGTCTCTTGAAATACCGGTTGTTATCGGCGTGGAAGGCCTTGCCGGAAATGTGCGGTCAGGGGATTTTTTGATTGTAGACGGCGTGTCCGGCCTGGTGTATGTCAATCCCACCCGGCAGATCCGGGACACCTATGAACGGCGCCAGGCGGCAAATCAAAAAGTTCAGAAAAAACTGGAACGGCTTCGCGATCTTCCCGCAGTCACGGCGGACGGATTTGAGGTGCACATGGGGGCCAATATCGGGCTGTTGTCTGATATCATGCTGGCCAGAAAATACGGGGCCGATCATATCGGCCTGTATCGGACGGAATTTCCGTTTCTGCTGCGAAAATCCTTTCCGTCGGAAGACGAACAGGTAACGCTTTACTGCCGGGTGCTGGAAAAAGCCGACGGCCGGCCCGTCACCATCCGCACCTTTGACGTGGGCGGGGACAAGTTTTTATCCTATCTGGAGGCACCCAAAGAGGATAATCCGTTTCTGGGATGGCGGTCCATCCGGCTGAGCCTGGATCTTGAAGATATTTTCCGGACCCAGATCCGCGCCATTTTAAGGGCGTCCGCTTTCGGCAAAACCCGGATGCTGTTTCCCATGATCAGCAGTGTGGAGGAAATCCGTCAGGTAGCGCGGCTGGTCAGCGGGGAAAAACAAAACCTGGACCGGCACCGGATTGCGTTTGACCGGGATATGGAAACCGGCATCATGGTGGAAGTGCCGGCAGCCGTGCCCATTTTGGACCGGCTGTTGCGGTATGCGGATTTTGTAAACATCGGCACCAATGACCTGATGCAGTATCTGCTGGCCGTGGACCGGAACAACAAAAAAGTGGCCCGGTATTTCAACAGCCTGCATCCGTCTGTCATCGCCACCGTGCAGCAGATTGTGTCCGTATGCCGGCGGTCGAACAAACAGGTGTGCATTTGCGGCGAAGCCGCCGCTGTAAGCAGCAGTGTTTTTCTGTTCGTCGCCATGGGCGCGGATTATCTCAGCATGGTGCCGGCGGCCATTCCGGGGGCCAAACAGTTTATCCGGTCCATGGACAAAAAAGCAGCAGATCAGGCCTTAACCCGATGTTTGGAAATGGAAGATGCCGGTGAAATTGCCGCTTATGTGGAAAAATTTTTGCCGGCAGCGGAGAAAATGCCCTATGACAAACCGTGACGATCACATCAGACCCCTGACCGCCGGTGAAATGAATACAGCCATGGACTGGGCCGCGGCAGAAGGGTGGAACCCGGGATTGCATGACGGCCCAGCATTTTTTGCCGCGGACCCGGCGGGATTTTTCGTGGGTGAAATTGATCAAACCCCGGTTTCTTTGATTTCCGGGGTAAGATACGGAAAAAACTTTGGTTTTATCGGGTTTTATATTGTAAAACCCGACTTTCGCGGACAGGGATACGGCATCAAAATCTGGCAGGCCGGGCTTGCCCGCCTTGCCGGCCGGAATGTGGGCCTGGACGGGGTGGTGGATCAGCAGGAGAATTATAAAAAATCCGGTTTTAAACTGGCGTACCGGAATATCCGCTGGCAGGGGGTAACCGGCGGAAGCCTTCCGGACACCGCCAATCTTGCGGATTTGCGGTCACTGTCCTTTGACAGGGTAACTGCCTATGACCGGGCCTTTTTTCCGGACGACCGGTCCGGATTTTTAAAATCATGGCTTTCTCAGCCCGCGTCTGTCTCCCTCGGGGTTATGGAAAAACAACAGCTCAGGGGGTATGGCATGATCCGGCAATGCCGCAGCGGTTATAAGATCGGCCCCCTGTTTGCCGATGCGCCGGAACCCGCGGAAATGCTGTTTCATGCATTGTGCGCAAAGGTTAATCCCGGCCGGCCGGTGTATCTGGACACCCCGGAACCCAATGCCGCTGCCGTTGCCCTGGCGGAAAAACACGGCATGGAAATGGTGTTTGAAACCGCCAGAATGTATACCCGCAAGTTCCCGGATCTGCCGGTGCGGAAAATTTTCAGCGTCACCAGTTTTGAACTGGGGTGAAGGTAGGATGCGGGCAATCCTCCCTGTTTTTTTGAAGCATTCCACTGCCGCATCCTTCATCGCTGGCCGTTTCATCATATAATACGTTAAAGGAGGGCATGATTGCCGGTGAAATTCTTTTTGATGCGACAGCGAATCCTCATGACAGGATGGCCTTTCTGTCCATTCACTATCCGGACTTCCTTTTGCTGAATGATCGGGACTTCTTGACAGATGATCCTGAACGGTTTAGCATGCATGGAGTTGACACTGGCGAAATTATTCCATATTTTTGTTACGTGAATAACCTTTGCGAGGTATAAGATGAATTCATTGAAAAAACTTAAAATGAAGAAGATCAAGAACCTGCTTTCCACAAAAGAAGAGGTCGTTAAGGTCCGTTCTTCCCTGGAGCAGAAGACCGCCACCGCTTTTGATGAATATGCCAAATCTAAACAGAAGACTCGGGAGTTGTCCCATTTAAAATATCTTGATTGAACCCCATTCCGTTTTTGGATATCAAACCCGTATGCTTTGGTTGAGAAGGCATACGGGTTTTTTTATGAAAAGCGCTTTGGGAAAGTCGTCTTGTTGACATTTTGTATATGATGTAATGGATACTGATTAATAATGTTTCAATGGGGCGTTTGCGTCTTGAACATTGAATAAAGGGTTAAAATGAACAATAATCTCCTGATTCAGGAAATAAACGGGAAAGTGGGCACCCTTCGCCTGAACCGGCCGGAGAAGCGCAATGCGTTGTCTGTTGAGCTTTTGGCGGAACTGTATCTGATGTTAAAACAATGGGCCGCCGATGATGCGGTCAGGGTGGTGGTGATTACCGGCAATTCAGAAACTGCTTTTTCCGCGGGGTATGACATCGCCGCCATTCCCACCCGGCTTTCTTCTGAGGTGGCGGCATTTCTGGAAAGCGGCAACCCCTTGGAAAAAGTGCTCAAAAGCGTGCGGGATTTTCCCTATCCCGTGATTGCCATGATCAACGGATATTGTTTCGGCGCCGGACTGAATCTTGCCATGTGCTGCGACATCCGCATTGCCGCGGATCATATCAAAGCCGGAATGCCGCCGGTGAAGCTGGGACTGGTTTATCATCCGGACGGGTTGACTCAGTTTATTGAAGTCCTCGGCATGGCCAGAACCCGGGAGCTGTTTTTGACCGGCCGCACCTATGCCGGACCGGAAGTCAGGGAGATGGGACTTGCGGACCATCTGGTGCCAAAGAAATGTCTTTCGGAAACCGTGTTTCAGTTGGCCGAAGAAATTGCCAGAAACGCGCCCCTGGCGTTAAAAGGAACCAAGAAAATGCTTAACCGGATCGGCGAGTCCCTGAGCATCAAAACTGAATATCGTGAAGAAGCCGAAACCCTGATTGCCGAAGCCATGAGCAGCCAGGATTTGAAAGAAGGGCAGGCCGCATTTATGGAAAAAAGAGACCCCGTTTTTACGGGGTCTTGAATTGGATTCCGATCAATTCGCAAACCGCGACAAGGCCTGCTCGGTTTCGACTGCCATGCGGTCAAAAAGTTCCCTGAGGGTTGGAATGTCATGGGTCAGGCCGACGCCCTGGCCGCAGGCAAGAATGCCTTTGTCCACGTCCCCTTCGTCAAACATGAGCCGTGCGTTTTCTCCTTTGATGACCTCATAGAGTTCCGCGAAATCCGCTTTTTCTTTTTCCAGTTCAAGGCATTTGTGGGCCGCGCCGTTGTTCAGCACCCGGTGGGTGGCGTTTAAGGACCGCATGACCAGCATGGTGTCCAGTTCCGTGGCCGTCAGCAGGGATTTTTTAATGTTGTCGTGCATGGGGGATTCCCTGGTGGCCAGCAGCCGGGTGCCCATGATCACGGCTTCCGCGCCAAGGGCCAGTACCGCGGCAATGCCCCGGCCGTCGGAGATGCCGCCGCCGCCGATAACCGGTACTTTCACCGCATCCGCCACCACCGGCACCAGCACCATGGTGCCGATATCCAGCCGGCCCGTGGCCCCGCCGTTTTCATAGCCGACCACCGTCACCACGTCCGCTCCCATGGCTTCCACTTTTTTGGCATACCGCACCCCCACGCATTTATGAATCCAGGTCATGCCCAGATCCTTGAACCGGCCCACAAGGGCTTCGGGCGCATGATGACCGGAGGTCTCAACGATCTTCAGACCGTGGTCCGCCATGACGTCAAGATAATCATTGTTGTCAATCTGGGTCATGGCCGGAAACAGGTTGATGTTGACGCCGTAGGGCTTGTCCGTCAAAGTTTCCATCCGGTCAATGGCGTCCGCGAACGCGTCTTTGGACTTGTAGTTGGCGGATGCAATAATGCCCAGCCCACCGGCGTTGCTCATGGCCGCAACAAAATCGGCCTTTGATATCCACATCATGGCCCCGCCCACAAACGGGTATTTGATTCCAAACAGATCGGTGAGTTTTGTTTTCAGCATCGGTGCCTCCATTCGAATAAGATGAATCGTCAGAAAAAAGTCAGAAAAAATTAAATAAAAAAAATGGCAGATTTCGCCATTATCGTCAATACAAAGCACATCCGGCACCGGGAAAATATTTATTACTTCCTGTTGTTGCGAATTTTTGTTTCTGATATATTTTTATTTTTTATTTACAAAGAAAGGAATACCCTTTGAAAGAAAATCGACCGATCGTCGGCATCACCATGGGGGATCCGGTGGGAGTGGGGCCGGAACTGGTCTGCCAGGCCCTGAGCCAGCCGGAAATTTATGAAATGGCAAGGCCCCTGGTGATCGGGGATGTGCGGATTCTTGAAAAAGCCAGAAAGATCACCAAAAGCCCGGTCCTTATTGCCACGGTGAATGCGCCCGGGGCCGCTGCGTTTAAACCCGGATGTATTGATGTGCTCAGCATCTCCCGTCTTGATCCGGACGCTGTATGCTGGGGCCGCCCGACCAGCGGCACGGGTACGGCCATGGAACAGTATATTTTAACGGCCATTGACATGGCCATGGCCGAAGAAATCGCGGCCATTGCCACTTGTCCCATCAATAAAACCGCGTTAAAACTTGCCGGCAGCGCCTATCACGGGCACACAGAACTGCTGGCGGACCGTTCCGGCGCGTCCCGGTATGCCATGATGATGACCGGGGACCGGCTGCGGGTGGTGCTGGTCACTATCCACATTCCCCTTCAGGCGGTGCCCCGGGAGCTGACCCGGAATGCGATTGTATCCACCATTGAAATCACCGATGAATCCTTAAAGGAGCGTTTCGGCATTGCCTCTCCGAAAATTGCCGTGGCCGGTCTCAATCCCCATGCCGGAGAATCCGGGATGTTCGGGGATGAAGAAGCGCGGATGATTGCGCCGGCGGTGGAACAAGCCCGGGCAAACGGCATTGACGCATCCGGCCCGTATCCGCCGGACACGGTTTTTTATCATGCCCTTGGCGGGGCATATGACGCAGTGGTGTGCATGTATCATGATCAGGGCCTGATTCCGTTTAAATTGATTCATTTTTCAGACGGCGTGAACACCACCCTGGGCCTTTCGATTATCCGGACATCCGTGGATCACGGCACGGCCTATGATATTGCCGGCAAAGGCATTGCAGATCCGGGCAGCCTGATTCAGGCCATCCGTCTGGCAGCAGTGCAGGCGAGAAACCGGATTCAGGGAAAAGTGACAGCGTCGTAAAAATTGAAATTGAAATCGATCCCGATCCCGATTTCGATCCCGATTTTGATAAAAAATACAGCCGCTTGATTCCAGCGGCGATTTAGCGAACGTAATTCAGGAAATACAGGTTTGGAAGACTATATTATTATCCGGGGCGCCCGGCAGCATAATTTGAAAAATGTGGATGTGGATCTGCCCCGGAACCGGTTTATTGTGATTACCGGCCTTTCCGGCTCGGGCAAGTCCAGTCTTGCCTTTGACACTCTGTATGCCGAAGGCCAGCGCCGGTATGTGGAATCGCTGTCCACCTATGCCCGACAGTTTCTGGAGCGCATGGAAAAACCGGATGTGGATCTGATTGACGGGCTGAGCCCGGCCATTGCCATTGAGCAGAAAAACGCCAGCCACAATCCCCGGTCTACCGTGGGCACGGTTACGGAAATTTATGATTACCTGCGCCTGCTGTTTGCCCGGATCGGGATTCCCCACTGTTATCAATGCGGCCGGCCCATCACTGCCCAGTCCGTGGACCAGATTCTGGACACGGTAAGTGCAATGCCTGACGGTGCCCGTATTCTGATCCTGTCGCCCCTTGTGGCTGCTCAGAAAGGAACCCATGACCGGCTTCTGGCCCGGCTGAAGCGGGATGGGTTCGCCCGGGTGAAAATTGACGGGAAAATTCATGAAATCGACAGTGTGGGAAAACTGGACAAAAATAAAAAACACACCCTTGCGGTGGTGGTGGACCGGCTGGTGATCAACGAAAAAATGAAAAACCGGCTGGCGGATTCCCTGGAGCTGGCCATGTCCCTGTCCGGGGGCGTGGTGACCGTGGAACAGGTGGATAAAAAAGGCGCTGTGGTGGAAACCACCCTGTTTTCCGAAAAGGCCGCCTGCATTTATTGCGGTATCAGTTTTCCGGAACTCACCCCGGCCAGTTTTTCGTTTAATTCTCCTCAGGGCGCATGTCCCAAATGCGACGGGCTGGGGGCCACCACGGAATTTGCGCCGGAGCTGGTGGTGCCGGATCCCCATCTGTCCATCCGGGAAGGGGCGGTCCGGCCATGGGAAAACCGAAATTCCGTGCAGTTTGCGGAATTTCTGGAAGCGCTGACAGCCTATTATGACGTGGATATTTATACGCCGTTTGCCCAGCTGCCGAAAACCTTTCAGCAGGTGGTGCTGTACGGGTCCGGCGCGGAAAAAATTCCGTTTCACATGCACCGGGGCCGCCGGCGGGTGGATTTTACCCGGCCTTTTGAAGGGGTGATTCCCAATCTGGAGCGCCGGTATATGGATACGGATTCCGCCCAGACCCGGGAAGAGATCAAGCAGTATATGAATTTCAGGCCCTGCCAGGAATGCGGCGGCACCCGGCTGAACCAGGAGAGCCGGTCGGTCCGGGTCGGAGACCGGACCATCTCTGAAATCAGCGGGTTGTCTATTGAAAAAGCCTTTGATTTTTTTCAAAATATTCAACTGGGTGACAAGGAATTTCAGATTGCCCGCCGGATTTTAAAAGAAATTACGGACCGCCTGAGCTTTCTGGCCAATGTGGGGCTTTCGTATCTTACCATTGACCGCACAGCCACCACCCTGTCCGGCGGGGAAAGCCAGCGCATCCGTCTGGCCACCCAGATCGGCTCCAAGCTGACCGGGGTCCTCTATGTGCTCGATGAGCCCAGCATCGGCCTGCACCAGCGGGACAACCAGCGATTGCTGGAGACCCTTGTTAAAATGCGGGATATCGGCAATACCGTGCTGGTGGTGGAACATGACGAGGAAACCATCCGGAGCGCGGATTTTGTGGTGGACATGGGGCCGGCCGCGGGCATGCGGGGCGGGGAAGTGGTGTTTGCCGGCCCGCCCGGAGATCTGGTGAACCATAAAACATCGCTCACCGGGCAGTATCTTTCCGGCGCCAAAAAAATTGAAATTCCAAAGCAGCGGCGCCTGCCCGGCAAAGAACGGATCGTGCTCAAGGGAGCCAGGGCAAACAATCTGAAAAATATTGATGTGGAATTTCCCCTGGGATGCTTTATCAGCGTCACCGGGGTGTCCGGTTCCGGAAAATCCACTCTGGTGCTGGAAACTCTCTACCGGCTGCTGGAGCGGCGGTTTTCAAAAAAACCCCTTTCAGCGGGCAGCCACAAAGACATTGCCGGCGTGGAATACATCGATAAAGTGATCAACATCAACCAGGCCCCCATCGGCCGGACCCCCCGGTCCAATCCCGGCACTTACACCGGGGTATTTACGTTTATCCGGGAGCTGTTTGCCAAAACCCCGGACGCCCGGACCCGGGGATACAAGCCCGGCCGGTTCAGTTTTAATGTCAAAGGAGGCCGGTGCGAGGCGTGCAGCGGAGACGGGATTATTAAAATTGAAATGCATTTTCTGCCGGATATTTTTGTGACCTGTGATGTGTGTCACGGCCGGCGATACAACCGGGAAACCCTGGAAGTGCGGTACAAGGGGAAAAATATTGATGATGTGCTGAACATGACCGTAAATCAGGCGTTGAAATTTTTTGAAAATATTTCAAGCATCCGCACCCGGCTCCAGACGCTGGTGGATGTGGGGCTGGGGTATATCCATGTGGGCCAGCCCGCCACCACCCTGTCCGGCGGGGAAGCCCAGCGGGTGAAACTGTCCCGGGAACTGGCCAAACGGGGTACCGGAAGAACGCTCTACCTGCTGGATGAGCCCACCACGGGCCTGCACATGGATGATATCAACAGCCTGCTTTCGGTGCTGAAGCGGCTTGTGGATGCCGGAAACACGGTGATTGTGATCGAGCACAACCTGGATGTGATCAAATTTTCAGATTATATTATTGATTTGGGCCCCGAAGGCGGGGATCACGGAGGCGAAGTGGTGGCCTGCGGCACGCCCGAGGCCGTGGCCCGGGTGGAAGCCTCCCACACCGGCCGGTTCCTGCGGCAGGTTCTGGAAAGTTAAAGATAAAAAAAGTACCGGTTCATGGCGTTGAAATGATGGGTTGACGGTAAATATGGGGTAATCGCTTGCAATAAAAAAAGCTGTGCCGGAAACCGGCACAGCTTTTTTTTATAAACCGAATTCGTGCGTTGCTGAACTTAAACGCCAAGCATTCCGGCGATTGCCGCTGCCTGGGGATGGGCGTAAATCAGAATCAGGGAAACAACCAGTGCATAAATACACAGAGATTCGATCATGGCCAGACCAATCAGCATGGTAACGGTAACTTTACCGGAAGATTCCGGATTTCTGGCAATGCCTTCAACAGCGGCTTTCAGACCCATGCCCTGGGCAAGACCACAGCCGAATGCGGCGATTGCGATACCAAAACCTGCAGCGAGTACACTTGCGATAAAAAATTCCATTAGCCTACTTCCTCCTTTGAGTTAAAAAAAATAATAAGTAATCTGCTTCTTCCATCTTCCCATAAATTTTATTTAAACAGGCGGTTGCGGATTTTCAGCTGAAGATCAATCTTTCTTTATTAGTGCGCGTGCTCCATGGCACCGGAGAAATAGATGACTGACAGCAGAAAAAATACAAATGCCTGAACAAATGCCACAAAAATCCCCAGGGCCATGATCGGCAGGGGTGCGAAAAATGCGCCGGCCAGACCAAAAAGGATGGCCAGAACAATTTCATGCCCCATCATGTTTCCGAAAAGACGGAAGGACAGGGAAAGGATTCTGGCGAAATGGCCGATGATTTCAATAACAAAAATAAGCGGGCTCATCCACCAGACAGGCCCCATAAAATGTTTGATGTATTTGGCCCCGTGATATTTGATGCCGATGATGTGGGTAAACGTGAAAACCACCAGGGCAATGGATGCCGTGGTGTTCAGATTGGCCGTGGGCGGAAAAAAGCCGGGCACCAGGCCGATCAGGTTGCCGATGAATACATAGAGGAACACGGTGCCGGCCAGGGGAAACAGCCAGCGGCCCTCATCGCCGGTAATGTCCACCATGAATTCTTCCATGCCGGAAACAATGAGTTCAGAAACATTCTGTGCTTTATTCGGAACCATGCTGACGCCTTTGGCAGCCAGCGCGCCGAGCCCGACAATCAGGGCAATTACCACCCAGGCATAAATAACATGCGGATTTGCGTGGGCAAAGTGCCCCAGACCGACCAGTTCGAACAGTTTTACGAAAAATAGAAAAGGATGTTCCACCTTACACCGCCTCCTTGAAAATATTATTTTTAACTTCATATAAAGTGGCCAGCGTGATACTTGCCACAACCACTGACAAACCGACAAACATACCCAGGGGGTTGACATAATCCCCTGCAATCAGAAATAAAATAATCAGGCCGCTGATGATAAACCGGATATAATATTTCAGCAGTACAATATTGGGTGACGCCAGATGCGGAGGCGTGAGGGATTTTTTCAGGGTCCGGTACAGCAGGTGAAAATTGATGGAAACAATAAGTCCACCGGCAATAATGCCCCGCGTAACCCCCGGCGGTGCCGTGAAATATCCCACCGCCGTCGCCAGGATCAGCAGAACCCAGTTGGAGCGCAGAATAAACATTAAAAGTCGTTGCTGTATTATCATATATAGCGGTTCACACGTTTTTGCTTTTTTTTACGGCCAGCAGAATGTTTCTGCCGGCGGCCGCAACGCCTAAGGCGAAAAAGATAAACATTCCCCAGGGAGCTGTGCCCAGCCATTTATCAAGGATGATGCCCACCGCCACCCCGATAAAAATCGCCAGGGCCACGGAAAATCCCAGACTGCTGTAATATGCCAGTTCCCGAAACATCTGCCGGGTTTCCCGTTTCATTTCACCGTCCTTGAGGCGTAAATAAAACCTTTAAAACAAATTTGCCTATCATATGAAAATAATGAGGTCAATATAAAAAGATCAAAAATTGAAGATGCCGTTACAATCGATGCAGCCATCAACAATTAGAATTTTAATTTTCCGGCATCAAACACCGGCCCGTCAATACACACATGCTGGTATTTTCCCGAGGCGTCGTCTTTATTTACTGCACATCCGAGGCAGGCGCCAAGTCCGCAGGCCATGATGGTTTCAATGGAGAGTTCACAGCGGATGCTATGATTCCGGGCGATATCCGCCACGGCCCGGAGCATGGGCATGGGCCCGCAGGCATAAATGATATCCGGCCGGCGGATATGGATAACGTCCGCCATCACCCGGGTGACCAGGCCCTGCTGTCCTGCTGACCCGTCATCCGTGGCAATGCGCACCGGGAATCCGGCCGCGGAAAAATCATCCTGACATAAAATATCCTCACCTGTGCGGCCGCCCAGACAGATCCCGCTGTCTGCGGGCCGGATGCCGGTCCGGGCAAGGGTTTCCGCCAGGAAAACCAGAGGCGCAATGCCGATGCCGCCGCCCACCAGAACCGCTGTTGAAAGATTCTGCAAAATCGTAAATCCGTTGCCCAGCGGCCCCAGAATATCAACTTTGTCTCCGGCACTCAGTCTGCTCAATTTTTCCGTAAACCCGCCCACCACTTTGTACAGAATATCAATCCCAACGGCTTTTTCTTCTCGAAACCGCACCCGGTGAAGGGAAAAGGGGCGGCGCAGCAGCGGGGTAAGGTTTCCGGGAAGATGCAGGGTCACAAACTGGCCGGGTCGGGCATGCTGAAAAAGATTGCCGCAGGCCAGGCTGATCCGGAAACAGTTCCCGGATACCGGCGGATTCTGCATAACCGTGGCAGTGGAAAGGTGTTTTTGAACGGGCGGTTTCATCATAAAATGACATTTATTACAGTAAGGGGCTTATTGCAACCCGATAACAGAAACAAACCGTCCGGTGCGGTGCTTTTTGCGGTAGGAGAAAAATAAATGCCCGTTGCATTTTGTGCAGATACCTGCAATTTCAATATGTTGAGGCATGATTCCGGCATCGGTGAGCTGGGTTTGGGAAATCCGCCAGAAATCAAAATAATGGTTTTTATCTTTAAACTGCCGGAAGGATGCCGGCAACTCTTCTTTATAATGGGTAAATTCCGCGCAGCAGGGGCCAAGAGAGGGTGAAATGCCGGCAATAAGATGTTCCGGCCGGCAACCGAATTGCGTCTCCATGGCCCGGACGCAGGTCTGGATGATATTGGCCGCACTGCCGCGCCATCCGGCATGGATGTTGGCTGCCACATGTTTTTTGGGATCATAGAGCAGCACGCTCTGGCAGTCTGCCACCTGGATGGCCAGAAACATTCCGGGCACGTCCGTGATCATGGCGTCTGCCGCATTCGGGGCCGCGCCGGGCAGGGGGTCTGACGGCAGAAAAAAGGATTTTTCAGTTTTGGAAATTATCTGAATGCGGCTCTGGTGGGTTTGACGGGTGAAAATAAGATGGTCAGCCCCTATGCAGCGGCCAATGGCCTGTCTGTTGGTTGCCACCGCGGTTTCCGTATCCCCCACAAACAATCCCGTGTTAAGGCTGGCAAAATCCCCGACAGATGCGCCGTTATGGCGGGTAAATACCCCGTGCCGGATTTTCAGATGACGGTTGAAAAGGGAAAAGGTAAAATAGCGCAGATTGTTTTTGCAAAAAAGTATCATAAACAATCACAGGGCGTAAGTGTGCGGCATTCGTTCCCCCAAACAGTCAAACCGGCTGCGCAGGATGTCCAGATCCGTAAAATGAATCCGTGCCCATGCCTCGCCGGTTCCATCCTCCATGGCGGCCAGAACCGTGCCGTCCGGTGCCACGATCCGGGAATGGCCGTTATATACCAAATCCTTGTCTTGCCCCACCCGGTTGGCGGCGGCAATAAAAATCTGATTTTCAATGGCCCGGGCCGCAATCAGCGTGTCCCAGTGATGAATCCGGGTTACGGGCCACTGGGCCGAGATCACGACCATCCGGGCACCCTGCAGGGCAAGGGTGCGGCAGAATTCCGGGAACCGCAGATCAAAGCAGATCATCAGGCCAACGGGGCCGAAGGCTGTATCGCAGACCACGGCGCGGTCGCCGGGGGTAAAGGTGTGGTGTTCCCCGGTAAATGAAAACAGGTGTACTTTCCGGTACTGGCCGGCAATGCGGCCGTCCGCGTCAATTATGGCCATGGTGTTGTAAATGCGGCCATTGTCGCATTCAGGCAGGGATCCGGCAATGAGCATTCCGTGGTCCGCGGCAAAAGCCCGGAGGGTGTCACAGATTTCCGGGGTTTTTTTGCACGCTGCCCGCAGCATGGCCGGTTTTCCAAATCCGGAGGCCCACATTTCCGGCAGCACCGCCATCTGCACTCCCAAGTTTCCGAGCTTTTGGAGGCCTGCAGTGGCGGATTCGAGATTGGCGCTGATATCACCGGTTTTTACGTCAAATTGAACAATGCCGGCCGTGATGTCGGTCATATCGCGGGGTAATTTTGACATTTTTTCTCCTTGCATTACGCCGCCCGGGCCAGGGTCAGGGCGCTTACGCCGCCGGCACCGGCGGCCAGAAGGCTGCGGGCGCATTCTTCCATTGTGGAACCAGTGGTATAGACATCATCCACCAGAAGGATATGTTTTCCCTGAAGGGTCTCGGTGTTGCTGACGGCAAAAGCGCCCCGGACATTCTGCCGCCGTTTTTCCCGGCCCAGACCGGTTTGGGACCGGGTTTTCCGCCGGCGCGCCAGATGGTTGTCATCAATTACAAGCCCCCGGGGATGGCCGGATCGGGAGAACAATGCGGGCCATTGTGCGGGCCATTGATGGATAAGCATCAGGGCCTGATTGAATCCCCGCTGTCTGAGACGGGAAGGGTGCAGGGGCACGGGCATGACAGCGTCAATTTCCTGATCATGATAAAACCGCCAGAAAGCGTGATACAGCAATTCTCCCAGGGGCCGGGCCAGATGCACCCGGTGGTGGTATTTTAATCCGTGAATGGCGGCTTTGAGCGCTCCGCTGTAAACTCCGGCAGCGCGGATGGCCCGGCAGGCCGGGGGATGGTGGATGCAGGCCCCGCAAAGATGATTGTCTCCCTCCCGGGCCGTAAACATCCGGCCGCACCGGGAGCAGAACGGGGAAGCCACGGGCGTAAATTCCTGCCGGCAATCCGGACAGAAAAACGGCCCAAGGCCTTGGCGAAAAAGGATTTCCAGCGGGATTTCCCCTGGGTCTTCCAAAGGAATCCGGGCCCGAGACTGCGCCACAAGATCTTCAGGCGGATTTGCTTCCGGCAGGCTGTCATTATCCGGATGAAACAGCCGCCCGCAGGCCAGGCATCTGGAGGGGAAAACCGCCTGGCGCACGATGCAAAAGAGACGGCCGATCATGGTACCCTTCCTGTCACCGGATAGATTTACATTTTGTCCACCAGGGCTTTTCCAAATGCAGAGCAGGAAATTTCCTGCGCCCCGTCAATCTGGCGGGCCAGATCATAGGTTACGGTTTTGGCTTTTACGGTTTCCTGCAGGGAGCTTCGGATAACGTCGGCTGCCGCTTTCCAGCCCATATAGTCCAGCATCATGGCCCCGGACAGAATCAGGGAGCTGGGGTTGACCTTGTCAAGGCCCGCATATTTGGGCGCTGTGCCATGGGTGGCTTCAAACACCGCGCAATGTTCGCCGATATTGGCGCCGGGCGCCATGCCCAGTCCGCCCACCTGGGCGGCCAGGGCATCGGAAATATAGTCGCCGTTCAGGTTGGGAGTGGCAATAACCTCAAATTCTTCAGGCCGCAAGAGCACCTGCTGAAACAGCATGTCCGCGATCCGGTCTTTGATCAGAATTTTGCCTTGGGGAAGCACGCCGTCATGGGTCTTGTAGAGCTCCTCTTCGGTGAGGGTCATCTGGCCGAAGTCTTCCTTTGCCACTTCATAGCCCCATTTGCTGAAGGCGCCTTCCGTGAATTTCATGATATTGCCTTTGTGCATCAGGGTGACGCTTTTGCGGCCGTTTTCCATGGCATGGGTGATGGCGCTGGCCACCAGGCGTTTGGTGTTTTTGGCGCTCATGGGCTTGATGCCGATACCGCACGGGTCAGAGAGGAAAATTTTCATTTTTTCCCGGAAAAAGGCGATGACTTCTCTGGCTTCAGTGCTGCCGCTTTCCCATTCAATGCCCGCGTAAAGATCTTCCGTGTTTTCCCGGAAGATGACCATGTCGATTTTTTCCGGATGTTTCATGGGGCTGGGCACGGATTCAATGTATTTTACCGGCCGCACACAGGCAAAAAGATCCAGTTTCTGGCGGATGCTGACGTTGAGACTCCGGATGCCCTTGCCCACCGGCGTGGTCAGGGGGCCTTTGATGGCCACCACATGTTTTTTGATCTGGTCCAGGGCGTCGTCGGAAAGCCATTGGCCGGTTTTTTCAAATCCTTTTTCCCCCACCAGCAGTTCTTTCCAGGTGATGCGTTTTGCGCCCTTATAGGCCGCGGCCACTGCGCCGTCAATGACCATGCGGGTGGCTCGCCAGATGTCCGGGCCGGTGCCGTCTCCTTCAATAAAGGGGAGGATAACGTTATCCGGTACCAATAAGGTGCCGTCACTGTTTTTGGTGATGATGTCTGGAGTTTCCATATATTTTTCCTTTTTTTATGTTTTTCTGGGTTTTATTTTTCATTTCCGGCCCGGTGTTGAACGCGTGGCGCCGAACAAGTAGTGCCGGTCAAGTGGCGCCAGTCAAGTGGCGCCGGTCAGATGCCGCTGCCGGTAAACTTCATACATGGCAACCGCGCCTGCCACTGAAGCATTCAGGGAACTGACCGGGCCGGTCTGGGGAATCGAGCGTAAAAAATCGCAGTGCTGTTTCACCAGGGGCCGGATGCCGGTGCCTTCGCCTCCCACCACCAGGACAATATTTCCAGTAAAATCATTTTCATATATCGATTGGCCCCCGCCCATGTCAAGTCCGATGATCCAGTACCCGTGTTTTTTTAATTCCTTCAGGGTAGTGGCCAGGTTTACCACAGATGCCAGGCAAATATGTTCAAGTGCTCCGGCCGAGGCTTTGGAAACCGCGGGAGAGGGCGGTGCGGAGCGGTCCCTGGGAATTACCACGCCGGTAACGCCCGTGCACAGGGCGGACCGGATCAGGGCGCCGAGATTATAGGGATCCACGATATTGTCCAGAATCAGAAGAAAACCGGCGGATGTGTCGGCGGACGTGCTGGCGGAAGCGTTTGAAAGAATCTCGTTAAGGGACAGCAGCGGACAGGGAGATACCCGGGCCGCCATTCCCTGGTGAGTGTCCGCGCCGCACAGGGCCGCAAGTTTCTGGCGGGACAGAACATGAACCGCAATCCCGGCTGCTTCGGCCCGGGCGGTTATTTCATCTGTTCGCCGGTTGTTTTTGCCCTGCATCTGAAAAAGATCGTAAAAAGTGCGTTTTTCCGCTGCCAGTGCTTCAAAAACCGGGTGGATACCGTAAATAATTTCTGTTTTCATTTTTATCCGGCGTCCGGATGGGCGATAATAGCGGTCAGTGCCTGAATCGCGGCCGGAAGCGCATCATTTATCACAACATGCTGGTAAAATTTTTTATTGGCCATCTCCTGCTCGGCGGCGGCCAGCCGTTTGGCAATGATTTTCGGGCAGTCCGTGCCCCGATGAACCAGGCGGTTTTTAAGGGCCTCAAAAGACGGTGGCATGATAAAAATGGTGATACTGTCCGGATACCTGTCCAGAATCTGGCGGGCCCCCTTGTAATCGATATCCATCAGGATGTCTTTGCCCTCAGACAATTGCCGGTCAATAAACCGGGCCGATGTTCCATAATAATGGTCATAAATTCTGGCATATTCCGCCCACACATGGTTATCAATATTTTTTTTAAATTCCTGCTCCGATATGAAAAAATAATCCACTCCGTCCTGCTCTCCGGGCCTTGGCGGGCGGGTGGTGTGGGAAATGGAATAGGACAGGGCAGGCAGTTTTTCTAATACGGCATTGCACAAGGTGGTTTTACCGGCGCCGGAAGGCGCGGAAACAATAAACAGCCGGCCATGGCGCGCAGCAGTGCCGTTTGGATGGGGAGGTTGGTTGAATTGTTGGGTATGCGCATTCATTTCCGTCTGGGGATTTTTACGGGTTCTGGTTTTGGGGGTCTTGTTTTTCCTGCTTTTCCTTTAACGCCTCGTAGCGCTGGGCAATGGTTTCCGGCTGGGAAGCGGACAACACAATATAGTTGTCTTTTAAGAAAATGATGGACCGGGTTTTTCGGCCGTGGGTGGCGTCAAGCAGTCGGTTTTCATCTTTGGCATCATCTCTCAGGCGCCGCATGGGAGCGGAATTCGGGGATAAAATGGCAATGATGTTATTGGCCACCACGCTGCTGCCGTGACCGATATTGAGTAAGGTGTATGTCATTTTTTATATCCTGTTTTTTGTTTTTATAAGCATTATTCAATATTCTGGATTTGTTCCCGGATTTTTTCCAGTTCTGTTTTGGCCGCCACAATAACGTGAACAATATCCGCATCCGCTGCCTTGCTGCCCATGGTATTGAATTCCCGGTTGAATTCCTGGATCAGGAAATTTAAAGACCGGCCACAGGAGGCGGCCTCCTTCATCATGGCGCGGAACTGCATCAAATGGCTGCGGGCCCGGACAAGTTCTTCGGAAATATCGCTTTTATCCGCAAGAAAGGCGGCCTCCTGGGCAATCCGGGCCGGATCAATTTCCACCATGCCCTGGGTCAGGGCCGTGATCCGGTTTTTCAGTTTTTCCTGATACACCGGCAGAAGCCCGTCTGCACGGGATTCAATTTCGTCAATGCGGGATTCGATAAATGCCAGGCGCTCTTTCAGATCGGCTTCAAGGGCCGTGCCTTCGGTTTTTTTCATGGCGTCGAAATCCGCCAGAGCGGTATTCAGGCAGGTTTCCAGATGCGGCCAGATAGCATCCGTATTTACTTCCGGGTCTGCGGTGTCAATGATTCCGCTGCGGGTGGCAAGCAGTTCCAGGCTGATGTCCGCGGTGAGGTGAAGCCGGTTTTTGAGCGCGGACAGGGTCTCGTAATAAGCGTCTGCCATGGGGGCATTGATGGTGAACAGCTGCTGGTTTTCAACAGTTTCCGTGATGGAGACCCGGATTTCCACCCGGCCCCGGGTCACTGCCCGGGAAAGGGTTTTTTTGATTTTATCCTCAAGTAATGCATACCGGTGGTAAAGTTTCAGTGCGGTATCCAGGTGCCGGCTGTTGTACCCGCGGATTTCAACGGCAATGGACAGGGCAGGGGCGGTAAAATCGGATCGGGCATAGGCGGTCATGCTTTTGATCATGGTTATGGTTCCGTTTATAAGATGCTTGGGTTACGTGTGAATGATAAATAAACTCTAAATTAAATACTGTTCTTTATGTCAGTTGTTTCGGGGGCGCTGGCTTTTTAGCGACAGATTCAATCCCTTCATTTACCACACTCATAATTTTATGAATTAATTTTTTATGAGATGATAGTTCCGCTAAGGCCAGGCCTTTCATGGAAAGAAATTGATCCTCTCTGGTTTTGATTGTGGATAGCAGGTCAATGTCGCCCTCATCCCCAAGTTTGATCAGGCACAAAATAGTGATCTGAAAAAATTGCAGAAGGGGCAACAGAACGTCTTTGCTGTGTTCAGAACAGTAAAGTTCGGATTTCGGATTGGCATATGCCTTGACGGTATCTGCAACAATGGATTTGAATTCTTTACCCCAGACAAGGGTTAAGAAAATAAAAAGCTCCCGCATCACATTTATAAGATAAGAAAGGGGCATTACATTACTTTTTGTGTTGCCTTTTTTAAGGGCTAAGACCAGATTTTTCCTGATGGTAATGTGTTTTTGTAAGAATTTATCCGCCCATTTATCATTGATTTCGGAAGATAATCGCTTTACCAGCTGATCGTTCAGGGGGTCTTTTGAAAAAAGGACTTCTCCGGGCGTATGACCAAAATCATAGGAAATGCTTGCATAGTTTTTGAAGAGCAGCAGGTTGGCGACAAATAATGCGTCCCGGTCTGAAAACTGAAGCTGAAGGGGATAATAATAAAAATCCTTGAGAATGTAATCCACATATTCATTCAATGATTTATTGCCGGCAATAAACCGCAGAATGCAGTTTAAAATGGCTTCCCGGTCATCTTCAATAAGCACGGATTTAAGATCCATCCAGAAGATATAAAACGCATTTTCCCATTCGTTAAAAATTCGCTGGCTCTGGTTGAACTTATTTCTGTTGAACCGCCCGTCCTTATCAAAACAGTTCCGCCATGTTTGAATAAATCTGTTATTATTAATTTCAATGGGAGATTTTTTGAGTTTGGACCTTAATTCTTCAATGGAAAAAATTGCATCATAAATACTGCTGGCATTGTCAAGATTTGTTCGGGAGGCGTCCTGCTTCATCAGGGTGTCGACTTTATCCACCATTGTTTGAAATTTTTGCAAATTGGATTTATTTATGTCCGCAAGGATGGTGAGACCTGGGCTTGGCCGTTTGTCGCCGTCCAGAATAAACCCGAATTTTTTGCGGTTTTCTGTAAAATATTTACCCCAGGCGTGAAGGGCAGTTCTCATCATCTGCTGGTCCTGAAATTCCCATTTGCTGAGGTGAATAACAATGATATAGATATTTTCCGTGTAAAAAAAATCAAATGTTTTTTTCAACTGCCGGCTCATTTCTTCCGCATCCATGATACCAAACCGGATCAGGTAATCCAACTGTTGGTTGTCAATGACGCAGTCTCCCACGGATATTACATAATCATTGTTCAGAAAATAGTCCTGGTCCGAGTATTGTGCTGACGGGCTTAACCCCCTGTGTCGGATAATGATATCTTTGTCAACCCCCTTTGCCGGTATGGTGTTGATCTCTGAAAGGAGTTCAATCAGGGATTGAATCTTTTCGTTATTTACCACCGCTTCTTTATCATGAAATTGTTCCATGGTGACTGACAGGCTGTTGGCAAAATCCAGAATATTTTTCCGCCAATCATTAAGTTTCTGAAATTCATCTATAAAATCATTTGTTTCATTGGTTTCAGGATGTCGGGCAGAGCCAAAAAGGGTTTGGGCCGCGTGATTCAGTTCCTTTAAAAGAGATGCTTCCATGGTTGGTTTTCCTCATGGCAAATTAAATAAATCGGGATTTGTCAATGGCTTTTTCGTAGGCAGCCTGTTTGGCTATTTTGTTTTCCTTTACCAGCTTCAACAGATGGCTGTCCATGCTCTGCATGCCTTCGGACGTGCCTGTCTGCAAAATAGAAGCGATTTGAGAAATTTTGCCTTCCCGGATCATATTGGCCAGAGCGGTGGATCCGATAAGGATTTCATTGGCAGCACACCTGCCGCCGGTTTTTGTTTTTATCAGTTGTTGGGCAATAACGGCCCGGAGAGATTCCGAAAGCATGGTTCTGATCTGGGACTGTTGATTGGATGGAAATACATTAATAATGCGATCAATGGTTCTAGCCGCACTGTTGGTATGAAGTGTTCCAAATACCAGAATGCCAAGCTCGGCGCAGGTTAGCGCAAGAGCGATGGTTTCAAGGTCCCGCATTTCACCTACCAGGATAATGTCCGGATTTTCCCGGCTGGCTACTTTTAAGGCTTCACCAAAGCTTTTTGCATGAGAACCGATTTCACGATGCGTGATAAGGCATTTTTTGTTTTGATGAACAAATTCCAGCGGATCTTCAATGGTGATGATATGGGCGTCGCGTTGTTCATTGATATAATCAATAATCGCCGCTAACGTGGTTGATTTTCCGCTGCCGGTAGGGCCGGTCACCAAAACCAGCCCCTTTGTATATTCTGAAATTTGTTTTAAAACAGGCGGCAGTGCAAGATCTTCCAGCGTGAGTATTTTTGCTGGAATAATCCTGAAAACTGCACCAAGCCCGCGGTGCTGATAAAAAAAATTGCATCTGAACCGCCCGACGTTGTCAAGTTCATAGGCCATGTCAAAATCAAGAGTTTGTTCAAGTTGAATCTGTTGTTCCCGTGATAAAATTTCGTAAAGAATCCGTCGGTTGGAATCAGGGGAAAGCGTTGGATGCTCAAGCGCCACCAACTCTCCACTGAGACGGATCATCGGTGGTAAACCGATCACCATGTGCAAATCACTGGCGCCTTTTTCTTCCATTTCCGTGAAATATTGATGAAGCAGATTCATTGTTGATGTATCCTTGATATAAAACCGGATTTCAATATGAAAAAAGACCGGTTCGGTAATTTTAAAGATATGATTTGAATTTATCCGGTTTATTTGAATTCAGCATCGCTGTTTTTGCTGAAATTTTTCCATCCTGAACCAGTTGTAACAAAGAATCATCCATAAGGATCATGCCATTTTTTTTTTGGGTTTGTATCATGGATGGAATCTGATAAGTTTTTTCATCACGGATCAGGTTGGTGATTGGCAACGTTCCAATCAATATTTCCAGTGCCAGCACCATTTTTCCCCCGTCTATGGATGGCAGAAGCCGTTGGGTAATAATGCCTTTTAATGTTTCACTCACCATCGACCGAATTTGATTTTGTTCATTGGCCGGGAAGGAATCAATGACCCGCTCCACGGTTTTATGGGCGCTGGATGTCGATAGGGTTCCGATGACAAGATGCCCGGTTTCAGATGCTGTAATGGCAAGGGAAATTGTTTCCAGATCCCGGAGCTCGCCAATCATGATAACATCCGGATCCTGTCGCAGGGCACCTTTTAAAGCATTGGCATAGCTTAACGTGTCGGTTCCCAGTTCCCGCTGGTTGACCACCCCTTTTTTGAAAGGATGCACAAATTCAATGGGATCTTCAATGGTAAGGATGTGGTGTGACCGATTTTCATTGAGATAGTCAATCATTGCCGCAAGTGTAGTGGACTTGCCCTGTCCGGTAGCACCAGTGACTAGAATGATGCCCTGATGATTGTCCAGAATTTTTTTGATGATGTCTGGCAACCCAAGGGTGTCAATCGATAAAATTGCCGGTGGTATAATACGGAAAACAGCACTCAGGCCCCGCTGATGTTGCATGAGACTTCCCCGGAACCGACCACTGCCGGGGATTTCATAAACAAAATCCAGTTGAAGGGTTTGCTCAAAGATTTTTTGCTGGGAGGGAGATAATAATTCAAAAATGACTTCCTGACATTTTGTCAGGCTCAGGGATGCGTTTTCTAATTTTTTCAATTTACCTAAATGTCGGATAATAATTGGCTCACCGGTTACAATGTGGATATCTGAGGCATTTGCCTTAGCAGCCGCAGAGAAAAGTTCATCTAGTTTTGCCATGGGACAACCCTTTATCGCTTTTCGTCAATCTTTTGCCTGAGATGCCAAATTTTTTGGCATGATAATTTCGATATCTTTTTTATTCACATTTAAAAAAGACGATGTTAAAATATGCTCTCCTGTTTGGCGTGTGACTTCAACATCTGTTAAAGCGATAAATTCTTTTGCCTCATTTATGCAATCCGTTAATCTGACGCCTTCCAAAAGATAAAGAGATCCCTCAATTTTAAACTGGCGGGTAAAAACCAGGACAGCTTGTTTGTCGGTCATATCACTCATCACTACCCCCAAACGTATGACTTAGGATTAGATTATTTGAAAAACGGCAATAAAAATTAAGAAAAAGACTGGGCGTCCTTAATATATTTGTTGCGGACCCGGTAAAGAAACGCCTGGGTTTCAGGGGCAGTGTAATCCGGGTAGGTCCAGGGCAGGCTCTCGAAAGCGCCCCTGTGAAAGATAAGGGTGAGATCCGCGTAAATGTGATGGCCGATATAAATCCGGTGGGCAAAATTTTTGCCCGTGGCCAGCACAAAGCGTTCCCGGAGCATATACCCGGGGTCAATATTCACCCGCCGGTGTCCCTGAAGGGACAGGGTTTTTTCAATGGCATTGGTTTTCTGTTTGATCTCTGAAAGCGCTCCCTGGCTGACAAGGGATTTAAAGGCCATCATTCGCCGCACCAGGGCCTGCCCCATTTCCTGTTCATAATACCGGGTGTAGTCAAAAGGCATCCAGCCGCTCATGAGATCAATGTCGCCGAACTGCCGGGTCAGATCTTCCAAAACCCGCGCAAGCAGGGCTTGCTCGGCCGTGAATATGCCGATGACCAGTTTGGCGGCCTGGGGAGGGGTGGGAAGACTCATCCGTTAAAAAAGGCCGCTGTAACTGCCGCTGCCCATGTCAGGATGCGTTGTCCAGCGGTTTTGCTTCATCAATCAGCATTACCGGGATGTCGTCGCGTATTTCATAAATCAGTTTGCAGGCTTCACAGACCAGCCCGTCTCGGGTTTCATTGAGATAAATTTTTCCCTTGCACTGGGGGCAAACCAGAATATCAAGAAGCTCCTGACTGACTGCCATGGGGGGTCTCCTCGGAATAAAAATAAAAAAATGTCCGGATGATGATGCCAGACCGGATGATGATACCAGATTGGATGTCAGACAATAGGTTTGTGATAATGTGCTTTTGCGACAATGCACTTGGGATTGGCCCAGTGCGAAACAGCAGCAATGCAACCCCTGAAATCGTCAAAACCCGCGCCATAACAGGAAATCACATCAAAATCAGATAACATAATAAAAAATTGGTACGCCCGGCAGGATTCGAACCTGCGATCTTCAGCTCCGGAGGCTGACGCCCTATCCCCTGGGCTACGGGCGCACACAAGATGGTAAAGTAATAAATCCGGTTTCATTAGTCAAGCCAGAAACCGATAATATTATTAATTTTCTGTGACCGGCCGGGTAATTCCCATGTTTTTGAGGGATTGCATGGCTTCACCAACCACATAGAGCGAGCCGGCAACGCAGATGACCCCGTCCGGGGGCGTGGTTTTAATGGCAGTGGCAACGGCATCTGCCACTTTTTTGACAATCACCGTGTCTTCAATTACCTGCCGGGCATGGGGCAGGAGGGCTTCGGCTTCAAGCCGCCGGTCAATGTCCGGTTCGGTCAGGATCACCCGGTGGCAACAAGGAAGCAGGGACTGAAGAATCGATATATAGGGTTTATCTTCAAGGATACCGATTACCAGGGTAAGTTTTTGTTCAGCATAATTCTGCTTCAGAAACCGGCCCAGTTTGCGGGCTGCCATGAGATTATGGGCCCCGTCAATAATGATTTCCGGAACGGCCCCCACGCCGGGAATTTTTTCACAACGGGCGGCAATGATTTCCAGGCGGCCGGGCCAGGAATAGGTGGCAAGGGTGTGTCTGATATCATCCGGGTTAATCGACAGGCCTTTTTGCATCAGAATTTCACAGGCAGCCAGCACCAGAGCGGCGTTGTCAATCTGATGGGCGCCGGGCAGCCCGATTTTCATGTTTTTCCATTGATGCGTTATCCCGGAATAGGAAAAACAACCGTTTTTCCCCCGCCGTACTTTAAAGTTCGCCCCCAGCCGATACAGGGGTGCGGATTTTTCCGCAGCAAGGGTTTCCAGCACCTGGATGGCGCTTTTCTGGGTGACCCCGGTGATCACCGGCGTATTGGGTTTGATGATGCCCCCTTTTTCGCCGGTAATATCGGCAATGGTGTTGCCAAGATAAAATCGGTGCTCCAGCGAAATATTGGAAATAATGCACAGTTCCGGGCGCAGGATATTGGTGGCGTCCAGGCGGCCGCCCATGCCGGTTTCAATGATGGCCCAGTCAACGCCGGCTTTTGCAAACAGATGAAGGGCCATGGCCGTGGTGTATTCGAAAAATGTGGCGTCCCGGTCGGGTTTGGGAATGGCTTTTACCGCCAGATAGGCGTTGACGATTTCCTCGTCCGTGACTTCAGTCCCATTGACAATAATGCGCTCATTAAAGCGGATCAGGTGCGGCGAGGTATACAGTCCCACCCGGCATCCGGCAGTCTGCAGAATTTGAGCAAGCCCGGAAGCAATGGACCCTTTGCCGTTGGTGCCGGCAATGTGGATGCAGGCAAATTTTTTTTCCGGGTTTCCCAGATGACGCAAAATATGGGAAATAACATCCAGGCCCAGTTTAATGCCGAAGCGGTGCAGGCTGAACATTTCCCTGAGGCAGTCGTTGTAAGTTTTTGAACCCGTTTCCGGTGGATTTGTTGGTGGATTTGTTGGCGGATTTTCCGGGATGTTTTTGGGTATGTTTCTGATTTCATAGTATTTTTTTCACATAAAAAACCCGACAGAATCAGTTTGTCCGGAATTCTGCCGGGTTTTTAAAACGTTGTTGATTCAGCGACTAGTAACGGCGAAAACGGGAATTCCGTTTTGATTCGGCAATCCGCTGTCTGCGCAGGGCTTCTCTTTTTTTGCGCCGTCTGTATTCGCTGGGTTTTTCATAGTTTTTTTTGAGTTTCAGACGTTTGAACAGGCCATCATTCTGTATCTTTTTTTTCAAGATACGCATGGCGCGTTCGATGTCATTGTCGTCCACCCGAACTGTGATTTCCTTCAAAAAATTCACCACCTTTACAAAAAATTTCGGATCAGTTTTAAAATCCTGTTATATTAAAGACAGAGATTTGATTTTGCAAGCAAAAACTGACGGCTGGATTATAATTTGGAAACCAGCTCTGCTGTCACATCCGGCAGCGGGGCCTTGCCTTCCAGGGTAATGTATTTGACGGCATCATTTTTTTCGGCAAGATCCCTGAAATAATAGGCAGCTGCCAGGGTGCCGGTTTCCGTGTCGTAATAAATGGAATGGCGTTTATCAATGGCGTCTTCATCCTGATCATCGGCCCGGGTGGTCAGTTCGCCGCCGCAGACCCGGCATTTATCGCCATCGGGTTTAATGGCATCGATAAAAATATTGTTGGGGTGATTGTTGTCATTGACGCACAGCCGGCGGCCCATGATCCGGTTTTTGGCAATCTCCCGGTCCAGCAGAATTTCAACAATAATGTCCAGTGACATATTGGCGGCTTTCAATGCCTCGTCGAGTTTCACGGCCTGGTTTTTGTTTCTCGGAAAACCGTCCAGCAGCCACCCGTTTTTGCAGTCATCTTCTTTCAGGCGGTCAAGAATCATGGGGATGGTAATTTCATCCGGCACCAGTTCGCCTTTGTCAATGTATTCCTTGGCTTTCATGCCCAGTTCCGTGCCGCCTTTGATGTTGGTTCTGAAGATGGCGCCGGATTCAATGTGGGGAAGATTGTACTTTTCTTTTAAGATGGCGCCCTGGGTGCCTTTGCCGCTGCCGTTGGGACCGAAAAACAATACGTTCATATTTCTGCTCCTTTAAAAATGTGGGTTTGATTGCTTATTCCTGTAAACTATACCATCAGGGCCGATGCAGCCCTAATTTGATTGTATTATAAATTATAATCGTTATATAAATGCCTTAATAATGTCAAGAGGGGTTATGCGGATTTAAGAAAATTTTTCACCCACGCAAGGGCCTCCTCCCGGGAGGAAAGATTGCCGGCATATTGTTCTACTGCCAACCGTGAGAGAAGGGTGCTGAAAAGCGGAGAAGGCCTAAGATCGAATTCCCGGATCAGGTCTTTGCCGGTGATGAGCGGCGGCCGGGTTTTTCCCGGTGAAAACGCTTCCTGGTAAAGCCGGATCATGTGGCTTAAAAATGCCGCAAATTCCCGGGTGGTCTGGTGCACCCCTTTTCCATAGAAATCGGCGGTGGCATGAACCAGAACCTCCCGGGTCAGGGGATGGCATTTCAGAAAAAACCGGGCCGCTGCTTTCCGGGTGAGCCGGTCCTGCCTGAATGCGTTAAACAGGGACAGGGGCCGGAGGTGATGGCGGATCACGGCGTCAATGATCTGCTGGTGCTTTCCGGAAAGGCGCAGCCGGTGGTTGATGGCCGCGGCCATATCCGCGCTTTTTGCCTCATGGGTATAAAAATGGATGCGGCCGCTGGCGTCAACAGACCGGACAGCGGGTTTGCCGATATCATGCAATAGGATGGTGTATTTGAGCAGGCTGAAGTCTTTTTCAGGGGGCAGGATTTTTTTCAGATCAATGATTGCCGGGTCAAAAATATCCGGCCAGTGGAGCAGTTTTTCCATGTATTGGAAGGCCCTTATGGTGTGCTCAAAGGCATCGTACTGATGGTAGGTGTTCTGGGCGCAGGCTTTTAAGGGAGCCAGTTCCGGAAAAATTTCCGTGAGCAGGCCGGTCTTATCCATTAATAAAAGAAAATCACCGGACCGGGGCGTGGCAAAAAGGGCCATGAGCTCATCGTGCACCCGTTCTCCGGCGCTTTTCCGGATCAGGGGCGCGAGGTTCTGGATGGCCCGGGTTGTTTCCGGGCTGATGGTGAAATCGCGCATTGCCGCAATCCGAAAGGCCCGGAGCAGCCGCAGGGGGTCTGCCTGAAAATTATCCGGGGAAATCATGCGCACGGTGCGGTTTTCAAGATCCCGGAGCCCGCGGCAGGGATCAATGACTTCCGGCGCGGCGGTTTTTCCGTGGAGGGGGACGGCCATGGCATTTACCGTAAAATCCCGTTTTGCAAGGTCCTGCTCAATGTCGCCGCCGCATCCCGCGGCAATATCAAAGTGCATTCCGGCGGTGACAATCCGGAAGGTCCGGCGTCCTGGTTTGCCCAGCACCACCAGCCGTCCGCGAACAGATGCGGCCACCTTTCGCGCTAAAGTTTCCGGATCATTGAAGGTCACAATGTCACAGTCCTTGGGCGGAATTTTTAGCAATATATCGCGGACCGTACCACCCACCAGGTAGGCATCGGTGTTCGCGTCCGGGGTAAAAGGAATAAAATTGGTATTGAATTTAACCATTTTTTGCTGTAAAAGGCATTTCTTTGTTTGGTTAATCTCTGGCATCGCATTCCTGCTTCCTGATGCGAAACCAGAATCATACACTGAAAAAGCGCTTAGGAAAACCTTTAATTCCGTCTCTTTTTGTTTCCCCCGGAATGTGCCAATGTGCCAATGTGTCGGGGCGCAGTCATATAAAGGAGAACTTGATGGGTGTTGTAAAATCAGACAATGCGCCTGTAAAACTCGGCATCACCGGCGGGGTAGGGTCGGGCAAATCCTTTGTGTGTGAATATCTTCAGGAAAAAGGCATACGGGTGGCCAGCGCGGATGACATGGCCCGGCGCGCGGTGGCGCCGGGCATGCCGGCATACCGGAAAATTGTCGATTATTTCGGCCCGGAAATTCTATCGGCGGACAAGACCCTGGACCGGAAACAGTTAAGAGACATTATTACCCGTGATCCGGCAAAAAAACAGGTTCTGGAGCAGTGTGTGCATCCGGCGGTATTCGCGCAGATGGCGGCGGAATATCAGGCAGCCTCGAAAAATCATGACCCGGTATATGCTGTTGAGGTGCCGCTATTGTATGAATCCGGCATGGAAGGGTTTTTTGACTATGTGCTGATGATTTTAGTGGACCAGGAACGCCGGATTGCCCGGCTCATGGCCAGGGATCGAATTTCCCGGGCAGAAGCCGAGGCCCTGATCCGGATCCAGATGCCGGAGGCGGAAAAAATTGAAAAATCAGATTTCGTGATCGACAACAATGGCTCTCATGACCAAACAAAACAGCGCGTGGACATGTTTTATAACCGTCTGATGAGGCAAATAAAATAAGATTTGCTGTAAAAACAGGTTGACAAACAGAAAAAAGATATTTATTAATGACATAATGAAACCCTTCCTATGGAACGTTTCGATTTAATCTTCTTTGCAAGCAGTCAGTGCCAAAATCTTTGCCGCATTATAATTACATCATGAATTCATTGGTTTGTGTTTTTGTAACCCATAAAACAATACAATAAGTCCAGTCTGAATACGATCATACGTCCTACACCTGTTCTCCGCAGAAACATCCGGAACCATAATACCGCATTTTTGCTTATTTCAATTATATGCATCTGAAAAAATAAATTTTACCTGTCTCATAAATTACTTACCGGAGTCTAATCTTTAATGAACATTCTAGAACTGAAAAAAACCAAGATCAGCGATCTGACCAAGATGGCCAAAAAATTCAACATTGACAGTGCCGGCAGCATGCGGAAACAGGAGCTGATTTTTGCATTGCTTCAGGCCCATATTGAGCGAAACGGCCAGATTTATGGCGAGGGTACCCTGGAAATTCTGCCGGACGGCTTTGGCTTTTTGCGGTCCCCGGGCTGCAATTACCTGCCGGGCCCGGATGATATTTATGTGTCCCCCTCCCAGATTCGGCGGTTTAACCTGAAAACCGGGGATACGGTGTCCGGCCAGATCCGGCAGCCCAAAGAATCGGAACGGTATTTTGCCCTTTTAAAAGTGGAGGCCATCAATTTTGAAGAGCCGGAAATTGCCCGGGACAAAATTCTTTTTGACAACCTGGTCCCCCTGTTTCCGGATAAAAAGATCAAGCTGGAAAATGCCAGTGATAATTACACCTCCCGCATAATGGATCTCATGACCCCCATCGGGTTTGGTCAGCGCGGATTGATTGTCTCGCCCCCCCGGGCCGGGAAAACCATGATTCTGAAAAACCTGGCCAACAGCATCATCGCAGGCCAAAAAAATGTGATTCCCTTTGTCCTTCTGATCGACGAACGGCCGGAAGAAGTGACGGACATGCAGCGCTCCGTCAACGCGGAGGTCATCGGTTCCACTTTTGACGAGCCGCCGGAACGGCATGTGCAGGTGGCGGAAATGGTGATTGAAAAAGCCAAGCGCCTGGTGGAACATAAACACGATGTGGTGATTCTGCTGGACAGCATTACCCGGCTGGCCCGGGCATACAATACCGTATCTCCCCCCAGCGGCAAAATCCTCTCCGGCGGGGTGGATTCCAATGCCCTGCACCGGCCCAAGCGGTTTTTCGGCGCGGCCAGAAATATTGACGAAGGCGGCAGTCTCACGATTATTGCCACGGCCCTGGTGGATACCGGTTCCCGCATGGATGAAGTGATTTTTGAAGAATTCAAGGGCACCGGCAATATGGAATTACAACTGGATCGCCGCCTGGCGGACCGGCGGATGTATCCGGCCATTGACATCAACAAATCCGGCACCCGGAAGGAAGAACTGCTGCTGGATGCGGAAACCCTGAACCGGGTGTGGATATTAAGAAAATTGCTTTCCACACTAAATCCTGTTGACAGTCTGGAATTTTTACTGGATAAGATGCAGGGAACAAAAAACAACAAGGAATTTCTTGATTCCATGAATTCATAGGAGGCAACACCATGAAAAAAGACATTCATCCTGAATTTAAACCAACCGTCATTAAATGCGCCTGCGGCAATGAGGTAACAGTGGGATCCACCAAATCCGATATCACGGTGGAAATCTGCTCCCAGTGCCATCCTTTTTATACAGGTAAGCAGAAACTGGTGGATTCCGCCGGCCGCATTGAACGGTTTCGCAGAAAATATGCCAAATTCCAGAACAACAGCAAGTCGTAATCCTCTGTTTTTTTTGTTTTTTCTGCTATTATCCCAGGCAATTAAAGAACGTCTTAACTGTCTCAGTGACAGGCGCAATCGTTTTGTGACGCAGCCTGCTGAACTGGTTTTAAAAACCCATGTTTGAACAATTAGCCGAACTTGAAGAGCGTTATCAGGAGCTGGAACAGCTTCTGAGCGATCCGTCCGTGGTCCAGAACCGGGAGCTTTACACCAAATACGTCAAAGAGCATGGCGATCTGGGCAAGGTGGTCATGGTGTACCGCACTTATAAGGGGGTTACGGACGAGCTGGAAGAAAGCCGGGAGCTGCTTTCCGACAGTGATCCTGAGATCAAGGCGCTCGCGCGCAGCGAGGTCGAGGTGCTGACCCGGAAAAAGGAAAAACTCGAGGATGCGCTGCATCTGGCCCTGGTGCCCAAGGACCCCAATGACGATAAAAACGTGTTTCTGGAAATCCGGGCCGGCACCGGGGGCGAAGAGGCAGCCCTGTTTGCCGGGGATTTGTTCCGGATGTACAGCCGGTATGCGGAATCCATGGGCTGGAAACTGGAAATCATGTCCGAACATGTGACCGATTCCGGAGGGTTTAAGGAGATTGTCGTTCTGGTCAAAGGCAAAGGGGCCTACAGTCATTTAAAATATGAAAGCGGTACCCACCGGGTACAGCGGGTGCCTACCACGGAAACCCAGGGCCGGATTCATACCTCTGCTGTAACCGTGGCGGTGCTGCCGGAAGTGGCGGATGTGGAAATTCACATTGATCCTTCGGAGTTAAAATTCGATGTATACCGGTCCTCCGGTCCCGGAGGCCAGTCTGTAAACACCACGGATTCCGCGGTGCGTGTCACCCATCTGCCCACCGGGCTGGTGGTGATCTGCCAGGATCAGAAATCCCAGCACAAAAACAAAGCCAAGGCCCTGACCGTTCTGCGGGCCCGGCTCTATGACATGGAGTTGCGGCAGCAGCAGGACGAAATGTCTGAAAAACGAAAAAATCAGGTGGGCACCGGCGACCGCAGCGGCCGCATCCGCACCTATAACTTCCCCCAGGGCCGCATGACCGATCATCGCATCGGGCTCACTCTCTACCGGCTGGAAAGTATTATGCAGGGCGATATTCAGGAAATTATTGACGGCCTGTCAACGTATTATCAGGCCCAGGCATTAAAAAATGCAGATTCCGCAACCGCCGCCTGAGTCCCCTCCCGCCCGTTTGTCCACCGCGAATCCCATAGATCCCCAATGGACCATTTTGAAAATTCTTCAGTGGACCACGTCTTTTTTTACCACCCACCAGATCGACAGCCCCCGGCTGACCGCTGAAATTCTTCTGGCCCATGTCCTTGGAGTGCGCCGCTTGGATTTGTATCTGCGGTTTGACCAGCCCTTGAATTCCGGAGAGTTGGCGGCCTATCGGGAAGTCATCAAGCGGCGCGCCCGCCGGGAGCCGGTGGCTTATATTACCGGCATGCGGGAGTTCTGGGGCATTGATTTTGCCGTGACCCCGGATGTTTTGATTCCCCGGCCGGAAACCGAGCATCTGGTGGAAGCGGCCCTTGAACTGATCCCTGCCGGGGCATCGGAAAAATGGCAGGTACTGGATGTGGGCACGGGATCGGGGGCGATTGTTGTATCCCTGGCAGTGAACCGGCCGGATCATTCTTATGTTGCGTCTGATATTTCTGCTGCCGCCATCACCATGGCAGCAAAAAATGCCGCTGCCCACGGGGCCGATGCGGTGATTTCCTTTTTAACGGGTGAATCTTTTGCGCCGGTTCAGGAAACCGGGCAGAAATTTGATCTGATTGTTTCCAACCCGCCGTACATTCCATCAGAGCATATTGCCGGTCTTGCCCCGGAGGTTGGGCACTACGAACCCCACGCCGCCCTGGACGGCGGGCCACATGGTCTTGATATTATTGATAACCTGATTAAAGAAGCCCCGAATTTTTTAAAAGAAAAAGGGGGGTTGATGATGGAAATCGGCTTTGACCAGAAAGATGCGGTAACCGCGCTGATCGAAAAAAACGGCCGGTTTGATGTCATCCGCTTTATCCGGGATTACAGCGGTCATGATCGGGTGGTGGTCATGAAACAAAAGGGAAACTGAATTTTTTAAATAAATAAAATAAAAACCATTGCCTGAAGCAAAAAAAATTGTTAGACAAATAAGATTTATTAATACCCTTTAACGCAACCATTTATCACTTATTACTCACGCCCGATGACCGGGGCCTGGTGCTTTTCCATGAAAAAAAGTCGGCACCCGGGACGATGCGGGCGGTGGTAAAAAACCAAAAAGGAAAGGAAACCCCATGAATTACGTAAAGATGAAAGAACTGCTGGAATCCGGTGTCCATTTCGGTCATCAGACCCGTCGCTGGAACCCGAAGATGAAAAAGTACATTTTTGGCGCGCGAAACGGGATTTACATTATTGACCTTCAGCAGACCGTTAAATTGGCCCGCACGGCGTGCGATTTTATCGCGGACACCGTGGCCGGCGGCAAATCCGTGCTCTTTGTGGGCACCAAAAAGCAGGCCCGGGAATCCATTTATGAAGAAGCCAACCGGTGTGAAATGTTTTACGTGCATAACCGCTGGCTGGGCGGCATGCTCACCAATTTCCCCACCATCAAAAAAAGCATTGATCGCTTAAATCATCTGAATACCATTGAAAATGACGGCACCATCAATCTTTACCCCAAAAAAGAACGCCTGAAACTCCAGAAGGAAAAAATCAAGCTGGACAATACCCTGGGCGGCATCCGGAACATGAAATCCCTGCCCGGCGCCATTTTTGTCGTGGATACCAAAAAGGAATCCATCGCGGTTGCCGAAGGCCGGCGGCTGGGCATTCCCATTGTGGCCATTGTGGATACCAATTGTGACCCGGATCCCATTGACTACATCATTCCGGGCAATGACGATGCCATTCGTGCGGTAAAACTGTTTGCCTCCCGCATTGCCGATGCCTGTATTGAAGGGGCCCAGTTGTATGCGGAAAAGCAGCAGGCAGATGCGGACAAATCCGGAGACGAGGCAGTTCAGGACATGGACAGCCAGAAAAAAGCCGGTCCTGTGGAACGCCGGATTATTTCCAACGGGTCGGAAGGACCGATTGTTGAAGTGATCCGGAAAGCGGGCACCGAGGAAATGACAAAAACAGCGGAATCTGAAAATACAGAAGCAGCGGCTTCGGAAAATATGGGAGAATAATAATGACGACAATTAGTGCACAAATGGTAAAGGAGCTTCGTGAACGATCCGGCGCCGGCATCATGGATTGCAAGGAAGCGTTGAAAGAATGCGCCGGCGATATGGATAAAGCAGCTGACTTTTTGAGAAAAAAAGGTCTGGCAACCGCCAAGAAGCGGGCCGGCCGGGAAGCCTCGGAAGGGGTTGTGCAGTCCTATATTCATATGGGCGGCAAAATCGGCGTGCTGGTGGAAGTGAACTGCGAAACCGATTTTGTGGCAAAAACAGATGATTTCCAGGAATTTGCCAGGAATATCGCCATGCATATTGCCGCCTCCAGTCCGCTGGGCGTGGTGCCGGAAGACATTCCGGAAGCCGTGGTTGAAAAGGAAAAAGAAATTTACCGGGCCCAGGCCCTTGAAATGGGCAAACCGGAAAAAATGCTGGACAAGATCATTGAAGGCAAGATGACGAAATTTTACAAAGACGCCTGCCTGATGAATCAGCTCTATGTCCGGGACACCAGTTTGACCATCAGCGATGTGCTCAACGATATGATCGCCAAAACCGGGGAGAAAATAACCATTCACCGGTTTGCCAGATTCCAGATCGGCGGGTAATCAGCCTTGACAACATCACCCAAATACAAGCGCGTTCTTTTAAAATTAAGCGGTGAGGCCCTGATGGGGGATCAGCCCTATGGGATCAGCACCGAAATGCTGAGATATATGGCGGATGAAGTCAAATCCGCCTATGATCTCGGCGTGGAAATGGCCATTGTGGTGGGCGGCGGCAATATTTTTCGGGGAATGGCTGCCGCATCCCAGGGCATGGACCGGGCCACCGCGGATTATATGGGCATGCTGGCCACGGTGATGAACAGCATTGCCCTGCAGGATGCCCTGGAAAAAAATGGGATTCAGACCCGGGTGCTGTCCGCTATTTCCATGCACCAGATGGCAGAGCCCTATATCCGCCGCCGGGCGGTACGGCATCTGGAAAAGCAGCGCATTGTGATTTTTGCGGCCGGCACGGGCAGTCCGTATTTTACCACGGATACCGCTTCCGTGCTGCGGGCCGAGGAGATGCACGCGGATGTGCTGCTCAAGGCCACCAAAGTCAATGGCGTCTACGACGTGGACCCGGAAAAAAACAAAGACGCGCAGTTTATCAGCGATATCAGTTATATGGAAGTGCTGGAGCGCCGGCTGAACGTAATGGATCTCACGGCGATTTCCCTGGCCATGGACAACGGGCTGCTGCTGAATGTGTTCAACCTGAAGGAAAAAGGAAATATCCGGCGGGTGCTGTGCGGCGAAAAAATCGGCACCCGGATTTATGAACCCAAGAAACAGTAAGCCGAATAAGCTGAACCGGATAAACAGTGAACAGATAAAGGTGCCTAACGATGATTGACGACATTAATAATGAAGCAAAAGACAGAATGGGAAAGACCGTCGGTTCCCTGAAAAGCGAGTTGTTAAAGGTCCGGACGGGCCGCGCGTCACTGAACATTTTTGATGATATCCGGGTGGACTACTACGGCACCCAGACCCCCCTGAACCAGATGGCCACCCTTGCAGTGCCGGAAAGCCGCCTGATTACCATTCAGCCCTGGGACGTGTCGGTGATCAAAGATATTGAAAAAGCAATCCTTAAATCAAATCTCGGGCTGACCCCGTCCAATGATGGAAAGATCATCCGCATCGCCATTCCGCCGCTGACCGAAGACCGGCGCAAGGAAATCGTTAAACAGGTCAGTAAAATATGTGAAGAGTACCGGGTGGCGGTCCGCAATATCCGTCGGGACGCCAATGAAATGCTCAAAGATCTGAAAAAAGACGGCGAGGCGTCCGAGGACAGCGTATTCAAAGCCCAGGAAAAAATTCAGAAATTTACAGATGATCATATTCAGGCCATTGATGATCTTTTAAAGACAAAAGAAAAGGAAATTCTTGAAGTCTGATGCCATGCAGGCCACGGAGCTGGATATGACGGCGCTGCCGGCGCATGTTGCCGTGATTATGGACGGCAATGGCCGGTGGGCCCAGAAAAAACTGCTCAACCGGGTCAAGGGCCATGAAAAAGGCGCGGATACCGTTCGCATGGTGGTCCGCACCTGTCGGGAAATCGGAATTTCTTTTCTCACCCTGTATGCCTTTTCCACGGAAAACTGGCAGCGGCCCAGAGCGGAAGTGTCCGCCCTGATGGGGCTTTTGAAAAAATTTTTGATTTCCGAACGTCAGGAAATGGTGGCAAACAACATTTGTTTCGGCGTCATCGGCCAGAGAGAACGACTGCCTGTGGAAGTGCAGGCGGAAATTCAACGGACCCGGGACGCCACCCGCACCAATACCGGCATGCACCTGAACCTGGCCTTGAGCTATGGCAGCCGCTCTGAAATCGTCCGGGCCGTGCAAAACATCGCGCAACAGGTCCAAAACGGGGAGCTTTCCGTGGATGCCATTGACGAAGACGTTCTGGCCCGTCATCTGTACACGGCAGGTGTTCCGGACCCGGAACTGCTCATTCGCACCAGCGGAGAAATGCGGATCAGCAATTTTCTGCTCTGGCAGATTGCCTACAGTGAAATTGCCGTCACGGACACTCTGTGGCCGGATTTTACCAAAGCCGAACTGATTCAGATTTTAAAAGATTATCAGCACCGGGACCGCCGTTTCGGTCGCATTTGATATTGCCCCAAGTTTTTGAGCTTGCCTGCCACTGCGGGATTGTTTAACTGCCGCTCATTTATTCCTTTCCACCAGCGTTTTCAGGTGATAATGTAAAAACCGCGTTATAAATTTTTTTGAAACTGAAAAAGATCACACTGGGAAAAACACTTATTTAAAAAAATCAGAATGGCCGGACTTTTGCTCCCATGCATGTGCAACGAATCATAACAAGTCTTATAGCATTTCCCCTGCTGTCGCTTTTGATCATCAAAGGCTCGGCCCTGCTGTTTGCGGTTTTTGTCGCGCTGGTTTCACTGGTCACACTCCATGAATATTTTCAGATTGTGTTTGCGGATAAAAAAACTGCTGTTTTTTCGCCCCTTATCCTGTGGGGCTGGATTTGCGGGCTGCTGGTGATTGCCGCGGCAGGTGTGAATTCTTTTCAGTTTATCCTGGGGGCATTGATCCTCAATTTTATGGGCGCGGCAGTACTTTCCCTGGGCCGGTACAAAACCGATCCCGGCATTCTGGAGGATGTGAAAAAACAAGTTCAGGGGGTGGTATACATTTCCCTGTCCCTTGCCATGATCGTGCTGATCCGGAATGCTCCCCATGGGGTGGCATGGGTTTTTCTGCTGCTGTTTGTGGTGTTTGCCGGTGACGTGGGTGCGTTTTACACGGGCAAATTTTTTGGCCGTCATAAATTGAACCCGTCTGTCAGTCCGGGCAAAACCATCGAAGGGTCCATTGGCGGAATGATGCTTTGCATTGCCGTGGGCTATGTTTTTGTGCGGTTGTTTCTGCCCCATCTGAATCACTGGAGCATCTTTGTGCTGTTTGTGCTGATGAATATTATTGCCCAGGTCGGGGATTTGTTTGAATCCGAGTTGAAGCGGGCCGCCGACATAAAAGATTCCGGCAATATTCTGCCCGGACACGGCGGAATTCTGGACCGGATTGACGCCCTGCTGTTTGCCGCGCCGCTGGCGTATTTTTTTAAATTATTGTTTTTTCCCGGGGCATGACCATGCGCAACCTGAGCATTCTGGGAGCCACCGGATCCATTGGCAAAAACACCCTTCAGGTGGTGGCCCGATTTCCTGACCGGTTTAACATCAAAGCCCTGGCCGCCGGCAATAATGTGCGCCTTCTGGCAGATCAGATTCAGCAGTTTGATCCGGATCTGGCGGTGGTGATTTCAAAAGACCGGGCCGATGCGCTGAAAAAACGCCTTGAACCCGGCTGCCGTACGGAAATACTGTTTGGTGATGCCGGATACCGGGCCGCCGCCGTACATCCGGATGTGGATATGGTGGTGTCCGCCATTGTGGGGGCGGCCGGGCTCCAGCCGACTCTTTCGGCCATTTCCGCGGGAAAACACATTGCCCTTGCCAACAAGGAAACCCTGGTCATGGCCGGGGACATTGTGATGCAGCAGGCCGCGGCCCGCAATGTTTCCATTCTGCCCGTGGACAGCGAACACAGCGCCATTTTTCAGTGCCTTTCCGGAAACCGGAAAAAGGATTTTCAAAAAATACTGCTCACCGCGTCCGGCGGCCCGTTTCGCAATTTGCCGCAGGATCAGTTTGCTGCTGTTACCCCGGAAAAAGCCCTTGCCCATCCCACATGGAATATGGGCCGCAAAATCAGCATTGATTCGGCTACCCTCATGAACAAGGGGCTGGAGGTGATTGAAGCCAAACATTTGTTTGGCGTTTCCTGCGGGCAGATAGAAGTGGTGATTCATCCGGAAAGTATTGTTCATTCCATGGTGGCGTATGTGGATGGTACGGTCATGGCCCAGATGGGCACGCCGGACATGAAAGGCGCCATTGCCTGCGCTCTGTCCTGGCCCGAGCGTCTGCCCCTTGACATGCCGGTGCCCGATTTTGCAGGCCTTGGCGCATTGACATTCGCGCGGCCGGACATGGAAAAATTTCCCTGTCTGGCCCATGCGTATGCGGCCTGCGAGACCGGCGGCACCCTGCCGTGTGTGCTGAACGCGGCCAATGAGGTGGCGGTGGCCGCATTTTTAAACCAGGCCATCGCGTTTGTTCAGATACCGGAAATCATTTTCCAGACCATGGAAGCCCATCAGGTGGTCCATACCCCGGAAATTAATGATATCCTGGATGCGGACCAGTGGGCCCGCAAAACCGCGGAAAATCTGATTAACCTGTTTCAGGAGAAGATGGATCAATGAGTTCTGTTATTGGTTTTGTCGTCGTTCTCGGTGTATTGATTTTTTTTCATGAACTGGGACATTTTATAGTGGCCAAAGCCTTTGGCGTGGGCGTGGAAAAGTTTTCCCTGGGATTTGGCCCGAAAATTTTAGGAAAAACCATTGGCCGGACCGAATACCGACTGTCTGCCATTCCCTTGGGCGGTTATGTGAAAATGGTGGGAGAACAGCCGGACGAGGAGCTGGATCCGGCAGATGTGCCGTTTTCCTTTACCCATAAAAATGTATGGCAGCGGATTCTGATTGTGGCGGCGGGTCCGTTTTTTAATTTTTTTCTGGCAATCATTATTTTTTTCGGTATTTTCTGGTTTTCCGGAATGATGGTACTTCAGCCGATTATCGGCGAGGTCAGCCCGGGATTGCCGGCACATGCCGCGGGCCTGGTCAGCGGTGATAAAATTCTTGAAATTGACGGCGCCCCCATTACGGACTGGTCTGAAATGGCGGAAAAAATAGTGGACAGCAACGGCCAGCCCCTGGAAATTCTGATTTTGCGCCAGGATCGGCAGATGTCTGTCACGGTGCAGCCAAAAGCCGATATCATGAAAAACATGTTTGGTGAAGAACAGCGCCGGTATATCATCGGCGTCACCTCCACCGGTGATGTCCTCACCCATCCCATGGGACCGGTAGCGGCGTTCGGCGAAAGCCTGAACCGGACATTTTTAATCTGCAAACTCACCGTGCTGAGCGTGGTGAAAGTATTTCAGGGCGCCATTCCCGCGGACACCATTGGCGGGCCCATATTGATCGCCCAGATGGCCGGCGAGCAGGTGGAGCAGGGGCTGGTGAATCTGTTTGCCTTTATCGCGCTGATTTCCGTGAATCTCGGCATTTTAAACCTTCTGCCCGTGCCGGTGCTGGACGGCGGCCACATTCTTTTTTTCAGCATAGAGGCCATTATCCGGCGGCCGGTTTCCATCAAAACCCGGGAAATCGCCCAGCAGATCGGCATCTTTCTGCTGCTCATGCTCATGGTATTTGTTTTTTACAATGACATCATGCGATTTTTTGAGAAATAGAAGATAGGTGAAACTTATGGGAAAAACTCAGGATTTAATTGATGAGGCCATTTCGTTACCCATCGAAGAAAGGGCGTTGCTGGTGGATTCCCTCCTGCAGAGCATGAATCCGTCAAGCAACGAAAATGATCAAAAATGGACGTTGGAAGCGAAAAAACGCCTTGAAGAACTGCGTTCAGGAAAAGTTGCCGCAATCCCTGGCGAAGTTGTGTTTCGTAACATCTGGAAACGATTTGAACGATGAAATATGAGTTTCATCCGGAAGCGGAAAAGGAATTTATTGCTTCTATCGATTATTATGAAACAAGCCGTCCCGGCCTTGGATATGAATTTGCGGAAATAATTTTTACGGCGATCAAAGATATTTCAGATGCCCCGAAAACCTGGCCGGTCTTTTATATGGATATTCGGCGAAGGCTTATTCATCGCTTCCCCTTTGCCGTTCTCTACACTGATGAAGGAAGTCTGATTTATATTTTGGCGGTGATGCATTTGAGCCGTGATCCATTTTATTGGCAAGCAAGAATAACATAGCGGGACGGCAGGCGTTTGAAATTGAAATACCGACTGCGGGAATCCCTTAATCCATGTACCAGACAAATAATAACGGTTTCATAATGCAGGTTCGTGTTTTGAGTGTCAGAATGGCCTTTCCCTATCACCTTAAACCTTAAACCTTAAACCTTAAACCTTAAACCTTATACCTAAAAAATGCCACACAGACTTGAAATTACCCTAAAATCCGACCTTTTTGACGCCGAAGGGCAGGGCATCTGCAGCAAGGCAGCGGACTATTTTGATATTTCCATTGACGCGGTCCGCACCGTGCATGTGATCACCCTTGACGCGACGCTTTCCCCTGGTCAGCTTGAAACCGTTCGCACGGAAATTTTCACCAATCCGGTGACGCAGCAGTCCAGCTATGATCCGCTGCCGCTGGCCTTTGACTGGTGCATCTGGGTGGGATATCGCCCGGGGGTCAAGGACAATCCCGGCAGCACGGCAGTGGAAGCCATGGAAGATGTGCTGAAAATCCGGCTGGCTGCAGGTGAAAATGTGTATACCTCCCGAAGGTACTGCCTCACCGGCAGCCGTTTGACCCGGGAGGAGATGGAGCTGGTGGCCCGGGAACTGCTGTCCAATGACATTATTCAACAGGTGCGGGTTTTTTCAAAAGACGACTGGGATCCGGGGCACGGTATTGGATTTATTCTTCCCAAAGTAAAACTCGATCACACCCCCACAGTGGCCACTGTTCCCATGGACAGTGACGCGGCCCTGCAGGCCGTCAGCGACCAGCGAAATCTTGCCTTAAATCCCAATGACATTCCCGTGATCCGGTCCTATTTCAACCGGCCCGGGGTACAGGCCGCACGGCAGCAGGCGGGACTCTCCGATCCCACGGACGTGGAACTGGAATATATTTCCCAGGCCAGAAGCGACCATTGCAATCACAACACGTTTCGGGGGATTTTCAGGTACACGGACGGGGAAACCGGCCGCACTGAAACCATTAAAAGCCTTTTTAAAACCTACATTGAAGCGCCTACACTGACGCTCAAGGACCAAAAAGACTGGGTGGTGTCCGTGCTGTGGGACAACGCGGGCGTGGGCCGGTTTGACGCGGATCATTATTATACCATTACCGGGGAAACCCATAATTCTCCATCCAATATGGAAGCCTATGGCGGGGCCATCACCGGCATTGTGGGCGTTTACCGCGATCCCCTGGGCACCGGGCTGGGATCAAAACTGGTCATGGGCAGCTACGGGTTCTGTGTGGGGGACCGGAATTACCAGGGGGATTTAAAGCCCAAACTCCACCCCCGCCGGCTGCTGGACGGGGTGATTGAAGGGGTCCGCGACGGGGGCAACAAAAGCGGCATTCCCACCGGGTTTGGTCAGGTGACCTTTCATCCCGGGTACATGGGCAAATGCCTGGTGTTTGTCACGGCCCTGGGCATCATGCCGGCAACGGTGTGCGGCCGGCCGTCAGAGCTGAAAACCACATCTCCCGGAGAACTGATTGTGATGTGCGGCGGCCGGGTGGGCAAGGACGGCATTCACGGCGTGACCGCGTCTTCAGAAACTTTTTCCGCCCATACCCCGGCCGGCCATGTGCAGATCGGCGATCCATACACCCAGAAAAAAATGCATGATTTTCTCCTGGAAGCCCGGGATCAGGGATTGATTTCATTTGTTACGGATAACGGCGGCGGCGGACTGTCCTCTTCCGTGGGGGAATCCGCGCTTTTGTCCAACGGGTGCGAGGTCTGGCTGGATAAAGTGCCCCTGAAATATGACGGCCTGGACCAGTGGGAAATCTGGGTGTCGGAATCCCAGGAACGCATGACGGTGGCGGTGACACCGGAATATATTGACCGGTTCATGGCCCTGTCCCTGCGACATGCCGTGGAGAGCACGGTGATCGGGAAATACACGGATTCCGGAAAACTCCATATCACTTATAACGGTGCCACCTGTGCCTTTGTGGACATGGATCTGCTCAAATCCGGCTTTCCGGACTGGGAGTTTGACGCGTTGTGGCTGCCGCCGGAACAGCGGGGCCTTTATGAACCCGTCATCGGGGAGCCGGATGATTTCAACGCGCTGCTGCTTGATTTACTCGCCCGGCCCAACATCTGTTCCAAAGAATGGATTACCCGGCAGTATGATCATGAAGTCCAGGGCGGCAGCGTGATCAAGCCCCTGGTGGGTCAGGACCGGGATGTTTACAGCGATGCTTCCGTGATCCGGCCGGTGCTGCGGTCCAAAAAAGGCCTGGTGTTTTCCCAGGCCCTGCTGCCCCAGTATTCCGCCATTGACGCCTATCACATGACTGCCTGCACCATAGACGAGGCCGTGCGCCGCATGGTGGCCGTAGGCGGTGATCCCGCCCATATCGGGGGCGTGGATAATTTCTGCTGGCCCAGCATCCAGTATGATCCGGAAAAAAATCCCGACGGCCGGTTCAAGGCGGCCCAGCTGGTCCGGTCCTGCCGGGCCCTTGCCGACTTGTGCCTGGCATACGGAATTCCGCTGTTGTCCGGCAAGGACAGCATGTATGTGGACGGGCATCTGCCGGGCCGGTACGGAGCGTCTCACAAAGTTTCCGCGCTCGAGACCATGCAGTTTTCCGCTGTGGGGGTGTGTGAAGACAGTGAAAAATGCGTTACCATGGACGTGAAATGTGCCGGAGACCGGGTGTATATTCTGGGCGAGACCCGCAATGAACTGGGCGCCTCAGAATATTACGATCTGTTCGGATATACCGGCCGAAATGTGCCCCAGGTGTTTCCGGATAAATTTGGGCCGGTTTATGATGCTGTGTTTTCCGCCATCGGGCAGGAGCTTGCCGCATCGGTTCACGGTATCTACCGGGGCGGGCTCGGCGTGCACCTGGCAATGGTTGCCATGGCCGGCAACCTGGGAATGGACATTGATCTTTCTCAAGTACCGGCAGATGGCGTTTTTCGCAATGACACCCTGCTTTTTTCCGAATCCGCGGGCCGGTTGATTGTGACCGTGGCCCCGGAAAATAAAGATGCATTTGAAAAAATATGCGCGGCCATTTCCTGGGCCTGCATCGGCACGGTGACCGACTCCGGCGTGCTTTCTGTTACCGGTCTTGGCCGTCAGCCATTGATTTCAACCCCTGTGGCGGAATTAAAAACCGCGTGGAAAGCGCCTTTTCAAAATTTAATATAATTATTTTTTAAACTCCCGCAGAGCCGCAGAGGCGCAGAGAATGACGGAAAATGAAATTGGAACCCTGGTTATCGAGGCGGCCATTATGGTCCACCGCGAGCTTGGGCCGGGTTTGATGGAAACGGTTTATGAGATTGTGCTTGCCAGGGAACTTCAGGAGAGGAATCTGCTGGTAAAACGTCAGGTGCCTGTTCCAATCCGGTATAAAGGGTTGCGATTTGATGAAGGGTTTCGGGCGGATCTGATTGTTAATGACAGCGTCATTTTGGAGCTGAAATCCGTTGAACGGGTAACTGCCGCGCATAAAAAGCAGGTGCAGACTTATTTGCGGCTGACTGGCTGCAAGCTCGGTTACCTGCTGAATTTCGGTGAATCCTTGATGAAAAATGGCATTACGCGGTGTGTTAATGGTCTTGAAGAATAATATTGTTAAAATTAATTAACCTGAAAATGGGTGACAACAATGAGGTTGCGAAGGTAGCGAGCCGTTTTTAAGAATTATTAAAAAATGTTTTTCTCTGCGCCTCTGCGCCTCTGCGGGATCATCCTTTTTTGGTGAAAATGGGAATTATATCTTGTCCTCTGGGTAAAAAAAAATGACAAAGCAAAAAAAAATAAAAGCCCTTGTATTGACCGGCTACGGCCTGAACTGTGACAATGAAACCGCCTACGCGCTTACTCTGGCCGGTGCAGACGCCCGCCGGGTGCACATCAACGCCCTTATCGACGGATCCGTGAGCCTGGATGACTTCAAAATCCTGGTGTTCGGCGGCGGATTCTCCTGGGGAGACGACCACGGGGCCGGCGTTGTCCAGGCAGTGCGCATGAAACACAATATTGGTGAGCCCATTATCCGGTTTGTGGAAACCGGCAATCTTGTCATGGGAATCTGCAACGGGTTCCAGACCATTGTCAATCTCGGCCTGCTGCCTGGTTTTGACAATAATTACCAAACCCGCAGCTTGGCCCTCACCTATAATGACTGCGGTAATTTCCGGGACGACTGGGTGACCCTTGCGATAGATGAAACATCCCCGTGCGTGTTCACAAAAGACCTTACCCGTCTGGAACTTCCGATTCGCCATGGAGAAGGCAAATTTGTGGGGGATTCGGAAGTGATCGCCCGCCTGCACGACGACCACCAGATCGCCTGCCGGTATGCAATGCCGGACGGCGCGCCCGCAGACAACCAGTTTCCATCCAATCCCAATGGCTCCATTGCCGATATCGCCGGTATTTGCGATCCCACCGGCCGGGTATTCGGCCTCATGCCCCATCCTGAAGCGTTCAATCATATCACCAACCATCCCGGCTGGCCGCGGTTCAAGGAATCCATCAAGCGCGGCCGCATGACAAACGCCGATCTCCCGGTCACCGGCATCCGCATGTTTGAAAACGCGGTGAATTATTTTGCCTGATGTTTTTCAGCTGCAGATGCACGCAGACAACCGCAGATAAAAATAACTGTGAAAAATTAAAATTGAACTTTAAATTTTCACAGTTTTCAAGTATAATCATTTCATGATTCAACGCAAAATAACACAGGAATTGATAACCGCAGCTGCGGAATACCCCGTGGTAACGGTATTCGGCCCGCGACAATCCGGAAAAACCACACTGGTCCGGATGACCTTTCCGGATAAACCGTATTTTTCCCTGGAAGATCCGGACATCCGACTTGCCGCGCAAACCGATCCGCGGGGTTTTCTCGACGGGGTTGCGGAAGGGGCCATTCTTGATGAAGTTCAGCGGTTTCCGGAATTATTGTCTTATGTTCAGGGCATTGTTGACCAGAAACAGCAATCCGGCATGTTTATCCTGACGGGCAGTCATCAGCCGGATGTTCATCATGCCGTCAGCCAGAGCCTTGCGGGCCGGACCGCTATCCTGGCATTGCTTCCTTTCTCCCTTGGGGAACTACGCAACTATAATAAAAATTGGGATGCTTTTGATTTGATGGTGAAAGGGAGCTTTCCCCGGCTGCATGAACAGAATCTTACCCCCGGCCGGTTTTATAACGGCTATATTCAAACCTATGTTGAACGGGATGTGCGGACATTGATCAATGTGAAGGATCTGGATGTATTTCAGAAGTTTTTGACTCTTCTTGCCGGTCGGGTGGGGCAATTGGTAAACTATACGTCCCTTGCCAATGACACTGGCGTTTCCAGCATGACCATCAAAAATTGGATCAGTGTGCTGAAAGCATCGTTTGTGGTATTTACCCTGCCGCCGTATTTTGAAAATATTGGAAAGCGAGTGATCAAATCCCCAAAAATTTATTTTTCCGATACCGGAATGGTTTGTCATCTCCTTGGCATTGAAACAGCCGACCAGGCCAGGCGGGATCCATTGCGCGGCGGCCTCTATGAAAATTTGATGATTCTCGAAATTTCAAAATATTTGCAAAACCAGGGCCGTCGGCCGGATTTGTATTTTTACCAGGATACCCATGGCAATGAGGTGGATCTGATCATCCGTCAAAAGCGGCATCTGATTCCTGTTGAAATAAAGTCCGCTGCCACCTTTACAAAGGATTTTCTGAAAGGGATCGAACACTTTAGGGATCTTGCAGGAGACCGATGCCGGAAAGGACATGTCCTGTATAACGGCAACAACAAAATGTCCATCAGTGCCGCAACCGTCCATAATATTTTCCGTCATGGAGACGTGGACGCGATTTTTGAAGTGTAAAATTTTCCCGCGTGCTCTGAGACAGTCACGATATAGCTATGTTTTTGCCGCGGATGCACGCAGACAACCGCAGATGAAATTCTCTCAGGTGGCCGGACCCGTCATTCCGGGCAAGGGAGCGCAGCGACCGCGACCCGGAATCCAGAAAAAAAAGAAACCCCGCCCACAGCAGATACAGGAAAACCCAAGGCGTACTGTCCCAAATGGCGGTCATGGCTGTTTTTTAGACGCGGATTACACGGATTAACACGGATTAACCCCCCAAATCTCCGCGTTCATCCGCGTGTATCTGCGGCTGATTGATATCTTTACTGTTTTTTTCTCGTTTCCACGGTCCTCCGTGGGAACGCATACGGGATTGGCACAAGGGTATTCTTCTTTTTGTTTATTCGCCCTGAAGCACCGCAGGGCCGAAGAGAAAAAATATCCAGTGCCCCTTCGAAACTGTTGGAGAAATAATATTATCTGGATTTTCTTTTCCACAACCCGGGATACTCTGGCTTGTAGTGACGCCGTGAGGCGTTACATGGTATGCCATTCGGTCAACCCACAAACCTGATTTTGAGTAATAAATAAATCAGGTACTGCTGTTCTGGTTGAATTGGGAAATAATGATGCTGTTCCCCGATTTCTGTCCTGAAAGATTTCCACTCAAATCGAAAGCGGGTAAAACCACATCGTCCACTGGAAGAAAGCAAGAAAGGAAGAAAATAATGAAAGTATTTTATGATGAAAAAGTGGGCGCTTTATATTTCAGTCCGGATGATCAGCAACCGGATCAAAGATTAGCAGGTGACAACACAAATGGGGTTGATATTCAAGTTGTGATGATTTAATAGGAAATATCATGTATACTCCAACAATTCTCCTGGTTGACGATGAAATGCATTGTCTCCTGGCCCTGAAAGAGTTGATAGAGGCGTGGGGTGATTTTTCAATTCTCACTGCTTTTGGCGGGGAAGAAGCACTCAGGATTATCGAATCCCGAGAAGTGGATATGATCATGTCCGATCAGGCCATGCCCGGCATGGACGGTCTTGAACTGCTGGATTTCACGCGTGAACGATTCCCTGAAATTCCTTTTGTAATGATAACAGGGCAAGGGTCCATTGACAAAGCAGTGGTTGCAATGCGCCGGGGCGCAGTGGATTATCTGATGAAACCCTGCCGTGAAGATGAACTCCGGATCGTCATCGATCGCTCTATTAAGCACGCCCGGATAAACATTGAACGCCGCGAATTAAAAAAATATTTATCCAGTTTTTATGGTTTTGAAAATATTGTTACCCAGTCTCATCGCATGCTTCAGGCCATTGAGCTTGCGGCTAAAGTTGCCTCGATACCAAATGCCCCGGTGGTTTTATATGGGGAAAGCGGAACCGGGAAAGAGTTGCTTGCAAAAGGAATCCATCGCGCGGCGCGCTGTCGGGAAAATCGTTTTTTGGCGGTTAACTGCTCCGGAATACCCCGCGGGCTGCTGGAAAGCGAGTTGTTCGGCCATGTAAAAGGGGCTTTTACCAGTGCTGATTTTGATCGGCAGGGAAAATTTGAACTGGCCCAGAATGGCACGATACTGCTCGATGAGATTGGAGATATGCCGGTGGATATCCAGCCGAAATTATTGCGGGTGCTTGAGGAAAACAAATATGAAAAGGTTGGATCGAATAAATTAATCCTCTCCAGTGCGCGGGTCATCGCGGCGACCCACCACCATCTTGAAAAGCTCATTGTCTATGGAAAATTCAGACGGGATTTGTTTCACCGAATCAATCGATTTCCCATTTTTTTGCCGCCTTTACGGGAACGCACAGAAGATATTCCGCTTTTGATTCGTCATTTCCTTAAAAAATTTGGACAGGAATTCAATAAAACAATTCCTGACATATCAAAAGCCGCTTTGAAAGTTTTGAAAAATCACGATTGGCCAGGGAATGTCCGTGAGTTGAAAAATACGATTGAACGGGCAGCGATCGTCGCAGATACCGGCATAATCGGTGTCGAACATATTGGTATCCATCAAAGCTTTTCAAAGATTAACGGCGATGACCGCGTTCGTTTAAATATTGAGATTCCAGTAGAAGATTTTTCCCTTACTGCTGCAACCAAAAAAATAAAAGAGATGATTTTGGCTCAATGTGGTGGTAATAAATCCAGAGCCGCTGAAATTTTAAAAATAAACCGGAAACAGTTTTATTGACAGCAACCATTAACAACCCTTTTTGATTCCCCTCCTTTTTTTCTTTTTATTCATTGCATGTCCCAAAAAAGGACAGCTTGGTTTTGTTATGTCCCAAAAAAGGACACTTGTTTTTCTGTGCTTATTTTAACACTTTGATAATATTAAAAATAAATTTTAGGCATCGTTTTTGCATCTCTTATTTTCCCTGGTAGTGATTTTTTAGAAAACTGTCCTTTTGAGGGACGCTTTTTCAAGATTTTAAGAATGATCAACATTGATTTTTTTCAATCAATTTCCAAACCAATTATAATGATGAAGGATCATTATGCATTTCATTGTGTCGAAACTATTTGACCGGCTGCGCAGTCCTCAAATCCCTTCCGCCCGGGAGGCTGGTGTAACACTTGTGGAACTTTTAATTGCTTTAGCCATAGGTTCCATAGTTATTACAGCTATTTATGGGGTGTACATCACCCAGGTCAGGGGACAGATTGCCCAGGAAGTCGCTATGGAAATGCAGCAGGGATCGCGGGCAGCACTTGAACTCATGGGGATGGAAATTCGCACTGCCGGTTGCGACCCGTCTTCAAGCGCAGGTGCTGGTATTCTTATTGCAGAATCCGCCCGTATCCGGTTTACCACGGATATCGTCGATGCGGCAGGCAATGCACCTCATGACAATGCATTGACCGGACCCAATGAGGATATCACTTATGGGCTGACCAATGACACAAATCTTGACGGCATTGCCGACGGAACTCCCTGTCATCTCGGCAGAGATACCGGAGACGGCAATTTTCAGCCCATATGCGAAAATGTGGATGCTTTTGATCTGGTTTATCTGGATAATGACGGAAATATTTTGCCTGCGCCGGTGGCCGATCCGGATCAAATCCAAAGCATTGAAATCGCTTTTGTGGCCCGCTCCGGAGAAGTCATGCGCGGGTTGATGACGCGATATATGGATAATGAGGATTATGAAAATATTCAGGGTGACGTGATTTTGCCGGCGCCCAAAGACAATTTTCGCCGGCTGCGGCAAACCACCACATTATACTTGCGAAACAATTAAACGAAAATTCACAAGGATAAATATCGTGTACGTTAAAACAGTTTTTGGAGGTAATGATTTAGGTCAAAAGAACGGCTTCACCCTGATCGAGGTGTTGATTGCCATTGCCATTTTTTCCATCGGTCTGCTCGCTGTCGGAATGCTGCAGGTCAACGGGCTGATGAACACCGCCTCGGCCCGGCGCACGACGGATGCCATGAATGTGGCCCAGGCTCAGGCGGAGGCCCTTATGGCAATGCCTTTTTACCTGGAGAACGACAGTGATCATGACGGGAATGGATGTATTAACCGGTATGAACTGAATCCGGATCTTTTGGATGGGAACTATCAGTTAAACGAAGAGTGGACCGGTGAATACACTGTATTCTGGACGATTTCCGAAGGACCGATGCCATGTGAAGGGGAAGGAACCGACCCGGACGGAAATCCGTGCACCGGTACGTATGTCCGGTCCAGTTGTGATGTTGTTTTGTCAAAAACCATTCAGCTCAGGGTGGCGCGGACCAATGCTCCGGGAAACGCTTTGATTGCTTTGAATTTGGTTAAAACCGGTGCTGAATCCGCGCGTCTCAATTAATGGATTTATCAAAAATTGATTTGGAATAATTCTAAAACAAGGAAAGTCACCATGCGGTATGCAGTTTCCACTTTAAACAATGAAAATGGCGCCACGATTGTTATTGCGTTGATGGTGCTGGCCATTATGACCATCATCGGTGTCTCCGCCACCAATATGTCCACCACAGAGTCTCTCATTGTCCGGAACGTCGGGATATACAAGCAGAATCTGCACATGACGGATGCTGTCCTGGCCGAGGCCATGGAAACGGCCATTGCCTTTACTTTTACGGACCCCACACAGTTGCAGCCGGCCATAACCGATGAAGACTGGATCCATGACAAAAACGACCCGGTGGCCCAGAATATTGACACGAACTGGTATAACCCGAATTCTGTCGGCAGGATATTGACAGCTAATCCTAAAAATTCCGAGGCGCCAGGATCTTTGACCAATGATGACGGTACCGGAATCGATAATTTGCTTGCCATTCGCGGAGAATGGGACGGCGAACCGGATAATGCGTCCATAAGATACGCATTGATCGGATGGGAACCGGCCCCGGGCTATTCCCTTGCAGGCACGCGAAGAACCGGCCGGATTCTTTCGGAATATGTGTCTGAAGAATTTGGTTTGATGCGCCTTGAAGCCGGAATCGAGCTTGATATTGAATTGTAAAAATCCGGTATGGAAGTTTATTTTATTTTGAAAAGCCGGGTCCCACTGGCCTGGATACTTTATTCGGATGCATCACGGAGGAATTATGAGTCAGCGTAAACAGCCAACATCCCTTGTTTTTTTTGTAAAAATAGTTTTACTGGCAGCACTGTTCACAGTTGGTGAAACTTCCGCTGCCAAATCGGAAGACGCTTCATCAGGTGCTTCAATTGTAAAGTCTTTTCAACCGCCGGTGGAATTTGATTCAAAACAGATGGATGTATCTGAAGTGGCCGTGCGGCATTTTGATTTCATCGGGGAAGTTTTCATGGTGTCCTCTGATGGGTCCAGAATCGTAGTATATGACACGTCTTTTAACATTGCCCCGGGCGCACAAGTCAGTGGTGTTCGCGAAGGCATGACCGTTGGATTGAAGTTGAACAACAGCCGGGAAGTCACTGCTGTGGAACGTTTGAGTCTTCGAAACAACTGATCATTACAGGACCATAACAATGCGGTTTCAGTTTACTTTTTTTCTGATATTTTTTGTAGGGACAGTGGTGGGCATTAGCATAGGACCGTCACAAGGTGAATACTATCAGTACAGGGATAAAAACGGATATGTGGTTTTTACAGACAACCTGGCCAGTGTGCCGGAGGATAAATTGGATGAAGCTGAGGCCGCCGCTCACAGGGAAATTTCTTCACCTTCATCTTACGATCGGGGGCATCCAGCCGATCATTCGCCGCAGATGCTGTCCACCAGTGAAGGCGCGTGGGAACGGGACCTAAAGAATCAGGCAGCCGCGCTGGATACGGAGCGGACCACCCTGGAAAAGCGATTTAAAGAATTGCGCCTTGAACAGGCAGCCCTTGCGCAATCGCCCGGATCAAAGGCTTCAGCTGCTGAAAAAAACGCATACCAAAAACGCATTGACGCGTTGAACCGCAACGTCGCGGCATATGAAACCGATCGGAAACAGTTTGAAAAAAAGGTTGCTGAATTAATGGGCAATGCCATGTCCGGCAGGTAATCAGCGTCATCGACAAGGTGGCAAGCTTTATGTAAAAGGGGAATTTAATGAAACAGCTAAAGATTTTAAACACCCGTCCGTCCAGATTGACAATGCTTGTTTTTTTTATAGGGTGGCTATTGCTGGGATTGTCCGCAGCTCTGCCGGCGCAAACCGCGTTTGCCGCCGGCGAATGTTTGTCTCTGGCGGATATGCCCCTGGAAGTCCGGGGCCAGGCAGCCCCGGCCCTGGTCAGTTTGGCCTGGGATGCCTCCGGCAGCATGCTGTTTACAATTTTCACCGAAGATGACCATTATTATATCGGAAATTCACTGTATACTTTTGTTTTTCCGGAAAGTGAATATCATTATACCAGTACTTATAACCGACCCCTGCCGGCCAATATGCGCCATCACTGGCAAACTCAGTGTGCTGATTACAACCGGATGTATTATGACCCGGCAGTGGATTACACGCCCTGGCCCCGCTGGAACACGCTGGAAGATCATGAATCCGAATTCGGGGATTTTCATGCGGACATCAACACCCCGCGTCAGCACCCCACCAAGTCCGAATATGGCGTATTTGATTTAAACGCCATCTGGTATGATTTTGTCATTGATAACGCACCGGGAAATTCTGTTGAATATCTGGTGGATCAAAATGATGCGGGGTTCTCCGCCAGTCCCGCTCTCACTGATTCCTGGACTGAATGGGACAACTCCGATTATGAGGGCGGCAGTTACCATAATATCACGTTAGACAGAAAAGAGACTACTGCAGAATGGGAAATAGATGTTGCTCAGGCTGGTGAATATGAAGTGATGGTGAGCGTTGCCTTTAACAGCAACCGGACAAGTCAGGCCGAATATACGGTTGATTATGACGGTGGGTCCTATACGAAAACCATCAGTCAGTACCGCAGCAGTCTGCAGCAGGATTGGGAGTCGCTGGGAGTTTATAATTTTACAAAAACAGCAACAGTAACCCTGACTTGCGGCAGAGAAAATCAAAATTATGTTTCCGTGGATGCGGTCAAGCTTATTGAACCAAGAGATCAAATTATTTTTGCCCATTATTTTATAGAGGATGATAATGGTGATGTCTTTCTGGTGAATTTAAATGATGAACCTACCTATTACCAGGCGACCCTCAGCGCGGATCGGAAAACGGTGGACCGCCTGACATTAATTGACGCGGACGCTGCTGAATCCGCAGGAATTAATACGGACCGCAGTTATAAAGCGGAAAGGCAGAATTTTGCGGACTGGTATCAGTTTTACCGCAGACGGTATTTCACCGGCATTGCGGCGGCCGGGCAGTTCATTGACGGCTGGTCCAACGTCTTTATGCGCATTGAATCTTTTCCGGACAAATATAACAATCATGAGAATTTTTCCCGACAGATTTCGCCGCTGGACATGACCATCATTGATCAGGCAGGCGGTGAAGATTATTATGATGAAAAAGATGACGTGCTCTATGATCTCTACACCATGGTCCATCCCTGGGGCGGCACGCCGCTTCGTGAGGGCTTGTATCAAACCGGTCAATTTTTTGAATTCGGGCATGGCTGGGCGGCCTTGAATGGCCAGAGTCCGTTTCGCGTCTATTCAAATACGCATTTGTTTCCTTTTTTTCTAAAGAAATACGGCGGCGAATGCCAGCAGTCCTTTGCCATTGTGATGACAGACGGCATGTGGAACGGTGATCTGCAAAACAGCCAGGAAAATATTATCGGCAATGCAGACGGTGATGACAGCACCGATTTTGACGAGGGCGCATTTGGCGATAGTTACGATCATACAACGGCGGACATTGCCATGCATTTTTATGAGCGGGACCTTCACCCCCTGGTACCGGGTGCAGCGGAAAAACATCTGAACAATTTTGTTCCCACCGCGGAATTTGAAGATCCTGCCGCCAACCATCAGCGGATGATCACCTATGGCATTTCATTCGGTATCCCCGGTGAGTATACGGATGAACAGCGTGTTCGGTTTTCGCAAAGTCTTCGATATGGCGATGATCCAAAAGATGCGGACTGGAAAGGCTGGCCCAAGCCGGAACCTGGAGAAACTTCCACCATTGATGATCTCTGGCATGCGACGATCAACGGCCGGGGCGATTTTTTCAGTGCCGCCAATCCTCAGAAACTGGTGGAAGCCATGGAACAGATCAAAAGCTCCATTGAAAAGCGGCTGGGGTCAGCCACTGCGGTTTCCACGAATACGGTGCAGCGTCAGGTGGGTACCCTTGTGTATCAGGCCCAGTTTCATTCCAGTCGATGGTCCGGTGATCTGGTTGCCCGGTCTGTGGATGCAGATTCCGGAACAATGGCAGACGATCCCGCATGGAGCGCAAAGGATCAATTGGAATTGGTTGCCGCAGATGATCGGGTGGTTTTGAGTTTTGGTGGTTCTGACGGGATCCCCTTCCGATATGCCGACCTTTCAGCAGACCAAAAATCCCGGCTGCATGCAGATTCTGACACAGGGGCTCAGATTGTGGATTTCATACGGGGCGATGGTTCCCTGGAGCAACAGAATGCAGGGACCTTCCGAAGCCGGAACGGAAAAATCGGCGATATTGTCCATTCCCAGCCCTTTTATCACAAAGGAGTCGTGTATGTGGGGGCCAATGACGGAATGCTCCATGCATTTGATGCGCAAAACGGAGAAGAATATTTCGCCTTTGTGCCGGACCGCTTGATGGATCGGCTGGCGGAGTTGGCGGACGAGGATTACAGTCATCAGTATTATGTGGATGCCCCGCCCTATGTTCGCACGATTTCCAAAGGGCAGTCCATCCTTGTGGGAGGGTTCGGAAAAGGCGGCAAAGGCTTTTTCGGGCTGGATGTTACCAATGTGAAAACCGCTGCTGAAACGGATGCCGAAGATGTGGTTTTGTGGGAGTTCCCAGCCGGCACAGATAACGACATGGGATACACCTATGCCCGGCCGGAGATTGTTCATACCGAAGCTGAAGGATGGGTGGTGGTGGCTGCCAACGGATATGCCAGTGTCAATGGTGATGCCGTGCTTTATGTGCTGAACCCGAAGACCGGCGACTTGATTCGCAAGCTGAAGACCGAATCTGCGGGCGCGGACGCCTGTAACGGACTTTCCACTCCAGTGGTCGTTGATGTGGATCTCAATGGCAATGTGGATTATGCCTATGCCGGAGACCTGAAAGGCAATCTCTGGAAATTTGATCTCACCGGCGATGATGCGGACAACTGGAAGGTATTTTATAACGACGGGGCAGACCCCAAACCTTTGTTTACGGCCCGCAATGCAGATGATGCGGTTCAGCCCATTACATCCCGGCCGGATGTGATGCTGCTCAGTTCCTGCGGACCCTATCTTGGTTATCTTGTGGCGTTCGGCACGGGCAAGTATTTTGGGGAGGATGATATTTTTAATTATGAAACCCAATCTTTTTACGGAATCTACGATTGGGCTCCGGCTTATGCCAGCATGAAAGAACCGGTTAACGACAAATATCTTGGCGTTTTTCAGCAGGACCGCAGTCTTTCCAATGCATCTGATCTGACCCTGCTGGAACAGACGGTTGCGGAAGATACAGCGGATTGGCGGATTCTGACGGACAATACCATCAATTATTATAATCCGCTGACGGAAGAAGGGGATCACGCGGGCTGGTATTATGATTTTTATGATGATGGAGAGCGAATGGTGGCGGCACCGCAAATACGCAACAACACCGTCATCTATGTTACCAATACGCCCAAGGCGGATCCTTGCGTGTGCGGCGGGTCTTCAATTCTCTATCAGGTGGATGCCTGCAGCGGGGGAAGAACCATTTCACCGCAGTTTGATATCAATGAAGATAAAAAATTCAATGATTCGGATCGCATCTCCACTGATGACGGCCCGTTGCCGCCTACCGGCATGAAGCTGGAAGGCACTGTCTATGATCCCACGGCAATGCCGCCCGATATTCTGCTGTTGACGGACAGTCTGGGGAAAATTACGGAAGTACTGGTGCCGCCCAATCCCCCGGGCCGATGTTACTGGCGGTTTATCGAATAATTTAACATCAGTATTATTTTAAGCTTTTTTAAAATGGCGCATGGGGAAAAAATTTCCCATTGCGCCATTTTTGTATTTGAAAACGTGGTGAATGATTTTCCCTGATGTTAGTGAGCCGCGGATGCACGCAGACAGCCGCAGACAACGTCCTTTTCAGTTGACCGGCGAAATGCCACCAGTTTCAAGTTATTCGTATAAATCGGACCCGTCATTCCGGGCAAGGGAGCGTAGCGACCGTGACCCGGAATCCAGAAAAAAGGAAATCCCGCGCCCAGCAGAGATCCGAAAACCCATGGCGTTCCTTCCCAAATGGTGGCCATGGCTGTTTTTTAGACGCGGATTACACGGATTAACACGGATTAACCCCCAAATATCCGCGTTCATCCGCGTGTATCTGCGGCTGATTGATATCTTCACCGTTTTTTTTCTCGTTCCCACGGTCCTCCGTGGGAACGCATACGGGATTGGCACAAGGGTATTCTTTTTTTTTGCTTATTCGCCCTGAAGCACCGCAGGGCCGAAAAGAAAAAATATCCAGTGCCCCATCGAAACTGTTGGAGAAATAATATTATCTGGATTTTCTTTTCCACAACCCGGGATACTCTGGCTTGTAGTGACGCCGTGAGGCGTTACATGGTATGCCATTCGGTCAACCCACAAACCTGATTTTGAGTAATAAATAAATCAGATACCGTTGTTTTGGTTGAATTGGGAAATGATGACGCTGTCCCCCGATTTCGCCGGAAAGGACATATCCTGTATAACGGCACCAAAAAATTGCCCCTCAGTGCCGCAACCGTCCATAATATTTTTCGTCATGACGGCGTGGACGCGATTTTTGCTTTGTAAAGTTTTTTTGTATGCTTGCAGGCAGTAACGGCCCATCTATATAATTATTGTTTTATTTGCGTATCTTAAAACATCTTGATATATTGAAGAAAAAATAACAGGAGTGGATCAATGAACATATCCAAGCGCTATATTGTCGATGAAAACGGAAGCCCGCGAGAAGTGGTCATTTCAATAGCAGATTTTAAAAAAATTGAGGAAATTTTGGGCCTTGATCTTGGAGATGAGGCCGAAAAACAGCTTCGAGAAGCGAGACATGACAGGGAAAGCGGCAATGAAGATGCATATATCGATCTGGATGCCATCTGATGCCCAAGGTCATTGTCCACCGGCATGCAGCCCGGTACCTTCAACGACTTCCACATCATCGCCGGGATCAGATTAAAGATATTTTAAACCAAATGAAAAATAGATCGATCGATCATTTGGATATTATCCCTATGTCCGGAGAGTGGGCGGGATATCGTCGCCTTCGGGCTGGCAATTTAAGAGTCATTTTCTGGTATGACGAAAAAGAGGACGTTGTTTTTATCGATCATATCGGGCCTCGGGGAGATGTTTACAAATAGCGCTATTTTGGTTGAATGGGGAAATAATAATGTTCCCGGATTTCGCCCCGAGTTTACGGTTATTCACTGCGCCAGTGCAGGGGAGGGCTTTACCCCCTTCCGTCATTCTGACAGTCTTCCCCGATAAAACATTCGAGGACAAGCTTAGCCGGGCCCGTCATTCCGGGCAAGGGAGCGCAGCGACCGCGACCCGGAATCCAGAAAAAAAAAGAAACCCCGCGCCCAGCAGAGATCCGAAAACCCATGGTGTACTGTCCCAAATGGCGGTATGGCTGTTTTTTAGACGCGGATTACACGGATTAAAACGGATTAACCCCCAAAACATCCGCGTCCATCTGCGTGTATCTGCGGCTAATTGTAATTACGGTCATTCCGCACCAAAAACTCACTTGCTGCTGAGAATACACTGTTTGTATTTGCCTATTTTTAAAAAAATGTTATATTTTAATATCTTGCTCTAGTAAATTTTTTTTAATCCATGAACATCACCCATCGTAACATTAGGAAAGGCAATGGCTTTAATTGAGCAAATTCAAAAAGATATGGTCGCGCTTCCGCTGGATAAGCAGAAAGAAGTTCTTGATTTTATATTATTTTTGCGTCAGCGGCAACAATCAGCGAATGCCCCTCTTGCCTCAGATGAGCGAGGTGCTCAAGGCATCAAAAAATCGCTGCAAAAGCTCGCAAAAATGCGCCTTTTTGCGGATATCGACCATCCGGTAGATTGGCAGCGGAACCTTCGTCAGGACAGATGTTTACCAGGGCGTGAATGATGATTTTTCCTGGGTTGACGGATTGTCCATCATTGATCCTTTGAAGTAAGACGCTCTTTAATTTTCTGGCTTGATCATCGTTTCGGCCAATGTAGGGGAGGGGTTTACCTCCCCTCGTTTCAGGATAAGCCTGGAACCCTGGGGGCGTATTGGCTCAAATGGTGTTCCTTGCTGTTTTTCTTTGCCGCAGATGCACGCAGACAAACGCAGATAAATTCCGCTTAGGGGGCCGGACCCGTCATTGCCGGCAAGGGAGCACAGGGCCCGCGACCCGGAATCCAGAAAATAAGACAATTTGCACCAAACGGATAACCCTAAAATTTTTTAAGCCCAGCTATTAAATTATTTTATAGTTTGAGCCTGATTTGCTGCAAACGATTTCATATTTTTCCTGCCAACGTTTTATTCAAACTTGCCACAAACCGGGTTCTCTGTTAAAATCACTATTAAATCAAAATGCTTACCTGGCTTTTCAAGCCGATATGGATATATTTCAGTTGTTCGTTTTTTTTGTGGCATGAAAATTGTAAGGTTATGTATCAGACATCAAACAGGAGGTCCTCTGAATGAAAAATAATTCTGGTTTTACTTTGATGGAGTTGATGATCGTAATTGCCATTATTGGCATTATTTCGGCCGTCGCTGTCCCAAACATGATTGCCTGGCGCAGCAATCACCAGCTAAACGGATCGGCGCGCGAGGTTTTGTCCGTCATTAATCAGGCCAGGCTTGCCGCCATCAAAAATAATTCAGCGGTTACGTTAACATTCAATAAAGATAATGTTTCAACCGATTCCACCAATCGGGTAACTGGCGTGAATAAAGTCATTTCTACCCCGATACGGCCAAATGTCAAAATTGATTCCACTAATTTTGAATCGGATTCCTTTCGTTTTAACAGTCGTGGATTGCCTGTTAAGAGTGATAACAGTTTTGCTGCGGGTCGTGTGAAACTCACCAACAGGAAAGGAGATTCATTAGAAGTCATTCTCGCCAGCACGGGTGTTACCCGTATTGATAAGCCGTAAATAGATGCATGGAGAAAGACGATGAACTCAAAATTTAGCAATCGATCTGCCGGTGTGACGCTAATTGAACTCATGATTGCCATGGCCATCACTGCCGTGATTAGTGTTGCCCTGTATTCAGTGTTTCAATCCCAGGTCCGGGGCCAGGTCTCCCAGGATGTATCCTTGCAAATGACCCAGAGTCTACGCGCCGCCATGGAAATCATTTCAGCGGATATTCGTATGGCGGGTTGTGATCCGACTCAGGATGCAGACGCGGAGATAATGTCAGCGGATGCGGGTGATTTGACACTTTCCATGGACATTCGAGGGGATAATGTTGGCGACCCGCCGGATGGTGACACAACCGACGCAGGAGAGGTTGTACGCTACGCCATTAATACCAGCGGTAATCTGGGCCGATCGGTGAGTGGGGGAAATCTTGAGCCCCTTCATTCCATCGATATGGAATGCGATGTTCTGGATTTTGTCTATTTTGACACTGAAGGCGCTGTGATTGCCACGCCTGTGGCAGATACGGACGATATTTCCGCCATCCAGGTGAGTATCGTTGTTCGGTCCGCAGATGCTGACAATCCGGGGTTTTTGAGATCCTATACCGACACTACGTCTTATGTAAACCTACAGGGGGATGAAATTCTGGCTCCGCCGAATGATACATTCCGAAGATTCCAGCTCAGCGCTACCATTGACTGCAGAAATTTATAAAAATTGCAAAACCGCAATGGCCGGTTTGTTTTTTTAAGAGGAGGATATGCGGTGAACACAAAGAAAATGCCCTTTACTGTTATAAGAAATAATAATAGCGGCTTTACGCTGGTTGAAATTATGATTGCCATCGGCATTTTCGCCATCGGCTTTCTGGCGGTGGGAATGATGCAGGTGAATGCCTTAAATACCACCAATTCTGCCCGCCACACCACCGAAGCGATGGCAATGGCGGAGGATTGGGTTGAACAGCTCAGGGTTTTGCCTTTTTATGATGATGAAGCGGATTTAGATCTTAACGGAGCAGTCGAAGATTTTGACATGCATCCGGATTTGAGCATTGGGGATCATCCCCCCACGGGTGCCACAGCGGACGCCACACCCTATACGGTAAGGTGGACGGTGTCAAATGGTTCCTTAGAACAGTTTGATCAAGGCACTTTAGATAATACCCAGCCAACGCCACGATGTGTTAATATTCGGGTCTGGGTGACCCCGGACAACAATGCCAATGATATTCAGGCGGAAATTTTTTTCAGCAAATATTGGTCCATGGACAGGCGATTGTAACCTTTTTTCCAGGATAAAATATTTTATACCAAAAAAGGCTTTAAGGAGAAGCTGAAAATGCAATATAAGTTATCAAAACAGCATTTTGAACAGATGCAGAAAAGATCATTCCATCACCATGGCCAAAACGGTTCGATCATGGTGATCGTGCTGATGCTTTTGGTGATTATGTCCCTTATCGGCATTGCATCCATAAACACTTCAGTTACTGAAAATTTTATTGTTCGGAATGCGGCCATTCGCAAGCAAAATGTGTTGATGGCAGACTCAGTGGCGGGAGAGGTGCTTCAGCAGATTCTGGATGCGGGTATCGTGGATGCTGATGTCGATGATCCGCCACTTCTGACGGAAGCCCAGATCAATCCCCAGGGAGCGCCATTACCCTGGGTACATGGCCATGATACCCTGCTGACGGATGCCGGTTTTACCTATGCGGACTGGTACAGCCAGACTTTAGGCCCGTTGCTGGATGCTGGTAATTCTGATACGCCGTGGGCCATTACCAAAGATGACGGCACCGGCATATCAGAGATTCTGAAGCAACGGGGGGAACTTGCCACCTCTCCGCCACGTTATGCATTGATCGGATGGGTTCCGGTAACCGGCGGATCATTAAAAATGACCACCGCCATCCGGGGGGCCGGACGGGTGCTGGTGGAATATATGTCTGATGATTTCGGTGTCGTTCGTTTGACCGTGGGGGTCGAAAGATGGTTTTTATAATATGATCGTAATGGTTTTTGATTTTAACCCGGTAATTAACCAGCAACTAAGGATGGTGAACCATGAAAATAAAAATAACAATGCGCCGGCGGGCACCGTTTCGCTGGCTGGTATGGATTCTGTGTGTGCTGATGGCCACTGCGGGCATCGTGCCGGGGGCATTTTCAGGAGAAATTTGCGGACCGGTAGATCTGGCGGACGTGCCCCTGGAACTGATTGGCGGCATTAATGTGCCTGGGCTGTTAATGATTTCCCTGGACAACTCGTACTCCATGGGAAGCGAAATTATGACCGAAGAACCAGGGGACGACCCGGATACGGCGAGATTATTTAATTATGGTGGGAAAAGATATGGTTATATGTTTTCTGGAAGTCCATTACCCCAGAGTCCGGGGATGGAAGTTCTCGAGGCCGATCCAGTTCACAAAAACGCCTGGAAATCCCAATGGCACAAATACAACAAGATGTATTACAATCCGTTTGTGGGGCAGGACAACGGCTATGCTCCCTGGCCTACCAAGCTGGATGTCAATGTCGACAACCCCCGCTGGGATCCTCAAGATAGTTATGATTCTACTTCTACTTATTCTCTGACCGGAGACTGGCTTACCGGGTATGTTGCCATAGATTCGGATCCGCCAGCCGGGGGGGCAGCAACCATTTTCATGGATGATCAGGATGCCGGTTTCATCAAAGGAGGTTCCGCTGCGTGGACGGAGTCCTCGACGGGCCATGACGGCCACAGCTGGTATTCAACCGGCGGCAATGGTCACACGTTCACGGCCGAGTGGGAAAAAAAAATAGAGGATACCACTCAGGCGTATAATATTTTTGTGTATCGCTATTACGCTCAAGATCCCGCCACTTATACTGTATATGATGATGCCTCAAGTATGGGGAGTTTTACTGCGCCGAAAGATACTGGAGATCAATGGGTTGAAATTGCGACAGATAAGAAATTTTCAAGCGGTAATGCGATAATAAAACTCTCGGGAACCGGCAAAAACAAGGCTTGGAACAGCGCTGATGCAATAAAATTGGTGCCTGCTGGCAGTGGTGCCGCTGGTACTTTGTACTGGGATACGTCATCATCCAAAACCATCAAAAACCGGCATTTCTATGTCCGGAGCGATAATGGTGAAACATATCTGGTTAATTTGATCAGTAAGGACAATGCGGAATTTTATCTTTTGGATGAGATAGATTGGTTGAATGGTGTAGCAGTAAATGATCGACTGGATTGGTATGAGCAAGATTCAAAAGGTGGTTATCCTGAATTGGTCTCAAGAACGTATGCACAACTTCCTTCAGATCTAAAAACCGCCAATGGCGGCCCATTGCCCCTGCCAGGGGCCGGAGCCTATGAAACCCATCTTCAGAATTTCGCCAATTGGTTCACTTACTACCGATATCGGCGGGCGTCGGCCCAGAATGCAGTGGGCGTCATGGTGACGGAAATGAAGAACATGCTGGTGGGCCTGACCCTCAGTCCGCCTACGGAAAAATATGGTGTAAGATGGATCAATCCCAGTTCTAATTGGGAAGCAGCTGAAGATCAAACAGCCGAGTTTTTGTCAATTTTATACGATCTTCACAAATATGGCTCCTCAACAGGTTTTTCATCGGATATTGCGATCCTGGGAAATTATTTTGAAAATCAAGGAGGCACGATAAGCTCGGACAGTGGTATTATAACAGGAACCGGATACGCTGACGATAACACCTATCCCTATTTCACCCAGGTTAATGGCGGCAATTGTCAGCAGGCATTTGCCCTGCTAATTACGGACGGTGCATCTCCCAGTACAGATAATATAGTTAATGCTGATGGAGATAATAATTCTGATTATGACGGCGGTGTTTTCGGAGATGATTTTGTCAAAACTGCGGCGGATGCGGCCATGCTCTATTATGAAAGGGACATCAAAGGGGAGGGCAATAAAGGGACTCTCACTGATGATGTGCCTACCAATTACATTGATTTTGCTCCACATCAGCATATGGTGACCTATGGGCTCAGTTTCGGAGCGGACGGCCCCCTGCGGGAAGCTTATCCGGATTTTGACGCTCTGTGCGCGGATAGCGACGATGGAAATAAATGTATTTGTGATGACGGATGCCCCACATGGACAGATCCGGTACCTCCGAAGGGCACTGGGGATCCGCTGGACGACCTGTGGCATGCCACGGTGAACGGCCGGGGACTTTTCCTGTACGCGGATAATCCCCAGGAACTGGTTTCCAAATTGCGTGAAATCAGTGCGGATATTGAAAGGCGCAAGGGCTCTGCCGCTGCTGTTACCACCAACTCTGTCCAACGTCAGATCGGGACGTCTCTTTATCAGGGGCTTTATCATTCTGAAACCTGGTGGGGTGACCTGTTGGCCTGGGAAGTGGATTCGATTTCAGGGGCATTGATCAGGAGCACCTGGAGCGCCCAAGAAGAGCTTGCGGAAATTTCCTACAAAGACCGAAAGATTTTTACGTACAATGGCATTTCTGCGGTGAATTTTCTCGATGCTGATCCCGATGATTTTGGATTAACAGCATCAGAAGCAGCTTATATTGCAGGCGATCAAACCAATGAAGGGCCGAAAGCCCCGGATTTTCGAGAACGGTTATATGTCTTGGGCGACATTGTGCACTCTGAGCCTTTTTATTTTGATCATGTGATTTATGTGGGAGCCAATGACGGCATGATGCATGCTTTTGATGCGGACAATGGAAAGGAGCTTTTCGCCTATATTCCATCCATGGTTCACGGGAACCTGAAACAACTCACTGAACATGCATTCATTGACGATCATCGTTATTATGTGAATGCATCGCCCTATGCTGAGGAAGTAAAAGGGGTGCGTTACCTTGCCGGAGGGCTGGGAAAAGGCGGTAAGGGTGTATATTGTCTGACCGTTGATAAGGCCAAAAATGATGGGATAACAGCCAATGACATTTTAAACTGGGAACTGGATGCATCTTTGGATGACAATATGGGGTATGTTTACGGACGGGCTTACGTGGCCAACACCAATGCGGATAAAGCCGTCGTGATTTTCGGCAACGGATATGCCAGTGTCAATAAGAAATCAGGCCTTTACGTTGTTGAAGCCTCCACCGGCAATGCCTTGAAAGTTTTTGACACCGGCGTCACCGGCATCGGCGGCTGCAATGGCATGTCATCTCCTGCCCTTATTGACGTTAATTTTGATTCCAAGGTGGATTATGTCTATGCCGGTGACCTGGATGGCAATTTATGGAAGTTTGATCTTACCGACAAAGACCCGAACAACTGGGCCATGGCCTATGGCGGCAGCCCCATGTTTACCGCCAGGGATTCAGATGGCAACCCCCAGGCCATTACTTCGGAACCGGATGTGATGGAGCATTGCATCAAAGGCCGTGACGGCTATGTGGTGGTTGTTGGCACCGGTCGGTACCTGAATGCCGATGATCTTGTCAGCAGAATGTCGCGCAATGCCATGTATGGGCTCTATGACTGGGAACCGGATTGGCCCGAGGACCAGGTCGCGCCGCCTTTAGGGACGTTTGACGGTGCCGGCAATCTTACGGTGGACCAGACCCTGCTTAAGCAGTCCTATGTCTCAACCAGCGGTGATTTTGATTTGACCACGGATTTTGCCATTGATTACTATAATCCGGAAACCGATACGGGCGAGCACGCGGGATGGTATTTCCCCTTTCCGGACATCACTGAAATCATGGTGCGGGATCCGCTCTTGCGTAACAATGTGGTGTATTTTGTGACCAATACCCAGGCCGGCGGTATTTGTTCCTCCGAAGGCGCATCCTATGTAAATGCCCTGAATGCCTGCTCCGGCGGTCAGCCTGATAAACAGGAGTTTGATACGGATGGTGATGGCGATATCGATAAAGATGATGTGATCAAGGATCAGAATCCCAGCCGGCAGTATTTTGATACCACACTGTTCGATCCAGTGCTGCTGGAAGATATTTTATACATCAATGATACGGAAGGTAATGTGGAGGAGCAGGAAATTTCAGGCTATCCCCCCGGCACCAGTTTCTGGATGATGAATGAATAATACCTGAAAGCACAAACCAAGGTTGTAACGAAAAGGAGAATAACATTATGGGTGGTAAATGGAAAAAGATTGTGAAGATTATTGGTTTGGGGCTGCTTATCGGCATCATTCCTTCGGTGGGGCTTGGAGAATACTATCAGTATAAGGATTCGGAGGGTGTCGTGCGTTTTACGGACGATACCTCTATTATCCCGCCGGATCAGCGCGACGCGGTTCAGATGCACAAATCTATTTCCACTCCGCCCGGAGCTGATTTTGAAGCTGAAACCGAAAACAGCACTGAAGCTGTGGAGGGCGCTCCACAATCTGCGATGACTTCTGACGATCGGGCGGAATCCGAAGCTTTAAATGCCCGTCGTAAGGAGTTGCTTGAAATGTACAGGGAGATCCAGGCTGAAAAAAAAGCATTGGGCGGTGCACCGCCCAAAAGCGCCAAATCCGCGGTGAAAGCGGATTATGAACAAATGGCCCGGGCATTGAATCAGAAAGTTGAGGACTATAATAAAGCCAGCATGGAATTTGAGCAAAAGGTAAAAGCGTTTAACAGCCGTATCAGTGCAAAATAAAATCAGTTTTTAATCAATTTTTATCCATTTATAATTGGTATCAAAACGGGCACCTGAGGAAAATCTTCGGGTGCCTGTTTTTTTTGACCCAGATTCAAGCGGATAGACACTATATAAAAACCCAAAATATCCGCGTCCATCCGCGTCCATCCGCGGCTAATATCGAAATCGGGATCGAAATCGGGATCGGGATCGAAACCGAAAACACCCATTCCATCCTCCCGCCAGACAGGAAACTCTGGATAGCTGCATCGGGCCTGCCCCGGAATGCTTTTATCCGGGGTCCGGCATGACGGAAGCTTTTTTTGACGCGGATTTCACGGATTACGCGGATTGAAAATCAAAAAATCTGTATTTATTCGCGGCCGCTGAAACTTCCTATGCCATATAAAGTGGATCACCGGAAACGATTTTATTCAAACAATTCCGCATGGGTTCCCAGTCTTGCAGGTCTGAGTTCAAAATCCGTGATGGTATAAATCAACCGCCAGTCCGGGTCGATATGACATTCCCGGAACTCCCGCCATTCGCCTTTAAGTTTATGATCTCGATGCCGGGGCGGCAAAGGTTCGGGGATGGCCAGTTTTTCAAGAACCGTTTGCAGTTTTTGGATGTTCCGGCCTTGTCGCAAGGCTTTCAGTAAATCCTTTTTAAACCTGGCGGTTGGCCTGATCGTCAGCATTTAACCCAAAGTCCTGAAACATTTCATTGACGCTGTTGTATTTTTCCCCTTTGCCGTTTCTGGCGTCATTCATGGCGCTGATGGTCTCTTTTTTCATGACGCGCAATTCAAAGGGGATGCCTTGATGTGAAATGATCTGACGATAAAACAATTCATGGGCCGCTGAAACCGAGATCCCCAGTTCCTTTAAGATATTTTCCGCCTGTTCTTTTATTTCCGGCGTCAGCCGGACATGGGTGGTTGCTGTTTTTGCCATATTCCGATCTCCTTTGTGTGTCATGATGCAACACATTTTGAAGTTTGTCAAAAAAATTGTGAGATGAGAACAAAGCAGATTTTTTGCCGCGGATGCACGCAGAAAGACGCGGATAACTGCATTGGATTTTGGTCAAATCGGAAAATGCGGGGGTTTTTTGACACGGATTTCGCGGATTCCACGGATTAAAATTTCAAAAATCTGCGTGCATCCGCGTGCATCTGCGGCTAATATCGAAATCGGGATCGGGATCGAAATCGAAAACACCCATTCCATCCTCCGCCGGGCAGAAAACACTGGATAGCTGGATCGGGCCTGCCCCGGAATGCTTTTATCCGGGGTCCGGCTGGCGGAAGGTTTTTTTAGACGCGGATTTCGCGGATTACGCGGATTGAAAATCAAAAAATCCGTATTTATCCGCGGCCGTCTGTGTTCATCCGCGGCTGATTTGATTTAAGGAAAATATCGATAGATTTCTTTTCTGTGGAGAATACGATATATAATGATTTCGTTTTCTTTTATTTCATATCCCAACCTGTATTCTCCAAATCGGATTCTGAAAAAATTACCCTTTCCTCCCTTTAACTTTTTTATATGATAATAATTTTCAATAATTGAAGATTCGTTGGAAAGTTTTTCCAGAAAAATTTTTACCTGATCTTTTTGTGGGTTCTTAACTTTTTGGATATCCTTTAAAAAGATTTTTTTCAGTGTGATTTTCATAGACGTTTAATCAAATCTCTCACATGATCATATTCTATTTCTTCATCGTTCTGAACATCTTTCATGGCTTTCAATAATCCTTCATCAAGAAGCAGTTCCTCAATTTTTTTATATACTTGATAATCGATTATAACACTTTTGATATTTCCTGACTCATCGGTAATATATGATTTCATGATATTCATTGTTTCATCTCCTTTTGGATACCAGAATGCAATACATTGTGAGCTTTGTCAAAAAAAAATAAGAGCAGAACAAAGGGAAATTTTTTATAGACGCGGATTTCGCGGATTACGCGGATTGAAAATTAAAAAACCGCATTTATCCGCGGCTGATTTTCGGTGTATTTAATCCAATGCTCTGAAAAAATTTATAGAGAAAAGCGGTAGACGTATATTAACAAAAACGTTAATATTTAAACATGGATTGGGAAAACTCCATCAAAAGAGATTGCCGTCGCCAGAAAGCGGCTTCTGGAGGTAATGCATGAAAACAAAAAAAAGTCATGAGCAAATGATCACGGAATGGCATAACGACCCGGCTTTTAAAGCTGAATACGATGCCCTTGAAAACGATTTTGCCTTATTTGACGAGCTGATCAAAGCAAGGCAGTCGGCAGGACTTACACAGGAAGCTGTTGCAAAACGCATGGGAACAAAGGTTCCTGCCATATCGCGCATCGAAACCGGCAGGCATTCCCCGACTGTTGCGACACTTCGTCGTTATGCAACAGCTTGCGGCAAGAGATTGGAGATAAAGATAGTCTCTTAAAAACAGGAATGAGACAGCAATGGGCTCGTTCCCACGGTCCCCCGTGGGAATGCATGCGGCGCATCGGTTGTCCTTTAAACCAAAGCAGGGACGGTTTTTCGTCCTCCCGTTTCGGGCGGGGATAAATCCCGGCCCCTAAGGGACGGCTACCTTCCTATGAGAAGTCATGCGGGTGATCTGGGAAAATGAATAAACCCCGTAGAATTTGACTTTTAAGGCAAAACAGCCTATTATTTGTTTAAAAGTTTAATTGTAAAGGAGTAACAAATGCCGACCATAATGAAAATAAGTCCCCAGGGGCAAATTCGAATACCGAAAAAAATAATGAAAATCCTTAAAATTATGCCCGGTGATTATGTGGAGGTTGATGTTGAAAATGGGAATGCGCTTTTAAAGCCGCGAAAACTGATTGATCCCGGTCAAGGTTGGTACTGGACCGGACAATGGCAGAAAGATGAAGCAGAAGTGGATGCGGAGCTTGACAAAAATGAGGTTTCGCCGACATTTCAAACAGTTGAAGACGGATTGAAATGGTTAAACAAATAACCACTTATCGCTTCAGCAAAAAATTTAAAAATCAATATCAGGCCATGCCGATAGAGATTAAACAGGCATTTAATGAGAAGCTGGCACTTTTTTTTGTTGATATGCTGCATCCGTCATTGCGTGTCAAAAAAATTAAAGGGACCGTCGATCGATGGGAAGGCTCGGTGACGATGAAGTACCGTTTCACCTTTCATTTTGAAGGGGAAGCCATTGTTTTTCGGGCCATTGGTACGCATGACATCCTTTTACGGGAAGCCTGATGCGATGGGGTTGTAAAAATCCGCGTCCGTCTGCGTTCATCTGCGGCTGATTTTACGTTCAGGGAAAGAATTTTTTCTGCTGCCGGATCACGCCCTGTTCCAGGCCAAGCCGCTGGCTGATTTTAATGTCCTGTTCCATGAGCACGGACAGGTGATCGCCGCTGATCCACTGACGTTCCTGCTGCCAGTATCCGGTGTCGGGCCTGTTTGCCAGGATGCGGTTGGCCATCAGGGTCAGCAGGACTGCCTGATATCCCTGATAGGAAATACACTCCACCGGCAGGGCGGCCCAGTCCAGAATTGTATCCAGGGGCGCGTGATCCACATCCATTCTGTAGGCCCGGAAAAACGCAGGATCATCCGGACTGAGGGTTTCCCGTGCCAGAAAATTGAATTTGTTGAACACGGAAATACCGTCTCGGCAGCCCCGGGGGCGACGCACTGCCGCAATCAGGATCACCCCGTCCGGAATTGCTGTTTCCACGGTGGTTATCAGGTAATTGTGAAAATCTTCAACCCCCTGATCTTTTAAGATGGCCCGGAGGTAGTGGGAGGCCGTTTTCATGGTGGTAAATCCCTGGCCGGTATTACCGTCCGGGGGCAGTGTTTCAAAGACTGCCTCAAACGCTGCCTGATAGGCGGCTTCCAGGGTGACCCGGGCTCCCGCGTCTTTAAGCATCTGATTGATTTTTGTCAGCGGGGTTTTGGCATAGACAAAGCAGGGCAGGGCCGGCGCGCCGGCGTCTGCAATCCTGACAAGCTGATCCGGCGACAACGCCACGGGCCGGGTGTGGGCGCAGCCCATACAGAGAAAGAAGGCTGCTGCTGTGCAGAACTGGAAAAACAGCTTCAAAAAAATGCCTGTTGTAAAATTTGTTTTGGTTTTGATTGCGATGATTTCAACAAAAGAAAATCAGCCGCAGATAAACGCAGACGAACGCAGCTGTTTTGGTTTTTAATCCGTGTAATCCGTGAAATCCGCGTCAAAAAAAATTTTGCGGTAACTTCGGTTTTGTCGCTACCCGTTAAATTTTTTATCCAGTTTCCGGTGGGTAAAGGGCCGGGCAGCGGCGCCGGTGTAATCCGCCACCACCTGTCCGGTGCCCATCAGCCGCCATTTGTAAATCATCAGACCTTCAAGCCCTACCGGGCCCCGGGCATGGATTTTGTTGGTGCTGATGCCCACTTCCGCGCCCAGGCCGAACCGGAACCCGTCCGCAAACCGGCTGCTGCAGTTCATAAACACATCCGCGGAATCCACGTAATCCATGAACCAAACCCCGCGCTGCCGGTCAGCAGTGACAATCACGTCCGTATGGCCGGAACCATAGGTATTGATGTGGGAGACCGCGTCATCCATGCTGTCAACGATTTTAATGGAAATGATCAGATCCAGGTATTCCGTGCCCCAGTCGGCTTCCGTGGCCGGCACAACATCAATAATCGCCCGGGTTTTTTCACATCCCCGGATTTCCACGCCCTGGCCCTCAAGAGCGGTTTTCAGTGCCGGCAGGACATCTGAAGCGATTTTTTGATGCACCAGAAGGGTTTCCGCGGCATTGCACACCGCCACATACTGGCATTTGCTGTCCACGCAGATGTTGACCGCCATGTCAATGTCTGCGGCCTTGTCCACATACACATGACAGATACCGTCCGCATGCCCCAGCACCGGAATATTGGTGTTGTTCATGATATACCGCACAAACTCATTGCTGCCCCGGGGAATGATCAGATCAATAAACCGGTCCATTTTCAGCATGTCAGTGACATCAGACCGGGCTTCCAGCAACGCCAGCCAGCCCTCCGGGATTCCACTGGCAATGCCTGCCCCTGCGATAATATCCGCCAGAATACGGTTGGTATGGGCGGCCTCGCTGCCGCCTTTCATCATAACAGCATTGCCGCTTTTCAGGCACAGAGATGAAATCTGCACCAGGGCATCGGGCCGGGACTCAAACACAATGCCGATCACCCCGATGGGGCTGCTCACCCGGTACAGCTCCAGCCCCTGATCCAGCTCAAGGGCGCTGGTAGTGACGCCCACGGGATCCTCTAGGCTGATGACGCTGTGCAGTCCCTCTATGGCTTCTGCAATTTTATCTTCCTGGAATTTAAGGCGTTTAAGCAGGGGAGCGGCCAGATGCGCTTTTTCCGCATCGGCAAGGTCTGCCTGGTTGGCGGCAATGATTTCGGTTTTTTTATTTTCCAGGGCCTCGGCAATGGCTTTTAACGCATGGTTTTTTACATCGGTGGGCATGGCAGCCAGCCGGATGGACGCTTTTTTTGCATCAGTTGCTTTGTCTGTCGTGGTCATGAAACATCTCCGTTGTTTATGGTAAAGAATAGTTAACCCTCATTTGCCGCCATTTTATATTGAATTTCGGGTTTGAACCGGACGGGCTTGATATTGGGGAGCCGGGTGATCCCGCGCATGATGCGGATGCCTTCTTCTTCATAGTCGTCAATCATATGAGCGCTCACTTCAATCGGTTCGCCCATGGAAATGCCCAGCCTGGCGGAACGTAAATGCCATCCCCGGGCAATGTCTGACCCGCCCACCAGATTTACCGGTGCAATCACGTCCCCGGGCCGCATATAGGCCTGTAAATATTTTGGATTGATGTATTTCAGCACCACCCCGCCGTCCGGATCAACATAAGACCGTGAGCCTTCCGGAAAAAGAAGAAAACATTCTTTCATGATATGTTTAAAAAGATCGTAATCCTCCGGGGAAAAATCTCCCATGATGTCCGCAAAGTTTTCAGATGCCAGAAATGCCGTCAGCTCCGCTTTGGTGGCGGCATCCATAAACGCCATGTGCCGGTCAAGTTCGGCTGAATCGCCATGGACGACAACGTTCATAAAATCCGCGTAATTGAGTTTTTTGATCAAATAAAGGCCTGCTTCCGGCAGTTTGATCAGAAACTGGGTGCGCCGGGCGGTTTTTCGCAGGGCCTCGGCAAGCCCGGATGTCCTGATGGCAGTGGTTTTTTGGGAGGGCACGGTAATGAACAGATTGCCCACGTTGGCGGCACCGTTTCTCAGAACCAGGTTGGAAAACATCCGGGGCCCGACAAGGGTATTGCAGTTTCGGGTCAGATTGTGGAACCCGAGTTTTCGGATAACGCTCCGGACGAAATAAGGGCCCAGGTATCCTTCATGGTGCCCCACAAAGAAAATGCGGCGGCCGGTGTTTTTGATGCTGGAGAGTTTGCGCAGGATCTGGACGGTATCAGATGCGGCAATGGATGCAGGGGGGGCTTTTTTAAAGGAAATCTGTTCACCGTTGGCGTTCACCAGGATGATGTCAATGATTTTTCGTTTTTCCGCAAATTCAAAAAATTTATGCCAGAACGCAGCGTCCGGGAGCACGGGAAAAATACACCGGTCAAAGGAAAAGGGTATGGCCAGGAGCTGCTCCAGGCGGGTTTTGGAAAATTCCTGAAAAAATTTGTGCTGAAGCAGCTGGTTTTTTTTCTCCACCAGCTTTTGCCGGGCATCCGGAAGATGGGCATTCAGATCCAGCCCGTGGTTTGCGGCAAAATCCATGATTTCTTCCATCATGTTAATGGCTTTTTCATTGTGCGGAGGGTTCCGGAGGGAATATAACTTGGTCCGGATAAAATCAATCAGTCCCTTGAAATTGAGTTGGTTTTTCCAGCCCCGGGCGTTTTCAATAAATCCCTTGAACCCGGAAAACCGCGTTAAACGGCGCTGGAGTCCCTCGGATAGCCTGTCCGCCGTTTCGGCAAGTTTTGAAAAAAAAGAAAAAATCCGGTCAGCAGTGGTATAGAGCCGTTTTTTCCCGTCCAGCCGGGAAATCGCGTCTTCGAGTTTATCTTTATTGTTTACTAGAAACCGGATGATGTCATCCGGACTGTAATTTTCTTTGGCTTCGGTCCACCATTTTGGCAACGGCGTTTTATCAATCAGTTTCACGGCCCACCCGTGTATTTAAGTTATTGAGAATCGATTTTGACATAGCTGTTGGACAGGTTCTTGTCCAGTTTAAACGATTCATTAAAAATTTCCAAAAGTTTTATGTTTTGCTTGGCCATCATCAGGCAGTTGCCCACAATGGCATAATACAGGATGCTCAGGCGTGTTTTGGATTCATCGCTGCGGATTCTTTCAATCTGAGTTGTGTTGAATCCGTCCGCCAGGGTGCGCATGTATAGATACTGATCCACAATATTCTGATAATTGCTGATCTGCCGGTTTGTAAAGGAGGTTTCCACTTTCAGCAGAATGTCCAGGATGCAGATTTTGATTTTTTTCAGCTCGTCGATCTGGGCGTCCAGAAGGCCTTTGTGTTTGTTGCTGGTATGAATGTAGGCCCGGGCCACGGTGTCCCGGTGGCCGTCGGAAAGTTTCTGCAGCCGGCGGATGGTCTGGGCGTATTTAAATGAAATCGTGACGTCTTTTTTCTGCTGCAACCGCAGCACTTTGAAAATATTTGCCATAATTATATTGGCCCCCAGCTGGATGCGTTTTACCTTTTTCCGCTCTTTTGCCAGGGCCTCCACATCCCCTTCAAACAGGGCGTCAAAGGCCACGTCAAAGGACTGCCGGATTTCCTTGAGCAGGTGGGCCATGTGCTCAAACGTGGTCATTATGGCCACGGAAGATTCCGTGATTTTTTTCATGTTAAATATTTTGATGTCTTCTTTGTGCTTTTCCCGGACCTGGTGGGCTTTCTGGTTTTTCCAGATCACAAACCCCACCAGCGCAAAAACAAAAACTGCTCCCCCGGCCTGGAACCGGGAAATGATCCAGGCAAACCCAAACGCCGTGACAAAGGCGATAAATGCCGTCATGAACCAGCCCCCGACAACGGTCAGCACGCCGGTAATCCGGTAAACCGCGCTTTCCCGACCCCAGGCCTGGTCTGAAAACGAACTGCCCATGGCCACCATAAAGGTGACATAGGTGGTGGACAGGGGCAGCTTCATGGAAGTTGCATAGGACACCACCGCACTGGCCACCATCAGATTGACGGAGGCCCGGACCAGGTCAAACGAGGGCCGGTCTTCCTGCCGCATCACCGTGTCCGGATTTCGCGGCTTCAGGCGCTTTGTCACAAAGGCCCTGATGCTTTCCGGCACAATGACTCTCACGGCGCTGAAAACAGAATCCGCCATGCTGACAATGGAACGGGACAGCCAGATGGATTCAAACCGTTCAATGCCTTCATCCTGCTGGCCCAGGCTGATTTCCGTTTCCGTAACCGTTCGGGCTTTTCTGGACAGCCACAGGGTGAGCACCATGATCATTCCGGCGCCCAGCAAAAGCAATGTCTGGGAGTGAACTTTCTGGCTCAGGGCCCCCATGGTGATGTTCAATGGATCCGCCGAGGCCATGGCGCTTTGATAAGCATGCAGGCCCGCCATGGGAACGCCGATAAAATTGACCAGGTCATTGGCGGCAAAGGCCATGGCCAGGGCAAAGGTGCCCACCAGGACCACGGGTTTTAAAATATTGACGTTGAAAAAATTCAAAAGTACCTGAAAAATTGCCGCGGACACGGAAAAAATGGCAAACAGAATCAAAACCTTATGGGTCAGGACCCAGGCCGTGGCATCTGCGGTCATAAATGACGCGCCTTTGGCCCCTTTGACCAGAATGAAAAAGGTGATCACCGCCATGGCGGCTCCGCCCCAGAGGCCGCCGTAACGTTTGAGCCGTTTTTGGTAGTCAAAGGTAAAAATCAGGCGGGTGAAAAACTGCACAATGGCCCCGCTGAAAAACGCCACGATGATGGACAGAAGAATGCCAAAGACAATCATCAGGGCTTTGGCGGTATTGATATACTGGCCCAGGGCCATGGCGTCGCCGTTGGCAAGGGAGATTTTCACCAGGGAGATGGCCACTGCCGCGCCCAGGAGCTCAAAAACAATGGATACCGTGGTGGAAGTGGGCAGGCCGTGGGTGTTGAACAGGTCCAGGAGCAGGATGTCTGTGGTCATCACCGCTACAAAAATCATCATGAGCTCGGGCATGGTGAAAAACTGGGGGTGGAAAATGCCTTTTCTGGCCACTTCCATCATGCCGCTGGAAAAGGTCACGCCGGCCATGATACCGAGGCTGGCGATAATCATGATTACTTTAAACGGCGCGACTTTGGAGCCGATAGAGGAATTCAGAAAATTGACCGCGTCATTGCTGACCCCTACGATGAGATCGATAACAGCGAAAAAAAGAAGAATACAGACCCCGTAAAAAAAAAATTCCGTTCCCATGCTGCCACACCATTTATGGTTAATTCAGATGTTGGGTTTGGTTCACGACAAGCCCGCGTCACGCAACCCAAGTAGGGGAGGGCTTTACGCCCTCCCGTTTCTCAACCCAAGGGGAGGGCTTTACGCCCTCCCGTTTCGGGCGGGGATAAACCCTGCACCCCACGGGCGAAGTGGCCGAAACGATGATCAAGGCCGAATATTTTAAACATACGGCGCCACTATACCGGCATGGCATTTACTTTTCAAGCCTGTTTAATGTTTCAGTTCTGTTTAGTGGGGGTTGTTGATTCAAAATCGTATTTTGGATTGACAAGATTCAACAGCGGCAGTACTCTCATCCATTATGTATTTAAGAGAAACGGAAAATTACATTTCAAAGATTCAGTCCAAATACCGATGCATCACCATTATGGGGCCACGGCAGTCGGGAAAAACTACCCTGAGCAGAAAACTGTTTCCTGAATTCGACTATTTTACATTTGAATCTCCTGAGTTGCGTACACGGGTGCTTTCCGACCCCAAATCTTTTCTTGCCTCCCTGTCATCCGCCATTCTGGATGAGATCCAAAAAGCACCGGAGCTGTTATCCTATCTCCAGGAAATACTGGACGATCCCGCAGATTCCCGACAACTGATCCTTACCGGTTCCAACAATTTATTGCTGCACGAAAAAGTATCCCAGTCACTTGCGGGCAGAACGCGCATTATTGAATTGTATCCATTGCAGCGATCGGAGCTGCCGGTGTCTGACCGGCCGGATGACCTTTATTCGGCCCTGTACCATGGCGGGTACCCACGGATTTTTGACCAAAAACTGAATCCAACCGAATGGATGGAGGATTATTATCGCACCTATGTGGAACGGGATGTCCGAAACCTTTTAAATGTCGGCGATCTGAACCGGTTTGACCGGTTTGTCAGATTGTGCGCCGGCCGGTCCGGCCAGTTAATTAACTATGACAGCCTGGCAGCCGATGCGGGCCTGTCCCAGCCAACCGCAAAAGCATGGCTGAGTGTATTGCAGGCATCCTATGTCTGTTTTCTGCTTGAACCGCATTACCGTAATTTCAATAAAAGACTCATTAAGTCGCCCAAACTCTACTTTACGGATACGGGATTATTATGCTACCTGCTGCGGATCAAATCGCCGGATCAGCTTGCCACCTATCCGCTTGTCGGTGCCATATTCGAGAACTGGGTTATCGGGGAAATTAAAAAAGCCTTTCATCATCATGGAATGGAAGCCCCGCTTTATTTCTGGAGAGATCAGCACGGTCATGAGGTGGACCTGGTTATTGATCAGGGCAATTCTCTGTTTTGTATTGAAATCAAAAGCGGTCAGACATTTCATCCCCACTTTTTAAAAAACATTCACTGGTTGAACAAATTGCAAAACCAACAAGATGGTGCCTGTGTATACGGCGGAGATGAAAAATTTTTTATCAACAATATCATGGTTTGTTCCTGGAATCACCTTTTTGTCAGCCCGGGAAACGGGAGTCGCTTCACCATAGCGGAACCCGGCGTCGAAAAACCGCCTGGTTTTTTACCAGGTTAAATTACGCTGGTACGGGGCACCCGTGTTGGAAAAGAGGAACCAAACGGATCTGCGCTTCCGCCCACCAGATCCGCTCAAAGCCCAAAGATACCACCGCGTATTTTCGAAGTCGCAGATCAATGTCATTAACTTAGGCCATATGCGTAGGGGAGGGGTTTATCCCCTCCCGGCATGGGTCTCCTTTTTCGCGGGAGGGGGTAAACCCCTCCCCTACATTGCATCGGCCATGGCCTTTTGCATGGGCCCCAGGGTTTCCAATTCTTTTTGTGCCAAATATTACAACAAACGATTGCGGGATATTTTAGTGGCAACCTGGCGAGAGCCGTTATTTCATAGACAATGTATTTTTGTTTTTGTTACCATGCCAGAATAAAATATTTTTTCACAGCGCATATCCGCCATACTGCAACCCGAATCAGGAGAGCGGCTTTTTGAATCAGCGTCCCCATACTTTTGCCTCCAGACTGTTTTTTGACAGGCGGGACCATCGTCTTTTAACCATGGTAAATGAGATGATTTCCGCTGATGCCGATGAACTCAATGATCAGCGCCGGTTTTTTCATTATTTTCATCCCCGGGGCATCAAAGAGATGGCGGAATCCAAGGGGCTGCGCATTGCCTATGCCGTGATTCATCTGCTGGCGTCCCTGGAACGGGGCCAGATTGAAAACCGGCTCAATGCCCTGCGGGCCCTTCGGGATGAAGTGCTGTGCAGCGCGGATCAGGGGCTAAAGAAAAATACCGCCCGGGTGCTGCTGGAAATCATGAAAGAGCTGATCCGGGCCCATGGGGATTATGGCCGCCAGCTCAGACTGGCCCGGGATTTTTCCCTTGTGGCGTCCGGAAAGCCGCGCATTGTCAGGGATTATCTGGGACGGTACCATCTGCTGGAAATGCCGGAGGAGTGGAATCAGCTCGCCTTTGATGATCATGTGCATGATGCCAATACAAAAGGCCGGAAGTCGGCCACCCACCTGATTATGGATGCCTGGATCAAGGGAATCCGGCGCCTGCGGGTGATCTATTATAATTTTATCCGGCCGGAAACCGCGGCGGAACTTATGGAATCGGCGGAAACCATGGGAATTATGGTGCGCATCGGCATTGAGTTTTCCGCCTCCTTTTACAACGGATTTGCCCAGATCATCTGGGTCCCCCGCGGGTTTACGGATTCCCGGGATTTTTTGCGGTTTTTGCAGGAATCGCCGGTTCAGGCCTTTATGAACAACGGCCGGGCCGTTTCCGAGCATCAGCAACGTTACGTCATGGAAATATTTGCGGCATTTAACACGCATCACCGGCTGACCCTTAATGAAGCGCTGGGTATTCATCTTCCCGCGCTGGACCCGGAGCGTTTTTATGCGTTTGTGGGCATGGGGCAGGCGTCAATGCTGCACATGGCCAAATTCATCCATTCACAACTCATGCCGTTGTTTGAAGAAAAGCTGGCCCGCCTGAGATCAGAGTTTGCCCACGCGGATAAGGACGAACAGGAGCGCATTCAGTATCAGGTGGTAAAAATGAACCTCATGACCGCGGATGCCCTGCATGAACGGTTTTTAAAACCAGAGCAGAATCCCCTGATTCCGGATATTACCAAATCCTGCACTCTTCAGCCGGTGCCGCTGCTCATGCAGCTTTCCCCGTGCCAGATCGTGGACCGCCTGACCGAGCTGCATTCCGGATACCGGATCACCCTGAACCTGACCCACCTGAAGGTGGAAGATGTGCTGGAAATTCTCTATGACTGCGGGGGCCGGATTACCCGCCTGGAAATTTTTAATCTCAAAGATTATTCAGACTGCAAAGTTGAGCATATCCCGTCCATTCACCGGCTTCAGCAGGCCTTAAATGAAGGAAATGTGATTCAGCTGAAACAGATTGTTCTTGAAATCATCGCAAAGCTGAAGGAGGCGGACGATCCCCTGACCCGGTCCCGGCTGCCCCGGTTTAAAAAAATCCTGGCAGATATTGAAACCCTTAAAAACATGTACCGGATGAAACCCCTCAAGCCGCGGGTGGGCAGTGATTCCACCGGTCATATTGACCGGCTGTTCGGCATGGGGCTGGTGGTGATGGATTCTCTGCCCGCCCATGTACGGAAAAAAATCAGCAATGAAGCCGGGGCGTCCCGGCTGGTGATTCCGTTTCATATTGAAACGTCCCTGCGTCTGATTTACCGGTTCAGCCATGAGACCCGGGGCCGTTTTGCCAAATGGCTGGCCCGGCTCCGGCAGGTGCCGGGGTTCCGGTTTGCCGGAGTCCGGTGCCGGGAGGAATGGGTGGCCCATGAAAATTCCACCCGCATGGTGGAGCAGGGCAATATTGTGACCATGGGCGGGCATCACGGGGATAACACCAACCGCCTGCGGCTTGTTCCGCCGGAACCGCCGCGGGTAAGGTACTCCTGGAAGTATGTGCACCCGGTGCTGCAGAATATTATCAAAGTGACAGCCGGGTTTGTTCCGGCATTTCTCACTTTTTTTCTGACCCATGACTGGTGGGTGCTCACGTATTTCGGGGCCGTGATCTGGTTTATGATCACCGGGCTACGCAATATTGTTCAGTCGGTTCTGGGCGGCGGGGGCATCCGGCGGTCTTCACTCCTGAAATGGAACGATTTTGTGAGCTGGGACCGGTTGTCGGATTCGTTGTTTTACACGGGATTTTCCGTGCCCCTGCTGGATTATCTGGTTAAAACCCTTGCCCTGAACCATGCACTGGGCATCACCACCGCCACCCATCCGGTATTGCTGTATACCATTATGGCCATGGTCAACGGGGTGTATCTGACCAGCCACAACCTGTTTCGGGGCCTGCCCAAACAGGCGGCATACGGCAATTTTTTCCGGAGCGTGCTTTCCATTCCCGTGGCATTTGGCTTCAATGTGGCCGTCGGCGGCCTGCTGGGGCTGTTTGGCGCGGCCAATGCGGCGGGGGTTCTTCAGAGCTGGGCCGCGGTGATTTCCAAGGCAGCTTCTGATTTTGTTGCCGGATTTATTGAGGGATTTGTGGACCGTACCGGCAACGTGAAAAACCGGTTAAAGGATTTCCGCCAGAAACTGAACCAGTTTCTGGACTGTTATGCCCGTCTGGAGATTTTGTTTCCGGAAGCCGATGTTTATGATCTCCTGGACCAGCCCGGCCAGTGGCTGAAATCAGCCGGCCCGGAAGCCCGGGACCAGATGATGGTGCTGATTATCAATGCCCTGGATCTGCTGTATTTCTGGATGTATCAGCCCCGGGCCCGGACCGCGTTTGCCGCATTGCTCTGCCGGATGGAGCCGGATGAGCGCCGTATTTTGATAAAGGCCCAGTCTGTGCTGAAACTGGAGCGGGAGATCAGTCAGCTCTTTATTGACGGCATTGCAGGGCGGAATTTTTCCAGCCCCCTTGCGTTTTACCTGAACCGGTCGGAAGAATATTTGCGCGCTGTTAAAAAAATGAACACCTGTGCCGGATGATTTTTGGAAAATCGAAAAGGATAATGCGTTATGAGTATTACTGCCGAACATCCGTTGTCAGATAAATCCGTGTGCGTTGCATTGGTGAAAAGCGGCCTGCTGAGCAAAGAACAGGTTGTGGAAGTTTTCCGCAAAAAAGATAAAACCCTTGAAAATATTGAAAAAAATAAAAAACGGCGGGCGGATGAGTTGCCGGCTGGCGTGCGGATTACCAATCCCACCACCATCGTGGATGTGATTTTATCGTTTAAGTTTCATCGGGCGGATAAAAAAGAAGCTGAACTGGACGAAGATGCGGTTTTTGAAGTCCTTGCCAGTGCATGGGAAGTGCCGTACAAAAAAATCGATCCATTGAAGCTGGATCTCAATCTGGTGACCACCACGCTTCCCCGCAGTTTTGCCATGAAACATCTGGTGCTGCCGGTTGGCGTGGAAGACGGCCATCTGGTGATTGCTACTTCCAATCCGTTTAACTCCGAAGCTTTTGAAGATATCGGGCGGGTCAGCCCCATGCCGGTTAAAAAAGTGGTCACCGCCAAATCCGATATTATCCGGCTGATTGACGAGTTTTTCGGGTTCAAACGCTCGATTGTGGCGGCGGAAAGCCAGTTTCAATCCACCACAACCGTTGATCTTGGCAATCTGGAGCAGTATGTGCGTCTGAAGTCCGCGGATGAACTGCCGGCCAATGATCAGCATATCGTGAACGCGGTCAATCATTTGTTTTCCTATGCCTTTGATCAGCGGGCCAGTGATATTCACATTGAGCCCAAGCGCGATTTTTCCATGGTCCGGATGCGCATTGACGGGGTGTTGCACACCGTCTACCGGCTGCCCAAAAAAATTCATTCTCCCGTGGTCAGCCGGATCAAAAACCTGTCCCGCCTGGATATGGCGGAAAAGCGACGTCCCCAGGACGGCCGGATTAAAACCGCCAAAGGGGATGTGGAAGTGGAAATCCGGGTGTCGACCGTGCCGGTGGCGTTTGGGGAGAAAATGGTCATGCGGATTATGGACCCGGATGTGTTGTTTCAGGATCTGGATCAGCTGGGATTTACGCCCCATGACCTGGAACGGTACAGTTCAATGATCAACCGGCCCAATGGCCTGGTGCTGGTGTGCGGCCCCACCGGCAGCGGTAAGTCCACCACCCTTTATTCCACCCTGCGCCGGCTCTCCACTCCGGAGATCAATACCACCACGGTTGAAGATCCCATTGAAATGGTGCACGAGGAATTCAACCAGATCGCGGTGCAGCCGGCCGTCAACATCACGTTTTCATCCATTATAAAAAATATTTTGCGCCAGGATCCGGATATTATCATGATCGGCGAGCTCCGGGATCTGGACACGGCCCAGAATGCGGTGCAGGCGGCCCTTACCGGTCATTTGGTGCTTTCCACCCTGCACACCAATGACGCGCCGTCTTCTATTATCCGGCTGCTGGATATCGGGGTGCCGTATTTTCTGGTGCAGGCCACCCTCACCGGGGTAATTTCCCAGCGCCTGGTGCGTAAAATCTGCCCCAAATGCATTGAACCTTATACCATTGACGCGGCTAACCTTAAAGAGGCAGGGCTGGATATCAATCAGCAGGGGCCAATCACCCTTTACCGGGGGGCGGGGTGTCCCCATTGCCGGGGCACGGGATATTTCGGCAGGGCGGCGGTGTTTGAAGCATTGCCGTATTCCAAGGCCCTTCGCAATTTGACCACCCGGAACACGGATCTGGAATCGCTGCGGGCGGCGGCTTTTCGGGATAATCTGGTGACCCTGCGGGAAAATGCCGTGAAGAAACTGATGGAAGGGGTCACCACCTATGAGGAGGTTATCCGGGTGACCTGGGAGGCGGATTAAATTTGACGGCTTCGTAAAAAGTCCAAATTCTTTGTTGCGCTGCATCCCCAGCTGCTTCAACGTACGCCAAGTACGCCTCATTGCTGGGGATTTGCGCGCCTTGAATTAGGAGCTTTTGTACTTTGCCGCCTGAATTCGACTTTTTACGAGAACATTAAATTTTTTTCGGCTGTCCGCGTGCATCTGCGGCTAATTTACCTCAAAAGAGGATTAATTCTCCCCGACCGCAAGCGTGCGCACCAGATTGCCGGGGACAAACTGCTCTCTTGACCGGGTAACCAGGGCGGTGGATGTATTTTTTTCCGTATGCAGAATAAAGATTTCGCCGATTAAAACAGGGGTTAACGGCACTTCGGTGAAATGTTCTTCAGTGGGCCGGGCACTTTCCTGAAGATAGACCGAATAAAACTGGCCGGGCTGGACCCCATGGGCAGTGCCTTTATCAATAAATACCGTGGTGAACTGACCCACCAGGACTTCATCTTTTTCCGTTGTAATGATCTTGCCTTCAAATTCTGCAAGGCTTTCCCGGATGGGAATGTCCGGCTCCCGCTCCACATAGGGCATTAAGCGGTCATTAATCAAAATATCGCGGTAGGTATTGACAATGCGGGCCGTGGCAAATTCCGGGGTTACGCCGGTAATTTCAACAACACCGGTCAGAAAATGCTGAACCCCGTAGTTGATGCCGTCTTCATCTTTTACCGGGCTGACAGGGCGGTATAAGGTGTATTTCCCGCCAACGGCCAATCCCGGTCCGTCCGGATCCGGATAGATGTAGACCCGGTTGCCGGTGTGAAGCAGTGTCATGTCTCCCTGGACTTTAAAAATAGTGCCGGCGGCGTCCACCTCTGTTTCGCGGATGAAACCGACCCGTTCAATATCCGTATATGTGTGGAAGGTCTGAGTCTTTGCCAATGGCCGGGCAGCCGCTGGGGGGTCCTGTGCTGCATCCCCTTGCCATTCTTTTTTGTAAATCAGAATTTTTTGTCCCGGATAAATCAGGTGGGGATTTTTGATGTCTGTGTTGTAATGCCAGATTTCCGGCCATACCCAGGGAGAATTGGCAAATTCCTGGGAAAGGTCCCACAGGGTATCGCCTTTCTGGACGGTGTAGTAAAAACCGGTTTCCGTGCGGGTGATGTGATCCTCGACGGCAGCGTGAGCCGCGGCGGAAAAAAAGAAAATACCGAAAAGACATGCACAGCATAGAAGAAAAAAACGATCTGAAATTTTTTTGACTACCATGTTCTGTCCCTGTTGATTGTGTGGGTTAGTCAAAAAGAACCGGTTTGACGGGGGTGTCGACCGGTTTGCGGGTTTCCGGTGAAAGAAAATACCAGATACCTTGCCTTGAGGCGCCCGGCCTGCCGATTCCACGGATGTTCTTTAGGTAGTTATCGATTTTAGCGGGTGTTGTCAAGTTTTTCATCGTTTTCAGGGGATTTGAAGGGTTGATTTTTCATCTTCCGAAAGGTAAACACAATTCGTCCGCTGATGAATTATATCTTCGAAAGGAATTGAATGAACATTATCGGGATTTTTATCTTGGCCGCGGTGATTGTGGATTACATGGTGCATTTTATCGCTGACGGCCTGAACCTGAAAAAGCTGAACACCGCATTGCCGCAGGCTTTTGCCGGATGGTATGATGAAGACCGGTACGCGGCGTCCCAGGCTTATCTCCGGGTCAATACGCGGTTTGAGCGGGTGGCGGCGGCTGTCAATCTGCTGGTGTTTCTGCTGATGTGGTTTGGCAGAGGGTTTCCGCTCCTGGACGGGTGGGTCCGAACCGTGAGCGACGGCCCGGTGATTCGGGGACTGCTTTATATCGGGGTGTTGTTGATTTTGAAGTCTGCCATAGGGCTTCCGTTTTCCATTTATTCCACTTTTCATATTGAAGAACAGTTTGGTTTTAACCGGACCACATGGAAAGTGTTTCTGGTTGACCGGTTCAAGCAGTTTGTGCTGGCCCTGATCCTCGGCGGGCCGGTGCTTGCCGGAGTCCTGGCATTTTTTCAATATGCCGGATCATTTGCGTGGGGTTACTGCTGGATGGCACTTTCCGGGTTTATTTTTTTTATGCAGGTTGCTGTTCCGGCCTGGATTCTGCCGTTGTTTAACAAATTTTACCCTTTATCTCCCGGAAAATTAAAAACCGCAATCCTGAATTATGCGGATTCCATTGACTTTCCGGTAAAAAAAATTTTTATCATGGACGGTTCCCGGCGGTCCCGGAAAAGCAATGCCTTTTTTACCGGATTTGGCCGGCACAGGCGGATCGTGCTCTATGATACCCTCGTGAAAAATCATGACACAGATGAGCTGGTGGCGGTGCTGGCCCATGAAATGGGGCATTATAAAAAAAAGCACGTTTTGTGGATGCTGGTGGCAGGCATTGCCCAGACCGGTCTTATGCTTTATCTGCTGTCCCTGTTTATTTCTTCGCCGGTGCTGCACAGCGCATTTTATATGGAGACGCCTTCCGTCTATGCCGGGCTGGTGTTTTTCGGAATTTTGTTTGCGCCCATTGAATTTTTTATCGGGATTGCCATGCAGTATGTTTCCCGAAAACATGAATATGCCGCGGACCGGTTTGCCGTTCTTACCACCGGCCGGCCGGCAGCGTTCAGCCGGGCTTTGAAAAAACTGGCGGTGCACAATCTTTCCAATCTTACCCCTCACCCGGTGTATGTGATGCTGAACTATTCCCATCCGCCGGTGATGGAACGGCTGGAGGAGATAGGGAAGATAGAAGCTGAAAGGTGAAAGCTCAAAGCTCAAAGCTGAAAGGGGGAAGGCTATAGGCTATAGGCTATAGGCTGAAGGCGGAGGGTTGGGGGGGGATCAGGGGATTTTCAGTTCATTTTTAAGTTGCATTCGGGCGCAGTTGTAGCCTTCTTCAATTAATTTCACGGCCTGTTGCCGGGAGAAATTCAGAAAAGACCGCAGACCCAGCATCCGGGTCGGCGCCACCGGCAGGATGCGACGGCCGCCGGCCGCCAGCTGAAGCTGTGGCGAACGGGCAAGGGGTGTCCGGCGGCATCCGCTGTCTGCCGCTGTCTGCCAGGAGTGGTCCGGCAGGGCGTTGATATACGATCCCGTAAGCAGATGTTCCACTAAAAGGGCGGTGACGTCTCCATGGCACCGGGGTTCGGGAACGGAGAACGCCCCGACCGGAGAATGCAGCACCACGATAATTTCTTCTGCATTGGATTGCAGGGCCGGGGCAATGGGGGTATTTACCATCACCCCCGCATCCCAGTAAGGGATATTGTCGATATACTGCCATCCGAAAAGTCCGGGTATGGCACTGGCCGCCATGAGATGGGGGATGCGGATGGCATGATTGGTAAAGTAGCAGATCTGGCCGGTCTGCATGTTCAGGGCACTGATGCAGATTTTCCGGGGAGAGGCAGCAATCGCATCAAAATTGATATGGGTTTTCAGCATGCGGGCCAGGGGCCGGGTATCGGATAACGGCACAAACCGGCGTCGGCTTTTCATGGAGCGAAGCAGCGTGGGCAGGGTGAGACGGAATATTTTTGAGCCGCTGTTGTGCTCCCACAGCTGTCGCATCTGGTCGGCGGATAATCCCGAACCACAGGCCGCCGCATTGATAGCGCCCACGGATGTGCCGCAGATCATATCCGGATCCCATCCAATTTCTTCCAGATATTTCAGTACGCCCACCTGGAAAGCGCCCCGGCCGCCACCGCCGGATAAAATAAGGGCCCGCTTTTGGTTTTTATCTGTTATCGTCATCATTCTCTTATATTAGATCAAAGTCGTTCTCCCGTCAATTGTGTTTTTGGTCTGTTTCTGGCCTGTTTCCGGAAAAAAATATTTTTTAAGAAAAATACTTGACATCCATAACGCGTTGCGTCATAAAGTCTATAACGCAACGCGTTATGTCTTTTGGAAGCGATTGAAAAAAAATATAAACACAAACATCAGGAGGAAACCCAATGACCAAAAAAGCAGCAGAAAAAAAAGAACAAAAAGAAACCAAAATGGCAGTGACGGAAAAAATCCAGAAAGCATCTGAAACCGTTACCGGAAAAATCAAGACGTTAAATGACAAATATCTGGCCGACACCGTTGAGAAGGGGAAAAAGACCGTCCAGGAATACAACGAAAAATATGTTTCCGCCAATTTTGAAAAAGGGAAAAAAACGCTGAAGGAATACAACGAGAAATACATTTCCCCAAATGTTGAAAAGGGCAAAGAATATTTGGAAAAACCCTATAAACGAATTTCCAAAACCGTTGACGGCGTTCTTGAGCGCGGCCGTGACATGGAAAAAGACGCCCTTAAGAAACTGGAAGGCACCATGACCCGTGGCAGAGAATTGATGTACAAGCTGCCCCTGGTGGAAACCGTTGAAAAAGGCGTCACCAAAAGACTGAATGCCCTGCCGGCCTTGGTGAACATGCCCAGCAAAGGTGAAATTGAACAGCTGACCCTGGCCATGCAGACCCTCAGCAGCAATATTGAAACCCTGAAGCATCAGAAAGTCGCCCAGAAAAGCGCGTAGCCACGGTTTTAAAAAAATTCTGAGTCAACAGCGGATGTAACCCGACAGAGCAGATTCACGGGGCAGGCCACCGGGGCCTGCCCTGTCAGAATACAGAGCAGATGCAATATGGCCCGCGACGTTTAAATGATTGCAATTTCATTATTTTTTGGTTAGATTAAATTTTATATTTTTCTTTTTGTCGGATATTTTTAATTTTTTAACCCGCAATACTGTCTAAGGAGGTTCCGATGTATACAATTAAGAAGTATGCCAATGGTCGTTTTTACGATACAGAGACAAAGAATTACATCACCCGTGATCAGATTGCCGATCTTCTCAACACCCAGAAAAAGATCACCATTGTTGAGACCAAAACAGGAAAAAACATTACCAGCGACGTGACCTCCAAAATTTCAGCAAAAGCTTCAAAAGCAGGCACGGCTAAAAAATCGTCCGGCAAAAAATCAACCGCGAAAAAAGCCGCTGCTAAAAAAACCTCCCGAAAAACCGCGCAGGATGCGGCCGGGTTTTTTACCGGGCTGTTTCGGAAAAGCGGAGATACCCTCTCAGACTATGGTAAAAAGTATGCGGCCATGTGGCAGGATCTGCTGACCCTGTCCAGAGAAGAAATTGATAAAGTGATCAATATGCTGGTCAAGGACAAAAAAATTACCGAGTTTGAAGGCAAAAAACTCAAAGACGAAATTATCAAACACCGGGACAATATCCAATCCTGGATTACCAAAAATATTGATACCCGGATCAATGAAATCCTGGACCGGATGAACCTGGCCAACCGGGATCAGGTCCTGGATCTTACCACCAAAATTGATTCTCTGAACAAAAAAATTGCCCAGATGGAAGGATCCAAAAAATCTGCCGGTGCAAAAAAATCCTCATGATCCGCTGTTTTTTATCCTGACCGCAGCCAGAGAATTTTTTTATGGCGGGTGACGCAAAAAAACCGTTCCAGGTCTTTCAGAAATTCCCGGATTCCCGGGTTCCGGGACATGGGAAATACGGTTCAGCAATAAAACCGCCGGCCAAAGCGTCATCCAACCCGTCAGCTGCTATCAAATTTCAGGAAACCCTGGCGGATGCCAGGTCAAATGCCGGGCCAAATATGGGGCTGGATGCGGGTGGTGAACCCGCCCGTCCGCCCGCATGGCTTTCAAGTTTGCTGTCCCGGCGGCTGATTTTTGTCATGGGTAAAGGCGGCGTGGGCAAAACCACGCTCAGTATCGCCCTTGCCGGCGCGGCCCGCCGGCAGGGCAGAAATCCGTTGCTGGTGGAGCTGGGAGATGCGGAAAGCATTGGCCGGCTGTACCGCAAACTTCCCCTGCCGCCGGAGCCTGTTCCCCTTGCCCATGGTATTTGCGGCGTCCGGGTGGATGCCCGGGCCGAGCTGGAAGCCTACATACGAACCCATATCCCGTCAAAATTCATCGCCGGTAAAATATCCAACAGCCGTTTGTTTGATTATCTTTTTGAAGCCGCTCCCGGTTTAAAGGAAATCATGAGCCTGGGCCGTCTGTGGCGATGGGAACAGGAAATCCAGTATCTGTCTGACCCGCCTTTTGATCTCATCATCGTGGATGCCCCGGCCACCGGCCATGCGCTCAGCCTGTTGCGCCTTCCCGAGGCCCTGATCCGGATGATTCGCGTGGGTCCGGTGGCGCGGCAGCTGCAGGGCCTGAAAAGGCTGTTAAGGGATCCCGAGCGCACGGCCCTGGCCATTGTTACCCTTGCGGAAGAATTGCCGGTCCGGGAGACCCTTGCCGCTTGCCAGGAGGCCCAGGCAGATCTTGAAATGCCGGTGGGAGCGGTGTTTATCAATGCCGTGCATATGGAAATGTTCAGCCCCCGGGAGAAAGATCACATCCAGGCCCTGGCGGCCATGTATGCCGGTCATCCAGATGCCCCGGAAAATGACATTATCCGCTGCGTCAGACGTTTTGCCCGTCGTCAGGCCGTCCAGCAGGCGCATATCCGGGAAATTTGCAACACCGCCAAAACCCCGGTTTTGCTGATGCCCTTTTATTATACCAATGATATGACCCTGGAGCATCTCGAAGCCCTTTCTTCTGAAATGGGCCATTTTTTTTCTGTGATCCGGGAAAAAGAGACATGAACCGCCTTTGCCAATCCCTGAAAGATCCAAATGGGCCGTCGGTTGTCATCTGCTGCGGCAGCGGCGGTGTGGGGAAGACAACCCTGTCCGCGGCCCTGGGCCTGCTGGCAGCCGGGGCCGGGAGAAAGACCCTTGTACTGACCATTGATCCGGCCAGACGCCTGGCCGACGCCCTGGGCCTGGGAGCGTTTACCCGTGACGCGCAGCCGGTATCCCTGGATGCGCTGTCGTTAACCCATCCCGCCACCCTGCATGCCATGATGCTGGATCCCAAGACCACATTTGACCAGCTTGTAAGCCGGTTTACATCACCGGAACTCCGGGACCGGATTTTAAATAACCGGTATTATCAGCATTTGTCCGCGAACATGGCCGGTTCCCACGAATACATGGCCATGGAAAAGCTCTGTGACATCTATCAGCAGCAGCACTATGATCTGATTGTACTGGATACCCCGCCCAGTCGCCGGGCCCTGGATTTTCTGGATGCGCCTGAAAAAATGCTCAATGTCCTGGGACATAATTTTTTTTTAAAAATGTTTCGTCCTTACCTGAAAGCCGGTAAATGGGGATTTCGGTTTCTTAATGTCCTGGCATCTCCCGTGATCAAGGCTGTCAGTAAAGTGATCGGCAAACAGGCCATGGACGATTTTGCCGGGTTCATGCAGTTGTGGGATGATATGATGTTTGAGGGGTTCAGCCGGCGGGCGACCGCGGTAAAAAATCTGCTTGCCGGAGACAGCACATTGTTTCTGGCCATTGCCACGCCCCAGCGCCTGCCCATGGAAGAAGCGGTTTTTTTAGGCAATACCCTTAAACGCAGCAAAATGCCCTTTGGCGGGTTTATTGTCAACCGGGTGCATGGGCGGCCGGCGGATGCCGGGGATGGCAGTGATTTTCGGGCGGAGGCGTTGTTTGCGGCAGTGGATTTATCACAATCCCTGAAAAATAAAATGATAACTGTTTTCCGGAACATGCAGCAGCTGGCGGCCAGTGACAGAGAAGCGGTACGGCAGTTAAAAAAGACCGCCGGCCCAGACACCCCTCTTGTGACGATCCCGTTTTCAGACAGCGAAATTACGGGGCTTGAAGAGTTGTATGCCCTGGCCGGCCGGATTGAAAATGGCGTTTGACGGCGTCGTAGAACCTGTTAAAAAATTATCCGGCAGACGCCTGTTTGCCTTGTTTGTCTTTTTTTCCGTTTTCGGGTTTCCCGTTTTCGGGTTTTTCGTCATCCTTGTTTTTTGGCTTGTTTTCTGGTTTCAGCTCGGCAAAGCTTTCATATTTATTCTGGTGAATGGTGCAGTAAAGGGAATCCGTGGCGGCCCGGTTGTGGCACTGGGTGCCGTTCCGGGTAATGGCTTTGCAGCGGATGGCCTGAATTGATCCGCCCCGGGTTTCTTCTTTGGTGATTTCCGCGGTATCCGCAAACCGGTCGTTGATGATCAGGGGATCTTTTTCAATCTGGCCGGCCCGGTACATACCGAGCAGCATTTTGTATTCATTTACAAAATTATCCAGAATGGAAGTGGGGTCGTGGACCAGGCCCGCATCCGTTGCAATACCCAGTGAAACCTTACCGTTGTAGCTGATAATGCTGATGCCCAGCCCGAGCCCGCCGATGCGCGGGACCCAGAACATGATGTTTTTGATTTCTTTTCCGGAAAAATAAAGGGGAATCTGGGGGCCGGGAACATTGCTCATAACACCGGTGGTTTTGTTGGCAAACATGTTGGCCGCGGTTTTTGCCAGTTTGGCTGAAGATACCCCTAACGCGTTTAACAGGGCATAGGCAACAGCGGCGTCCGGGGCTTCTTTGAGATCCGAGATGCGGCGCTGCACTTCCCGGATGCGGAGAACCGGATCATCAATATGCACCGGCAGGGAGACCAGGATAAGGCTGAACTGATTACCCAGTTCAATTTTTCCGTCCAGGGGCCGGATATTGACGGGCATGGCCACCCGGATATCCAGATCCCCTACCAGGTTGTTGCATTTCTGGAGATAGCGTCGCAGGGCGCCGGTCACCATGGCCACAAGAATGTCGTTAATGGTGGCGTTAAAATACTTGCCAATGGATTTTATATCCGGCACCGGCACGGGATCGCTGAACGCCACATTTTTCCGGATGCCGAGCTCCCCTTTGAAAACGGTTTTCTTGTCCGACGGCAGGAGCATGATTTTGCTGATCACGGCTGTGGCTTCAATGGTGTATTTGCTGATGAGCTTTGCCCGATCCACCAGATGATAGGGATTGGCCAGGCTGGCCTCAATTTCTTTGGTCAGGAAATCCCCCATTTTGAGCATCCCGATCTTGGCCCGGTTAATTTTTTTCAGGGTTTTTTCAAAGGGCGGGAAAAAGAAGGCGGCTTCTTTTTTTCCTTTTGGCTCGCCAAGGGAATTGGTCCAGACCGCGTTCGGTTCCAGATCCCCCATGGAAAGCAGCACCCGGATCAGGGAAATGCCGTCACCAATGCAGTGATGCACCCGGATAAACAAAACAGAGCCGTTGCCTTCAAAGTTTTCAATATAATGGGCCTGCCAGAGCGGTTTTGTGGGGTCAAGTGGCGTGGCGGTAAGATCGCTGATAAGTTCCTGAAGCGCGACCCTGTCTCCGGGAGCGGGCAGGGCGATGCGATGAAGATGGGATCGCAGGTCAAATTTGGGATCAAGTTCCCATATGGCATTGCCCACGCCGCTGAGGGGCCGGACCACGCGTTTTTTGAACCGGTCATAGCACAACAGCCGGTTTTTCATTGTTTCCACCAGCTGTTTGAAATCCAGTGGTTCATCAAACTGAAGAAATCCGGTAATGACCATCAGATTGGTGGGATGGTCCATGTGAAGCCAGAAGTTATCAATGCTTGACATGATTTCGACGTGTTTTTTCATTGCGGCCTCCTTGGGAATTCAAAAAAAACATATTTATTTGACATTTTTAACAGAGCAGGGCGCTGAATGCAAACTGAAATTTAGGGGGAATTTTTCGCCCACGGCAGGAGAAACTAAAAAAAGCTAAAAAAGCTTGACACTTATAACGCACCCCGTCATATTTGGGTCTCTGGTTATCTCCGCTTCAATTCAATTGTTTATGGTATGATATCAATTTATTGAGATAATCGAAATCGAAATCGAAATAATAAAATTCCATGGCAAATCACGGTAAAAATCGGGAAAATATTTCAGGAGGCCCTATGCATTTAATCAAAAAATACGCCAACCGCAAGCTCTATGATACCACTGACAAGCGGTATCTGACCATGGATCGTCTGGCGGAACTGATAAAATCCGGTGAGGAAGTTTCCATTACGGACAATGAAACCGGTGATGATATTACCGCTGCCGTTGTTTCCCAGCTTCTGGCCCGGGAAAGCGCCGGAGATAACAGGGCAGTACCGTCCGGCGTGCTGATGCAGCTTTTGCGCAAAGGCCGGGGCACCCTTTTCGGGTATGGCAGAAAATATGTATCCCTGTGGCAGAGCGCCCTTACCCTGTCCAAAGATGAGATTGAAAAACTGGTCAACAGCCTGGTCACTGCAAAGGAAATATCAGAATCCGAAGGCAAAAATCTGAAAAAGGAAATTATGGGATTTGCCACCAACCTGAAATCCTGGATTCTGGAAAATATTGACCTGCGCGTATCAGAGGGGTTGAAAAAAATGACCCTTCCTTCCCGGGATCAGGTGAAGGCGCTCGACAAACGGGTGGATGAGCTGGACCGGAAAGTCCGGCTTCTGGAACAGGCGTACCGCAACGAAACCCAAAAATAAAACCGGTGTCAGGACCACTGCCCGTCGGTATTGATCAGATTGATGACCCCGGCGCTGGCTGAAATCGGTTCCGGCGACGGAAAAAAGAATGAAATAACCGCCCAGACGCCGAAAATAGAGACCAGAGAGCCTGCCAGCATGACCAGCAATCCGCCGGCGCACCCGGTAATGGCGCCAATGCCGATCAGTACCGCCAGTCCGCCGATAATAAATGCGATAATGCTTCCGGTGAACAAAAAGAATTTAAACATGGAAATCTTTTTCATCCTTTCGTTATTGTCTGAAATATCATACAAACAAATTTATCATACCATCACCACCGACTCAAGCCAAATAAATTAAATAAAATGATAACTTTCCCTCATTATAAAAAAATTAGCAGCCTGCGGATGATTTTTTTGCTGGCGGCAGGTTTGATCGCGGCGGCAGCCCCGGCCCTGGCAGGTGAAACTTTTTTTTCACGGCACACCCCAGTGGTGCAGGCGGTTCAGAAAGTCAGCGCCGCCGTGGTGAACATCAGTTCCGAATATGAAGTTCAAAACCGGGTCAATCCGTTTTTTCATTTTCCTGCGGACCCGTTTTTCCGGGAATTTTTTGACCATAGAGGCGGCCGGGGCTATGAAAGCCGGCGCAAGCTCACCAGCCTGGGGTCCGGTGTGATCATTGACGGCCGGCGGGGGTTGATTCTCACCAATGAACATGTGGTGGTGAAAATCGGCACCATCACCGTGATTTTAAATGAAGGCCGGGAATTTCAGGCGGATCTGGTGGGCGCCGACCCCCGCACCGATCTGGCCGTGCTCCGGATCGACGCGCAGGAAACCCTGCCCGCCATTGCCATGGGAAATTCCGATGATCTGATGATCGGGGAGACCGTTATTGCCATTGGCAATCCCTTTGGATTTTCCAACACCGTGACCACCGGGGTTGTCAGTGCGGTCAACCGCAGCGTAAGGGCTGAGAATAAGGAGCTCTATGATCTGATTCAGACGGATGCCTCCATCAATCCCGGCAACAGCGGCGGCCCGCTGCTGAATATCAATGGCGAGCTTATCGGCATTAATACGGCGATTTACGCAAAAGCCGAAGGGATTAATTTTGCCATCCCTGTGAGCCGGGCCAGAAAAATTGTCAATGATTTGATTGCCTATGGTGAAGTCAAGCATGCCTGGATCGGGGTTACCCTTCAGAATATTGACAGGCATCTGGCCCTTTACCTGAATTTGCCGGATAATGGCGGAGTGGTGGTGCGGCACGTGATGCCGGACAGTCCGGCAGCGGCTGCCGGCGTGCGGGAAGGAGATATCCTCACTGCCATGGATGCGCGTCCGGTCAGCACGGTCACTGATTTTGAAATGAAGATGCGCACGGTCACCGCTGGCGAGACCCTTTCCCTGACCCTGGTCCGGGACGGCAACGACATTCAGACGGCGGTCAAAGCGCTGGATTTTCCCGAAAACCAGGCCATGGCCCTTGCCTGGCGGCTGCTGGGGGTGAAGGTGGGGGATATTTCCCCAAAAGACCGCCGCCTTTACAATGTCCGGGCCCCATCCGGGGTCATTATCCGGGAGCTTGATAAACATGCCGCCCTTGCAGATATCAATGCCCGCCCCGGGGATGTGATTCGGAAAATTGACGAGATTGCCGTGAATAATGTGGCGGATTTTACCAAGGCCATTATAAAATACCGGTGGAAGGAATCCATTGTGATCCTCCTGCAGCGGGGGGATAACGGGTATTATATTACGTTACAATTCTGACGGCTTTGCAAAAAGGCCAAAATTTTTAAATAAATCGCACAGGAGTCGCATATGGGATTTTTCAGTTTCCTGGCCGGGAAAACACCAGAGGATCTGGAGTATGCCGGGGACAAGCTGTATAAGGCGGAAGAATTCGGCGCAGCCAAGCTGGAATATGAAAAAGCCGCCAGAAAAGCAGCAGCCCGAAGTCCGGAAAAGGCATCACTGGTTTCCCGCCTTGATCAGAAAATCACCGATGCCAGGGAGTCCCTGGCAAAACGTCATTTTAAAAACAGCCGGGAACTTCTGGATGCCGGCAATGATGACGAGGCCATGGATCTGCTCGATCTTGCCCTGGAGCTCACCAAAGATGACCGGTTGCGCCGGGAAATTGAAACTTTTGTTCACGCCCAGGCAGAACCGGGCCGCACCGGAGATTTCCGGGCATCATCCGGGCCGGGGGTGGGCGGAACACCTCCCCTGCCCCATGACCGGGAAAATGATGAACCGGGTGGTAATTCTGGCAAGGGCATAGACGACGGCCCGGATAATCTTGCCGCTGACAGCGGAGATGGCAACGGCGATGATGATGAAGACTATTTTTTCATCCTGATCAATGCCCTGCCCGAAGACCTCAGAGATGCCTATGAAACCTACAGTCCGGCATTTCGGCAGGGCTACATCGCCCTGAACAACGGCGCATTTGAAAACGCCGTGGCCCACTTTACCCGGGCCATGCATCTGCCAGGGCTTCATCAGCCCCTGATACCGGTGGAACTGGCCACGGCCCTGATTCATCTCAGCCAGTATGATCCGGCCCGGGAGCTTCTGGAGGATTTTATAGCGGATCATCCCGACGATATCCGGGCGTACCAGACCCTGTGCGACCTTTATTGGGTAACCGAAGATTATTCATCCGCCGTCCGTTTGATTGATCAGGCCCCGTCACCCTTTAATGAAACCCTGCCCGTCAAAATGCTTCTGGGTGAAACCTGCCTGCAGATGAAACAATATGAAACCGCAAAGGATCTGTTTGTTTCCATTGAAAACCAGTTCGGCGAAAATGAGATGGTGAGCCGGTCTCTTGCCAGAATATATGAGGCCACCGGAGATGTGGAAACCGCCCGGGATATTTACGCGAAAATTTTAAATGGGTGCGCCCGGTGCGGCGTGCGCCAGGACCCTTTTATTAAACAGCGGTATGCAGAGCTTTGCTTTGCCTGCGGCGAACGATCGGAACGGCTGCTGAATCTTTATCTGTCTCTGGTTCTGGAAATTCCGGACAACAAAGAAAATTATTATGAGTGGATTTACCAGTTGTACGAGGCACTGGGAAACCCTGCGGAAGCCCGGAGATACAGAGCCCTGATGCAATGAGCCCGAAAGCGCGGCAACCCGCTTCTTTTCCAGATGACCTGATTCGGATAAACCGGCTGGACATGTGCGGTTTTTCCCGGTTTGTCTTTTTTCCCGGCATGATGTTCGGGTCAACGGAAAAATGGTGGGGAAAAAAAGGAACGCGGCAGTCCTCCCACGAAGGCCTGGATTTTTGTTTTTTTGAAGATCATACCGGCCGGAAATTCCGGCTGGATGCATCAGCGCAGGTGCCGGCGCTCTATGACGGCGAGGTGGTTCATATTACTGATGATTTTCTGGGCAAAACCGTTATTTTTCATCATGCGCCAGTGGGGTTGCCCGCAGCAGAAGCAACAGAAGCCGGTCTGCCAGAAACCGGCCTGCTTGCCCTTTACGGGCATCTTCGACCGGATAAAAATCTCGCCATCGGGGACCGGCTGCGCCAGAGAGATGTCTTTGCCCGGATCAGCCCTGTCAAAGAGAGGTGGAAAAAATTGCTGCCCCATGTTCATATTTCGCTGGCAAAACCGGAACGTCTGCCCCGGCCGGACCGGATCGAATGGACCTTTCTTAATACCGTGGACCGGTCTGTGTTTTTTGATCCCCTTGATTATATGGCCCCGGAATATCGGGTGATGGCCTATGATGCCTCTCTGGCCCCGGCGAAGATTTTTACCCCGTGGACGGGCGTAAATGGACCCAATGACGAATAAAGAGAGATACCCTATGATTTCCCGTATTATCACAACACCCGCCCGGCAGATCGACATTCTTGCCGGCAGCTGGCCCCTGGTGCCGGAACGGCCCACCCTGATTTTTCTTCATGGCGCGGCACTGACCAAAGCCTTCTGGACAGCGCAGGTGGAAGGCCTTGCGGATGCGGCAAACACCATTGCCATTGACCTGCCCGGCCGCAATGGATCAACCCTGGCCGGTGATGAAAACACCACCTGTGATATGGAAAATGACATCATTGGCGGATATGCATCTGCTGTTACGGCGCTCATGGATCATCTGCAACTTAAAAATCCAGTGCTCTGCGGCCTGAGCATGGGCGGCGCAGTGGCCCTGTCCCTGCTGCTGCGGCATCCTGAGCGGTTTCAAAAAGCCATTTTGATGAACACCGGGGCCCGGCTCAAAGTGATGCCCATGATATTTGAAACCCTAAAAAATAATTATGCCGGGTATCAGGACATGGTGGTGGCGTTTTCCACTTCCGGCAAGAGTGACCGGGAAAAAATTAAAGAACAGATGCAGGCCATTGCAGTTTCGAATCCCGCGGCAGCGCTCAGGGATTTTACCGCCTGCGACCAGTTTGATGTGATGGCGGAGCTGGGGCGGATTCGGGCTGCGGTTCAGATCGTGACTGGCGCGGATGACGGGGTAACGCCACCCAAGTACGGGGAATTCCTGCATCAGGGAATTGCGGGGTCCGGGCTGACGTCTATTGACGATGTGGGGCATCTTTCCCCGCTGGAAAACCCGGACGCTGTCAACCAGGTTATCCGAAAGTTTATGGCGCAGCCTGAATAAAATTCCGATGCCGCTGCCGGGAAAAACCCGATGAATCTGCTTGAAAATCCGGCGGGTGTCTGATAAGTGAATTCGGATATTTTACCGAATGAACCAAAAGGCCATACATCAAAGACGAAAAAAACGGAATCAACCAGAATAAATTTAGGATAAACAGGACACAAAAATGATCAATGTCGGAATTGTAGGTGCCACCGGATATGCAGGAGCGGAACTGGTTCGGCTGCTTGCGGGACATCCGGAGGTTACCCTTTCGGTACTGACCTCCCGTCAGTATGCGGGCCAGCCTTTTGAAGCAATTTATCCGTCCATGAAAGGACAGATCAATCTGGATTGTGAAGCATATGACGCAGCTGGCCTCTGTGACCGGGCGGACGTTATTTTTATGGCCCTGCCGCACAAACTGCCCATGGCGTTTGTGCCGGAGCTGGTGGCAAAAGGGAAAAAAGTGATTGATCTTTCCGCGGATTTCCGGTTTTCCGATCCCGCCGCCTATGAGTCCGCGTATCAGCCCCACACCGCAAAAGATCTTCTCTCCCGGTCTGTTTACGGGTTGTGTGAAGTGTTCGGGGATCAGATTAAAACCGCTGATCTCATCGGCAATCCCGGGTGTTATGCCACCTGCATTCTTCTGCCCCTGTATCCTTTGGTCAAAGCCGGTATGATTGATGTTTCAACCCTTATTGCGGATGCCAAATCCGGGGCCAGCGGGGCAGGGCGTTCCCTTTCCCTGGTTACCCATATCTGCGAAATTACAGAGTCCTTTAAGCCTTATAAAGTCGGCGGCCACCGGCACAAGCCGGAGATGGATGAAATTCTGACCCGGGCCGGCGCCGGCACGGTGGATTTGACGTTTATTCCCCACCTCATCCCCATGTCCCGGGGAATGGAAGCCACCATTTACGCCGGCCTGAGAAAAGACGTTACTGCAGCCGATATTGCCGCGTGCCTGTCTGAAAGTTACGGCAAATGTCCGTTCATTCGCCTCTATGATCATGGGCTGCCCGTGGACACGGCCAATGTCCGGGGCACCAATTTTTGTGACATTGGGTTTGTGCTGGAGAAAACCAAAGGCCGGCTGGTTTTGATGTCCGTGATCGACAATCTGGTAAAAGGCGCGTCCGGCCAGGCCGTGCAGAATATGAACCTCATGTACGGGTTTGAAGAAACCGCCGGATTGTCTGCAATTTCATTTCCGGTTTAATCACCCTCAAACGAATTGAAAAAACGCCATGGAAACAAAACAGATATCTGTTTTTATTGAAAACCGGTCCGGCCGGCTGGCAAAGATCACCACGGTCCTGGGAAACGCCGGTATTAATATCCGGGCCATGTCCCTTGCGGATACTTCGGATTTCGGGATTTTGCGGCTGATTGTCAGCGATGCGGAAAAAGCCGCTGATACCCTTAAGGATCACGGCTTTACAGTGAGAATTTCCCGGGTGATTGCCGTGGCCATACCGGACGTTCCCGGCGCCCTGGGAAACCTGCTTTCCCTGATGGAACTGGCCGGTTTAAATGTGGAATACATGTACGCCTTTGTGCAGAAAAACATGGATCAGGCCATTATTATTTTCCGCTTTGATCAGACGGAAAAGGCGGTTGAGGTTCTGCTGGAAAATGATGTTCGTATTATCAGGGAAAGCACATTACTGACAATGTAGTAACCCCCCTGTTTTATGTTAACCGGCTCAAAAAAAGGAGAGACCAATGGTAAAGCGTTTGTTGTGGGTAACGACTGTTTGTGCGGCAATTCTGTTTTCTGCGGCAATGGTGTATGCAAATCCCGAGGCATATCATGTGGGATGCGCGTTTGCGGTCACCGGAAAAGCATCATGGCTTGGCGAGCCGGAGCGGAACACCGTGGAAATGATCGCCCGGCAGATCAACGAAGCGGGCGGTATTGACGGTCATCCCCTGGTGCTGCACATTGAAGACACCCAGGGCGACAACACCCGGGCCGTGAACGCGGTGCGGAAGCTTATTAAAAAAGACAAGGTATGCGCCATTATCGGCACTTCCCGCAGCGGTACCTCCATGGCCGCGGTGCCGGTGGCCACCCAGTCCGAAATTCCCATGATTTCATGCGCGTCCGCGGCAGTGATTACCACGCCGGTGGACCAGCGGAAATGGGTTTTCAAAGTGGGCCCGGATGACAGTGATGCGGCCCTGAATATTTTTGAGCACATGAAAGCCCATGATATCAGCAAGGTGGGGATCATGACCGGCACTACCGGATTCGGCGCGGCCGGCCGGGAACAGCTGAAAGAATTTGCCTCAGACTACGGCATCAGCATTGTTGCCGATGAAACGTACAATCCCACGGACACGGACATGACGGCTCAGCTGATCAGCATCCGGAAAACCGAGGCCCAGGCCGTTATCAACTGGTCCATTGTCCCGGCCCAGTCCATTGTGTCCAAAAATATGCAGCAGCTCAAAATGACCATTCCCCTGTATCAGAGCCACGGGTTTGCCAATGTCAAATATGCCGAAGCTGCCGGTGATTCCGCGGAAGGCTGCATATTCCCGGCCGGCAGAATCATGGCCGTGGATACCCTGGCCGATGACCATCCCCAGAAAAAGGTGCTGAAAGAATACAAACAGGCCTATGAATCCACCTATGATGACCATGTGTCCACTTTTGGCGGACATGCCTATGATGCCCTGTGGCTGGTGGTGAATGCCCTTAAAAAAGTCGGTCCGGATGCCGCCAAAATCCGTGACGAGCTGGAAAACACCACCTTTGTCGGGGTGGGCGGCATTTTCGAATTTTCGGACAAGGATCATTGCGGTCTGGATAAAGAAGATTTTGCCATTCTGACGGTAAAAGACGGTAAGTTTGTTGTGCTGGAACCGTAACCAAAGGATTTGATCGGCGGATGGTTTTTATTATATCTGTATAAATGAACTCACGGGAATAACACATATGGACAGCGCCTTTGTTGACGTGCTTCAGTTTTTGATTATGGGAATTCAGCGCGGCAGCATTTATGCCATGGTGGCCATGGGATTTAACATGATCTACAACGCCACCGGCATCATCAATTTTGCCCAGGGAGAGTTTGTGGTGCTCGGAGGCCTTATGATGGTGACCCTGACCATGGGCTTTCATCTGTCCATTGTGTTCGCTTTTATCCTGAGTGTTCTTTTTGTAATGGTTGCCGGAATTTTAATGGAACGGCTGACCATCAACCCGGTGAAGCAGCCGTCTGTTCTGCGGCTGATTATCATTACCATTGCAGTGTCCATTATTATCAAGGGGGCGGCCATGTGCTTCTGGGGAAAAGGCTCCCATTACATGCGCCATTTTTCCGGAAGCACGTCCCTTGATTTCTACGGCGCCACCATCCTTCCCCAGACCCTTTGGGTTGTCGGCATTCTGTGCTGTGTGGTGGCGGCGTATATTGTGTTTTTCAATTATACCATGACCGGCAAATGCATGCGCGCCTGCGCCATCAACCGGGACGCGGCCCGTCTGGCCGGCATCAACGACCGGAAAATGGTCATGCTGTCCTTTGCCCTCTCAGCGGGCATCGGGGCCATTGCCGGAATTATCATCACGCCCATTATTCAGATGGATTACGCCCGGGGGGCCATGCTGGGGCTCAAAGGATTCGGGGCCGCGGTGCTCGGGGGGCTGGGCAACAGCATGGGCGCGGTAGTGGCCGGGGTGCTGCTGGGAGTGCTGGAAGCCCTGGGCGCGGGCTATATTTCTTCCCATTACATGGACGCCATTGCCCTGATCATTCTTCTGTTTGTGCTGTTTATCCGGCCCAGCGGTATTTTCGGGAGTGCTGAAGCCATGAGGTTAAAAGAATTCTGATATGAAGGGAAAGCACAGTGCCGGGTTTTTTGCGCTCATTGGCGCCATTATGGTGATGCCGCTATTGGTGACCAATGACTATTATCTTGGCGTGCTGACGTTTACCGCGTTCAACTGCCTGACCTGCGTCGGCCTGTGCCTGCTCATGGGATACGCCGGCCAGATTTCCATCGGCCATGGCGCGTTTGTGGCCATTGGCGCCTATACCACCGGTATCCTGACGACAAAACTGGCATGGTCGCCCTGGCTGGCCATGCTCTGCGGCGTGGTACTGGTGCTCGTCATTGCTTTTTGTGTGGGGATTCCGGCATTGCGGCTCAAAGGTCATTATCTGGCCATGGCCACCCTGGGGTTTGCTTCCATCGTACATGTGGTGGCGGTGGCCGCGGTGGATTTGACCGGCGGCCCGGCCGGCATTGTGGGCATTCCCCGGCTGAACCTGTTCGGGTATGTTTTGAATTCTGACAAACAATATTTTTATTTTGCCTGGAGCGCGGTGGCCGCCGGTGTCTACATCGCCCTGAACCTGATTTATTCCCGGGTGGGCCGGGGACTGCAGGCCCTTCACGGTAGCGAAGACGCCGCCGCCTCCCTGGGCATTAACATTACCGCCTACAAGGTGCAGATATTCATGCTGAGCGCCGTGTTCGCGTCTGTCAGCGGCAGTTTGTACGCCTGCTACGTCAACTATATCGATCCCGGCCCTTTTGATGTGATGCATTCCGTGCTGCTGATTACCATGGTGGCGGTGGGCGGATTGCACTCCATCTGGGGGGCCCTGACCGGAGCCGTGGTGCTGTCGCTGCTGCCGGAGATTTTGTCTTTCCTGTCTGATTATTTGCAGGTGGTGGGCATTCAGTATCAGCCGGATTATGATACCCTGGTATACGGCGGTATTCTCTTGATTATCATGCTGTTTCTGCCGGAAGGCATTTTCAGCGGCATCAGCAGCGTGCTGAGCAGGGTGCGGCTGCTGTTTGGAAAAACCGCCAAAGGAACCGACCATGCCGGATAACAGCATTCTGAGGCTAAACCGGCTGCGGCGGACATTCGGCGGGGTGGTGGCGGTATCTGATTTGACCCTGGACGTTTGCCGGGGAACGGTGACGTCTCTCATCGGCCCCAACGGCGCGGGCAAAACCACGATTTTTAATCTGATTACCGGATATCTGCATCCCACTGCCGGGGAGATTATTTTTAACGGCCGATCTTTGATGGGCTTGAAACCCCATCGCATCGCAGCAGCCGGCATTGGCCGGACCTTTCAGAACGTTCAGATTTTTCCGCAGATGAGTGTGCTGGAAAACATTATGGCCGGCCGGCATCTCCGGTCCCGGGCCGGGTTTTTTTATTCTTCGATCCTGCCGCCGGTATTGCGCGGGGAAGAAAAGAAAATTCAGGAATCTGCGGAAAAACAGCTCCATTTTTTAGGGCTGGCCCCGAAGGCCCACGTTCCCGCCGGCAGCCTGCCCCTGGGCAGCCAGCGCATGCTGGAAATTGCCCGGGCACTGGCCATCGAACCCAAGCTGCTGCTCCTGGATGAACCGGCCTCAGGTCTCAATTCCCGGGAAACAATTGCCATGGGAGAATTGATCCAGAAAATCAAGGCCATGCAGATTACGGTATTGCTGGTGGAGCATGACATGGAACTGGTAATGGATATTTCCGATGCCGTGGCCGTGATTAATTTCGGCAGTCTGATTGCCAATGGATCCCCTGCTGAAATACAGGCAAATGAAGATGTCATCGCGGCATATCTGGGAGAGTGAGGGGGAATGATGAATTACGAATTACGAATGATGAACGATGAACGATGAACGATGAACGATGAATGATGAATGATGAATGATGAATGATGAATGATGAATTTGAAAAGATGACGGGCCGTTTGCAAATGGCAGGAAAGCGGTTTTTCCCTTCAGCCTTCAGTCTTCAGTCTTCAACCTTCAACCTTCAACCTTCAACCTTAAACCTTCAACCTTCAACCTTAAACCTTCAACCTTAAACCTTCAACCTTAAACCTTCAACCTTAAACCTTCAACCTTAAACCTTCAACCTTAAACCTTCAACCTTAAACCTTCAACCTGACAAACCCATGCTCCGTCTGGTAAATGTAAACAGTTATTACGGCCTGATACATATTTTAAAAAATGTATCCATGCATGTGAGCGAAGGGGAGATCGTCACCCTTCTCGGCGCCAACGGGGCCGGTAAAACCACCACCCTGCGCACCATCTCCGGCCTGCATCCGGTGGCGGACGGCCGCATCTGGTTTGACGGTCAGGACATTACCGGTGCCAGCCCGGAAAAACTCGTGGGCCTGGGGATTGCCCATGTGCCGGAAGGCCGCCAGCTTTTCCGGTCCATGTCGGTGTATGATAATCTCGAACTGGGCGGGTATCTGATTTACCGGCATCATGGACGAAAACAGCTGAAATCTGATATAGAAGAAATGTTTACCCGGTTTCCGATTTTAAAGGAACGGCGGAGGCAGTATGCCGGCACCCTGAGCGGCGGAGAGCAGCAGATGCTGGCCATTGCCATGGCCCTGATGTCCCGGCCCCGGCTGCTGCTGCTGGATGAACCGTCCATGGGGCTGGCGCCGCTGATCATAAAAGATATTTTTCAGTTGATTGCCAGACTTCAGGCGGATCAGAAGCTGACCGTGCTGCTGATTGAACAGAATGCCGGTGCCGCGCTGAAAATTGCGGACCGGGGCTATGTGATTGAAACCGGTAAAATTGTGCTTGAAGAAGGGGCAGACCGGCTGATGACCAATCAGGAAGTCCGGCGGGCGTATCTGGGCAGGGAGCAGAAGGAGATTTGGGAGTGAAGAAGGTGAAAGCTCGAAGGTGAAAGCTGAAGGCTGAAGGCTGAAGGCTAAAGGCTAAAATTATTGTTATTTAATCTTTTAGATAACAAGGAAAAAATATGGAATTCTGGGATAAAAAAATTGAATGCATGAGCCGGGAGGAAATCCAGCAGGTGCAGCTTGAAAAACTCCAGGCCACGCTGCACCGGGTGTATAAAAATGTGCGGCATTACCGGAAAATTTTCAGGGATGTGGATTTCATGCCCGAGGACCTTCGCTCTTTTTCCGATTTTAACTCTCTGCCGTTCATTACCCGCCGGGAACTTTCTGAAAATTATCCCTATGACATGTTTGCCGTGCCCCTGAGGGAGGTGGTGCGGCTGCACACCGCGTCTGTTAATTTTGAAGATCCCATTGTCATCGGGTTTACGCAGAATGATATCAATGTATGGGCTGAACTGATGGCCCGTAATTTTACCGGGGTGGGCATCAACAAGGATGACGTGGTCCAGATCGCCCTGAACTTCGGCATCACCACCGGTCCTTTCGGGGTGCAGATGGGCGCGGAAAAAATCGGGGCTTCCGTGATTCCCATGTCCGCGGGAAAATTTTCCGATCAGATTAAAATCATGCGGGATTTTCGGACCACGGTGCTGGTCTCCACTCCCACCCTGGCCCTCAGCCTGGTGCGTGAAATGGAAGAAATGAACCTGGATCCTCAGTCTTTGATGCTGAAATCCGGGGTGTTCGGCTCCGAGCCCTGGTCTGAAGAGACCCGGCGCATTCTGGAATTCAAAATGCACATCACGGCCACGGACACCTATGCCATGACGGAATTGTTCGGTCCCGGGGTTGCCTGGGAGTGTCCGGAAAAAAACGGTTTGCATATTGCGGAAGATCATTTTATTCCTGAAATAGTTGATCCGGTGACGCTGGCGCCTTTGCCGGAAGGTTCGGAAGGGGAGCTGGTGCTGACCTCCATTTCCAAGGAAGCCTTTCCCCTGATTCGGTTCAGAACCGGGGATATCAGTCGCATTGATTACACGCCCTGCGCCTGCGGCCGGACCCACTGCCGGATTTCCCGGATTTTCCGGCGCTGCGATGATGTAATGGTGGTTCGCGGCATGGCCATCACGCCGGAGCAGGTCGGCCAGGCTCTGGCCCGGGTGAGCGGCGGCATGCCGGTTTTTCAGATTCAGGTGGAGCGCAGCGGGGGCCTGGATCAGATGACGGTGTTAATGGAAATTTCAGACCTGAATTTTTTTGATGAAATGAAAAAACAGCGGCGGTTTGCGGAAACCCTGCACCGGGCCCTTTCGGAACTGCTGGGCTGGGAGGTGACGGTTCGTCTGGTGGAGCCGGGAACCTTTAATCCTGAGGAAAAAGTGCGGGATCTGCGCTGCTTTAAATAACTTCTGGATATTAATATAAGGATATTAATGATATTCTGAGCGGTTTCAGCTCAGACAGGTGTATTTTTAATTTATATATTTTAACCGGTTAAATTTTGAAAAGGAGAAGTAAAAATGACAGCAACATTGATCAAAGGAACGGACATCCGGGAAGAAATTCTTGAAGAAATTACGCAGGAAGTGGCGGAAATCAAAGAAAAACACGGTGTGGTTCCGGGGCTTGTCACCATTCTGGTCGGTGAGAATCCCGCCTCTATATCCTATGTGACCCTGAAGATCAAAACCGCCCACCGGGTGGGATTCCATGAAATCCAGGACAACCAGTCTCCGGATATTTCCGAAGAAGACCTGCTGGCGTTGATTGACAAATACAACAAAGACGATTCCATCAACGGCATTCTGGTGCAGCTGCCCCTGCCCAAGCATATTGATGAGAAAAAAGTGCTTAACGCCATTGATCCGGACAAAGATGTGGACGGCTTTCATCCGGTAAATGTGGGCCGGCTCATGATCGGCGGTTCTGAAGTGAAGTTTCCGCCCTGCACCCCTTACGGCATTCAGGAAATGATCGTCCGGGCCGGCGTGGAAACCAGCGGCGCGGAAGTGGTGGTGGTGGGCCGTTCCAATATCGTGGGCAAACCCATTGCCAATATGATGGTTCAGAAAGGCCCGGGCGCCAATGCCACAGTGACCATTGTTCATACCCGGACAAAGGATCTGGCTGGCCATTGCAAACGCGCGGATATCCTGATTGTGGCCGCGGGCGTGCCGGATCTGGTAAAACCCGAATGGATTAAACCGGGTGCCTGCGTCATCGATGTGGGGGTCAACCGGGTGGGGGAAAAAATCAGCGAAAAAACCGGCAAAAAAATTGCCATCCTCAAAGGGGATGTGGATTTTGACGCAGCCAAGGAAATCGCGGGCTTTATCACCCCGGTACCCGGCGGCGTCGGCCCCATGACCATTACCATGCTCATGCACAATACCCTGAGATCCCTGAAATACAAACTGGGATTGATTTAATCCGGGGTCCGTGCCGGCGCTCACCGGTCCATAATCCTATGTTACCGGTGATATAAACGATGAAACAAAAAGCCATGTTTCAAACATGGCTTTTTGTTTTATAAATATTCATTTACCCTGATCAACCGGCCCTGCACCTTGACAGCACGCCGGAAGAAATGATATTTTCTTATACCTCTATATGTTGATGTTTTTGTAAAAATCCGACTGTAAAATATGACCATGCACAAAAGACTGACATTTCTGCTCTATGATGAAACCGGCAACTTTGTCCGGCTGAAGCTGCTTTCCCGGAAAAGGATTGTTGTTTTGGGTATTGTTGCGGCATTACTGCTTTTTTGTCTGACAGTGGCAGGAGTTGATTACGGCATTCTTAAATACAGCAGTTTTCAGTCCCGGGACCTGCGCCGGGAAATTCAGAACCTGAAGGCGGATTTAGCGGATCGCAACCAGCAGATACAGACTTTTTATACCAAAATTGACGCCCTTCAGATGAGACTGATTAAATTAAATCAACTGGAGCAGGAAATACGCTCCTATACCGGGCTTAAGCATGTTCCGGAAGATCTTGAAGATTACGGGGTGGGCGGTTCGCTTGCGGGAAAAAATGAACCGGAAGCCTCTACATCAGAGGTTTTTTCTGAATTTCTGGCAAATATGGAACAGGATGTCTCCCTGCTGGACCGCGGAATCGGAAAGCAGTCTGAAGAATTCTATCTCTTGTGGGAAACGTTAAAGGAAATCAAGGCCATCCAGCAGGTCACGCCGTCCATGCGGCCGGTGACCGGAGGATGGATTTCGTCAAAATTCGGTTTTCGCCGGTCCCCGTTTTCAGATAAAGAAGAATTTCATGCCGGTGTGGACATCGCTGTCCACGAAGGGACCCCGGTAATAGCCACTGCCGGCGGGAAGGTAACGTTTGCCGGCCGCAGGGGATCCTTCGGTAATGTGGTATATATTGATCATGGTTTCGGGATCGTGACCCGATACGCGCACCTGAAGTGCTGTCACGCGGAAAAAGGCCAGAACGTTAAACGGGGGGCGGTAATCGGCGAGGTCGGCAGCACCGGCCGGAGCACCGGGCCCCATCTGCATTATGAAGTCCGGCTGAATGATATCCCGGTAAATGCTGAAAAATATATGTCCGAATATCTGGCAAAAACAGATTCGCCGTCCTAATCGGTTCCCGCCTGATTTTTTTTCAAAATCGATCCGGTACCTTAAAAATCAACAAGGAAATGTTCAATAATGGGTTTAGAAGCAGTTAATAGTTTTCTGTTAAAAATTTTCGGCAGTAAGAATGAGCGGGTGATCAAAGGGTATCTGCCGCTTGTGGAAGCAATAAATGCCCTGGAACCGGAAATCAAAGCACTGACCGACGAAGACCTTGCCCGTCAGACGCAAAAACTGAAATCCCGATATGAGAGCGGCGACACCCTGGATGATCTGCTGCCGGAGGCCTTTGCCACGGTGCGGGAAGCCACCTGGCGGACATTGGACATGCGGCATTTTGACGTGCAGCTCATCGGCGGCATGGTCCTGCACGGGGGAAATATTGCGGAAATGAAAACCGGTGAAGGCAAAACCCTGGTGGCCCCGCTGGCGGCCTATCTCAATTCCCTTACCGGCAAAGGCGTGCATGTGATCACGGTTAACGATTACCTGGCCCGCCGGGACGCGGCATGGATGGGCAAGGTGTTTTCATTTCTGGGGCTTTCCGTGGGCACCATTCTCCACGGCATGGACGATGCCCAGCGCAAGATTGCCTATAATTGTGATGTTATCTACGGCACAAACAATGAATTCGGGTTTGATTATCTCCGGGATAACATGAAGTTTGACAAGGCCGCCCTGGTGCAGCGGGAATTGCATTTTGCCATTGTGGACGAAGTGGACAGCATCCTGATTGATGAAGCCAGAACCCCGCTGATTATTTCCGGGCCCGCGGAAAAATCCACCCACCTTTATTACGAGGTCAATCAGATTGTTCCCCATCTGAAAAAAGAAGAACATTACACAGTGGATGAAAAAGCCAAAGCGGTTACCCTTACCGAAGAGGGGGTGGCGCAAGCGGAAAGGCTGTTAAAGGTCGATAACCTCTATGATACCAAAAATATCGATTTGCTGCATCATGTGAACCAGGCCCTGAAAGCCCATGTGATTTTCACTCTGGATGTGGATTATATTATCAAAGACGGTGAAGTGGTTATTGTGGATGAGTTTACCGGCCGGCTCATGCCCGGCCGCCGGTACAGTGAAGGTCTGCACCAGGCCCTGGAAGCAAAGGAAAAGGTGAAAATTGAAAACGAAAACCAGACCCTTGCCACCATTACATTTCAGAATTATTTCCGCATGTATGACAAACTGAGCGGCATGACCGGTACGGCGGAAACCGAAGCCGCGGAATTTGCCAAAATTTACAACCTCGGCGTGGTGGTGGTGCCCACCAACAAACCCATGATCCGGACGGATTTTCCGGATGTGATTTACCGCACCCGCCGGGAAAAATTCGAAGCAGTGCTGGATGAAATTGTGGAATGCCACAAAACCGGCCAGCCCGTGCTGGTGGGCACGGTGAATATTGACGTGTCTGAAGATGTGAGCCGGAAACTCAAAAAAAGGGGAGTGCGGCACAATGTGCTGAACGCCAAAAACCATGCCGGAGAAGCTGAAATCATTGCCAATGCGGGGCAGCGGGGCGCAGTGACCATTTCCACCAACATGGCGGGCCGGGGAACGGATATTGTGCTGGGGGAAGGGGTAACCGAACTGGGCGGTCTTCATATTATCGGCACGGAACGTCATGAAAGCCGGCGCATTGACAACCAGCTCAGGGGCCGGTCCGGCCGGCAGGGCGATCCCGGATCTTCGCGGTTTTATCTGTCTCTCGAAGATGACCTTTTAAGGATTTTCGGCGGAGAACGCATTTCCGGCATCATGAGCCGTCTGGGCATGCAGGAAGGGGAACCCATTGAACATAAAATGATTTCCCGTTCCATTGAAAACGCCCAGAGCAAGGTGGAAGGCCATAATTTCAATATCCGCAAGCAGCTGCTGGAATATGACGATGTCATGAATCAGCAGCGGGAAGTCATTTATCAGCAGCGCCGGGAAGTCATAACCCGGGAAAGCCTGCGGCCGGTGATTGATGACATGATTGAATCCATTGCCGGTGAGATCGTCTCCATGTATGCGGTGGATAAAATGCCGGCCCGGGAATGGGATCTTAAAGGGCTTTCAGATTCCGTGTTTACCCAGTTTAATTTCCGGCCTGACTTGGGTGAAAACGATGCAACCGCCAGCGACGATTTGTCCGCAGATGCCTTGTCACGGCAAATTACGGATACGGCCACCGCTATTTACAATCAGAAAGAAGCCACCATCGGGGCCCCGGATTTCCGCAATATTGAGCGGATTATCATGCTTCAGACCATGGATAATTTATGGAAAGATCACCTGTTGTCCATGGATCATTTAAAAGAGGGCATCGGTCTCAGAAGTTACGCCCAGCAGGACCCGCTCATGGTGTATAAAAAAGAAGCATTTGAAATGTTTCAGGAAATGGTGGCCCGGATTCGGGAGCAGACCCTGACCATTCTTTTCCGCATCCAGATTGCCGAACCTGAGGCGGCCCAGGAGCTTCAGACCCCCAAAGAACAGGAAATGAGTTTTTCCCATTCTGATTCGGGTGTGAAAAAAGCACCAGTGGTGCGCCAGGCTGAAAAGGTGGGCCGAAATGATCCCTGTCCCTGCGGCAGCGGGAAAAAATATAAAAAATGCTGCGGCAGATAAGCCCGTGGCCTGTTTTTTTGTGCCTGTCCCCGTCGGGGTTTTTTGAGCGGATCAGTTTGTCATTGAATCTCATTAAAAGTTTTTGTAAAATTTTTATAATGGCATTTTCAGAATCAGTGGTTATTTTTTTAACAACGTTTAATGAAAATTGTGCAGTGGTATAATGAATATGATTTCCATGATTGGCATGAACGCGCTGCCGGAGCAGATGGAGAAATGAGCCGATTTTCCCCGGAAGCCGAAAGCACCGTCATTTCAAAAAACCGGGAGGACATAAAAGAACCTCCCATGTATAAAGTGCTCCTGCACAATGATGACTACACCACCATGGAGTTTGTGGTGGAACTGCTCATGCGGGTGTTTCACAAAACATTTGAGCAAGCCACCGCCATCATGCTCAGTGTGCATAAAACCGGAATGGGCGTCTGCGGCGTCTACACTTATGAGGTGGCGGAGACCAAAATGGCCGTGACCCATGAGCTTGCCAAAGAAAGAGGCTTTCCTCTGAAAAGTTCCATAGAAAAGGCATAATGTGATGATCAGCAAGGAATTAAGCGCGATACTCAGCCTGGCGGTGAAAGAAGCCCGCAAACGCCGCCATGAATATGTCTGTATCGAACACGTCCTTTACGCCATTGTTCATGACCGGGAGGGCATCGAGCTGATAGCCTCCTGCGGCGGCAATGCGGAAAATATCCAAAGCGAACTGGAAAATTTTTTTGACAACAAGCTGGACCGGGTGCCGGATGATCAGGAATATGTGCTGCAGCAGACCATGCGGTTTCAGCGGGTGATCCAGCGGGCCGTCAACCACGCCCGGTCTGCGGAAAAAGAAATCGTGTACGTGGGCGATCTCCTGGCGTCCATGCTGGAAGAAAAAAAGTCCCATGCCGCCTATTTCCTGGCGGCTGAAGGGATTACCCGCCTGGATGTGCTGAAAGTGATTTCCCACGGCAACCAGGAGGACCCGTTCAAGGAAGGCCCGGACACCAGCGGGCCGGCCAGAAAAAAAGACCAGAAAGAGAAACCGGATCCTTTAGAAGCCTTTACCATTGATCTGGTCGCCCGGGCCGAACAGAAAAAACTGGATCCGCTCATTGGCCGGGAATCGGAAATGCAGCGCACCATCCAGGTGCTCTGCCGCCGGCGAAAAAACAATCCCGTGTTTGTGGGAGACGCCGGCGTGGGCAAAACCGCCATGGCAGAAGGCCTGGCCCAGAAAATCGCCGCCGGTGATATACCGGATCCTCTGGCAAATGCCCGGATTTATTCCCTGGATCTGGGCGCGCTCCTGGCCGGTACCAAATACCGGGGGGATTTTGAGCAGCGGCTCAAAGCCATTATTTCGGCCCTGGGCGAAAAAGAAAATGCCATCCTGTTTATTGATGAAATTCATACCATCATCGGCGCCGGCGCCACCAGCAGCGGGTCCATGGATGCGTCCAATATTCTGAAGCCTTCGCTGCTCACCGGTGAACTCCGGTGCATCGGATCCACCACCTATGAAGAGTTCAAGAATTTTTTCGACAAAGACCGGGCCTTTTCCCGGCGGTTTGAAAAAATTGAGATCGCGGAGCCTTCGGTGGAAGATACCGTAAAAATTCTCAAGGGCCTGAAAGTTTATTACGAGGACCACCATCAGATCAAATACACGGACAAAGCCCTGCGGGCCGCAGCGGAATTATCCGCCAAACACATCAATGAACGGTTTCTGCCGGATAAAGCCATAGACGTGATCGACGAAGCCGGCGTGCTGCTTCGGCTGGCATCGTCAAAACGGCGGAAACGGGTGCAGCCCTCAGATGTGGAAAAAGTCGTCTCTAAGATCGCCAAAATTCCCACTCAGAGCGTTTCCGCATCGGACCGGTCCAACCTGGAATTTCTGGAAGACCGGCTTAAAGAAAAAATTTACGGCCAGGACACGGCCATTGAATCGCTGGTCACGGCCATCAAGCGGTCCCGGGCAGGACTCAGCGCGCCCCAGCGGCCCATCGGCTCTTTTTTGTTTGCCGGCCCCACCGGCGTGGGAAAAACAGAAGTGGCCCGGCAGATCGCGTGGCTGCTCGGGGTCCAGTTTCTGCGGTTTGACATGAGCGAGTACATGGAAAAACACGCTGTGGCCCGGCTGATCGGGGCGCCGCCCGGATATATCGGCTTTGACCAGGGGGGGCTCTTAACCGATCAGATCCGCAAATATCCCTATTGTGTGCTGCTCCTGGATGAAATTGAAAAAGCCCATATGGATATCTACAATATTCTATTGCAGGTTATGGATCATGCGGCCTTGACGGACAATAACGGCAAAACAGCGGATTTCCGCAATATCATCCTGATTATGACCTCCAATGCCGGGGCCCGGGAAATGGTCAGCACGAGCATCGGTTTTGGCGGGGATGGAGCCCTTGATCCTGCGGCCAAAGGGAAAAAAGCCATTAATGAATTTTTCAGCCCGGAGTTCAGAAACCGGCTGGATGATATTATTACGTTTAAGTCCCTGAATTTAAAAATTATGGAAAAAATTGTGGACAAATTCATGGATGAACTGGCCCCTCAACTGGCGGTCAAAAACGTAACTCTGACATTGTCCGGCCCGGCCCGGCTCTGGCTGGCGAAGCACGGATTTGATCCCCATTTCGGGGCCCGGCCCCTGGACCGGCTGATCCAGAAAGAGATCAAAGATGTGATCACAGATGACATTCTTTTCGGGCGGCTGAAGGACGGGGGGAATGTATATGTCAAGGTCAAAGACAACCACCTGATGTTTACGTATTCCTGATATGCCCGTTTTCCGGTTGTCGGAAAAAATATCGTTTCCGCCCCCGCATTTTGCGGAACCTGAAGGACTGCTCGCCATTGGCGGGGATTTAAGCGGGCAACGGCTGCTGCTGGCCTATCAGATGGGCATTTTTCCCTGGTACGGGGAGGGGGAGCCCATACTGTGGTGGTCTCCGGATCCGCGGCTGGTGCTGTATCCGGATGCGGTTCATGTCTCCCGGAGACTGAAGCGGATTATCCGGCAGCAGGCGTTCACCATCACCTGCGACGCGGCTTTTGACGAGGTGATCTCCACCTGCGCGGCCATGCGAACGGATAATTTTCAGGAAACCTGGATCGGCCCGGACATGTTAGATGCCTACTGCCGGCTGTTTCATGCGGGGTATGCCCATTCCATTGAAGTCTGGCAGGGCGCCAGGCTGACCGGCGGATTGTACGGGGTGTCCATGGGCAGGGGATTTTTCGGGGAATCCATGTTTTCACTGGTGCCCAATACGTCCAAAATCGCCCTGGTGGCGCTGTGTCGGTTTTTGAGGGTTCTGTGCTTTGATTTTGTGGACTGCCAGGTTCGGACGGACCATTTGCAGCGCATGGGCGCAAAAGAGGTGGCAAGGTCTTTTTTCCTTAAAATGCTTGCCCGTTCGATCACGCATAAAACGCTGAAAGGCAGCTGGCGCCGGGCATTTCAGATATTTATGGCGCAGTTTCCCTATCTGGAATTGCCTCTGAACACGGCCGGGCTGCTAAAACCAGAAAAGCATCGTCTAAAATAACAAAAAGAGGTGCCGCCATGCCACATCAACCCAAACGCAAATTTTACCTCAAGCAGTTCAAGGCCATCAGCAATGCCATTTCAACCTATGATGATTTTAACCTTCTGCTCAGTCATCTGGTGGAAGGCATCTGCCGGGCATTCAAGGTAAAAGGCGCCAGCATTCTGCTGCTGGATCAAATCGAACAGCAGTTGTTTCATGTCAGTTCCTACGGTATCAGTGATGAGTACCTGAGCAAAGGGCCGGTGTTTGTGGATGATAAATACTGTTCTCTGGGCACGGGAAAGGTGGAAGTGATCAATGACATTCAGCATGATGACCGGATTCAGTATCCGGATGCCGCGAAAAAAGAAGGCATTGTCTCGATGATGGGCATTCCCATCAAATACCGTTCCTGGGTTATCGGCGTGATCCGGATTTATGACGGCGAAAAACTGAATTTTCACGAATCTGACGTGGATTCCCTTTGCGTGCTGGGCAATCAGCTTGGCCTTGTGATTGAAAACAACGGGTTTAAAAATTTTGTGGATCATGTGAACATGGCTTTTGAACAGCTTCCCCCCCGCATTGTCCGGGGTTATTGCAGGTAAGTGCCGGCGATTGCTGTTTCAGGTACTGTTTGCTGAAAACCCAAAAAAAGGGGATGACCGTGGCCAATACAATGCTTGTTCCGTTAAATGATTCGATCACCTCCCGGGCGGTGATTGCATTTTTGATCAATTTTTCCATAAATCCGGAAAATTGTCATATTACCTTTATCCATGTGTTTCGACAGCCCACGTCCGGCGAGGAACTCATGGGTAAGAAATTTATGAATGAACAGCCCCTCAAGTTTCAGGCATTGCTGGAAAATGCCAAACAGCGGCTGGTGGCGGAAAAAGGGTTTTCGCCGGATCAGATTGATACCGTGCTTTTGACGGATCCGTATCCGTCTGTTACCGAAGGCATTATCGATTTTTTTCAAAAGGGAAATTATGATCTGGTGGTCACCGGCCGGAAAAAAATGTCAAAATCTGAAGAATTTATTATGGGTGATATCAGCGTAAAACTGGTGCGATCCCTGAACAAGGCCTCGGTGCTGGTGGTTAAGGCGGATTAACAGAACTAGTTACAAAAAAGGAGAAACGTAAATCCATGGCAACGGACGACTGTATTTTTTGTAAAATCGTAAACCGTGAGATTCCAACGGAATTTTTGTATGAAAATGACCGGCTGGTGGTTTTTAAAGACATCAACCCCCTTGCGCCGATTCATCTGCTGCTGGTACCCAAGGAGCATATCCGCGGTATCAATGATATCGCGGACGGGGAGTGGGATATTGTCACCGAGCTCGTCATGACGGCCAAAGACATGGCCGCAAAAATGTCTGTGGACAAATCCGGCTACCGGCTGTTTTTTAATGTGGAAAAAGGCGGGGGCCAGGAGGTTTTCCACCTGCACCTGCATCTGATCGGGGGATGGGAATAGGGTTTTCCGCTTTGGGTATATGGAATCGGTGTTTCATGAATTGATATTGTTAAGGAGAAATAATGGGAAAAACCGTTGCTGAGAAAATTTTTGACGCGCATTTTGTGGACAACCCCTGTGAAGATATTTTTGTGATCCGGTTAGATGCGGTGTTCTGCCATGAGATTACCACCCCTGTGGCCATCAACGACCTGGTGAGCCGGGGAAAAGACCGGGTGTTTGATCCCGCAAAAATAAAAGCCGTGATTGATCATGTGACCCCGGCCAAGGATTCCAAAACCGCGCTTCAGGGAAAAATCGTCCGGGACTGGGCCCGTCGCAACAATATCAAAGATTTTTTTGACGTGGGCAGAAACGGCGTGTGCCATGCCATTTTTCCGGAAAAAGGATTTGTCCGGCCCGGATACACCATTATCATGGGAGATTCCCATACCTGCACCCACGGGGCGTTTGGCGCCTTTGCCGCGGGCGTGGGCACCACGGATCTGGAAGTGGGAATTCTAAAAGGCGTGTGCGCGTTTCAGTATCCCCAGACCCTGAAAATTAACATTACCGGGAAATTGCCCCCGGGTGTTTTTGCCAAAGACGTGATTTTGTCTGTGATCGGCCGGCTGGGCGTGAACGGGGCCACCAATAAAGTCATTGAATTTGCCGGTCCGGTGATTGAGAACATGAGCATGGAAGCCCGCATGACCCTGTGCAACATGGCAATAGAAGCCGGCGGCACCTGCGGCATCTGTTATCCGGACCAGACCACGGTGGATTATCTCTGGCCGTTTATTTCCGGGGAATATGCGTCAAAAGAAGCGGCTTTGGCGGCATTTGAGGCATTTTGCCCGGACCCGGACGCGGTTTACGCGGATGAGATGACCCTTGATGTCAGCGACCTTTCCCCCCAGGTGACTTATGGATACAAACCCGACACGGTCCGACCGGTAAGCGAGATGGAAGGCACCCCTGTTGATCAGGTGTACATCGGCTCCTGCACCAATGGCCGGCTTGAAGATCTCCGGGTGGCAGCGGCAGTGCTCAAGGGAAACCGGATCCGCGATTCCCTCCGGGGCATTGTGTCTCCGGCCACGCCGGATATTTTCACCAAAGCGTTAGATGAAGGGATCATTAAAATTTTTATGGACGCGGGATTCTGCGTCACCAACCCCACCTGCGGGGCCTGTCTGGGCATGAGCAACGGGGTCCTGGCAGAAGGAGAGGTGTGCGCCTCCACCACCAACCGAAATTTTTTCGGCCGCATGGGCAAGGGCGGCATGGTGCACCTCATGAGCCCGGCAACCGCCGCGGCCACGGCCCTGGCGGGTCATATCACCAATTCAACTCTGTATTCAGCATAGAAACACACGGGGAATTGTTATGAAAAATTTTAACGGCGAGATTCTGTTTCTGGATCGCGCAGACATTAATACGGATGAAATCATACCGGCACGGTATCTCACGGAAATTACCAAGGAAGCGTTAAAACCCTATCTGCTCGAAGATTTGAAGTTTGACGGATTTGATCCGGCAAAAGATATTGCCGGAAAACAGGTGATCATTACCCAGTCCAATTTCGGCTGCGGCTCTTCCCGGGAGCACGCGCCCTGGGCCCTGGAAGTCAACGGCATCAATCTGGTGATCGGGGAAAGTTTTGCCCGGATTTTCCGGCAGAACATGTTTAACTGCGGCATGATGGCGGTTGCGCTTTCAAAGGAAGAAATCGACCGGCTGTTTGCCGAGTTTTCCGGCAGCCCGGCGACCCTTGAAACGGATTTTGCGAACAACCGGTTTACGATCAAGGGAAATAACAGGGAAGCGGATATTGGTTTTTCCATTTCCGGGTTTGACCGGGCCCTGGTAGAAGCCGGGGGATGGGTGGATTACGCGGATGTAAACTATTGATGGCTTGTGTATGAAAAATAAGGATTACATGATCCTGTTTTATTTTCCCGCAGAGCCGCAGAGGCGCTGAGATTTATTTCTCTGCGAGCTCAGCGGCTTTGCGGGAGATAATGATTTTTAGACGCAATTCTCAGAAAATTGAAATTCATCAAACTGTCGGTTTTTAAAATGGAAAAAACAACCAAATTCAAACGAATGGATGCTGAAGCGCTCAGACGCTACATGGACGCCCATCATGAAAAAGCGTTTCTTCTCGTGGATGTGCGGCAGCCGGCGGAATATGAATCCCATCACATCCCCGGCGCCCTGCTAAAGCCCCTGCCTCAGCTGATGCAATCCTTTGACGGGCTGCCTGTTGACAGGGATTTGATTTTTTACTGCCGCGTGGGGTCCCGGTCCCAAGCCGCAGCCATGACCGCTGCCGAAGAAGCGACCTTTGAAAAGCCGATTTTTACCCTGGATGGCGGGATCATGTCCTGGACCGGTAAAAAACAGTCTTCCATGCCCCGGCTTGCGCTTTTTGACGCTGCCCGGA